>DAWEIC010000027.1:3506-14339 GCA_052364855.1 Collinsella sp.
CAGCTCTTTACCGGCGTCATCACCATCGTGGGCACGCTCGCGTTTATGCTTTCCATCAACCTGACCATGACGCTTGTGGTGGTGCTCGTCACGCCGCTTTCCATTTTTGCAGCCGGCGCCATCGCCAAGCTTTCCAACAAGAGCTTTACGGCACAGCAGCGTATTCAAGGGCAGCTCGGTGGTCATATCGAGGAGTACGTAGGCGAGCAGAAGCTCGTGGACGCGTTTGCCTATGGCCCCAACGCGCAGCTGCGCTTTGATGCCCTCAACGCCGAGCTCTATACGGCAGGTGAGCGCGCGCAGTTTATGGGTTCGCTCTCCAACCCCGGCACGCGTTTTATCAACAACATCATCTACGCCGTGGTCGCCGTGATCGGCTGCGTGGGCGTGATCACGGGTGTGCCGGCGGCGCTTACGGTGGGCGGCGTGCAGATCTTTCTGTCCTACGCCAACCAGTACACCAAGCCGTTCAACGAGGTCACCAACGTTATTACGCAGATTCAGACCGCGTACGCCTCGGCGCGCCGCATGTTTGCGCTGCTCGATGCGCGCGAGCAGGAGCCCGACGCTGTGGATGCCATTGAGCTCGCCGCCCCGAAGGGCGAGGTTGCCTTTGAGCATGTGGACTTTAGCTACGTGCCCGACCGCAAACTGCTGCAGGATATCTGCATCGATGCCAAGCCCGGCACGCGCTTTGCCCTCGTCGGCCCCACGGGCTGTGGCAAGACAACGCTCATCAATTTGCTGCTGCGTTTTTACGATATCGATGCCGGTCGCATCGCGGTCGATGGCCGTTCCTCGCGTGACTACACGCGCGCAAGCCTGCGCCGTGCCTTTGGCATGGTACTGCAGGACACTTGGCTGTTTGAGGGCACGGTGGCGGAAAACATCGCTTACGGTTGTCCCGATGCCACACGCGAACAGGTTATCGAGGCGGCCAAACGCGCGCATGCGCACAAGTTTATCGTGCAGCTGCCGAAAGGCTACGACACGGTGATTGGCGAGGACGGCGGCACGTTTAGCCAGGGTCAAAAACAGCTGCTGTGCATCGCGCGCGTCATGCTCACCGACCCGGCGATTTTGCTGCTGGACGAGGCAACGTCGAGCATCGATACGCGTACCGAGCTGCAGGTGCAGGCGGCATTCGACGAGCTCATGGCAGGTCGCACAAGCTTTGTCGTGGCGCACCGCCTGAGCACCATCCGCAACGCCGACTGCATTCTGGTGATGCGCGACGGCGAGATTATCGAGCGCGGCACGCACGACGAGCTGCTAGCGGCAGGTGGCTTCTACGCCGAACTCTACCGCAGCCAATTCGCCCAGTAAGCAAGACGCGGGACAAATGAATCAGGTTAATTTGCCCCATAGAGCCATCTTGTTATATAGCGTTCTACCAGCGCGTGATACATTTTGACGATACTCCGTGACACAATTTGACGGTATTCCGTGAAACACTCTGCGGCGGCATTAATCCAAGTACACGCGGTCCAAAATCCACCCAAGGTGTCGTCTGCGTCGCCAATCGACAGACGGTGGTTTACATCTGTCGCGTTAGTACTAAGATATTCATCTAATAAATTGCATTAGTGGCTTTAGTTTTGGGGGAAACGAGCAACGTGACTATGACATGCTCTTTGGTGGTTAACAGCAAGAGCGGTAATACCAGGATGGTTTCGGGTGCAATCAAGCGCGCCCTGCAGGCTGCCGGCGTTGAGTTTATCCACGCCGCGGCGTTGAGCGACGATGCGGATGCGGATCAAGTTGCGCTCGAGGCGCAGGGTGCCTGCGCAGCCGACACGGTGCTTGTCGGTTTTTGGTGCGACAAGGGCGCGTGCACGCCTTCAGTCGCAGCGCTGCTCTCCGCCCTGCACGGCAAGCGCGTTTTCCTCTTTGGTACCTGCGGCTTTGGTGCCGATCAGAGCTATTTTCAGCAGATTATCGACCGCGTGTCGTCCAATTTGGCAGAGGATGCCGAGCTTGTGGGCTGGGCGATGTGCCAGGGCAAGATGGGCCCCGCGGTCAAGCAGCGTTACGAGGCCATGCTCGAGCAAGATCCCGACAATGCCCGCTTTAAGATGCTGCTCGACAACTGGGTTGCCGCAAAGGATCACCCCACCAAGGAGGATCTTGACAACATGGCGTTGGCGGCCAAGAAGGCCGTGCTGGGGGAGTAGCTCCCATCGCTGACGGCGGTCGGTTCATCTTTCTAAATGCAACGTCCTCCCGGGCGTCGGGGCACGAAGTTCCCTGCTCTACAGTCCTGCGCAAGACGAAGGCCACATTAAGTGGCCTTCTTTGCGTGCGGAACTCGCGACGAACTTCGTGCCCCGTCGTCCGGGAGGGCGCCTCTTTATTGATGGAAGGCCTGATAGGTCGATGGTTCCGTGCCCGGATGCGTCCAAAGTGGGACGGGCTTTCCGGATGGGCAGGCTTTCGGAAAATGCGTCCCGGAATTTGCCTTTGGAATGGGACGTAGTTTCCCGTTGAGGTGCTTTGCGGAAAGTGCATCCCACTCTGGGCGGTCGAAGTGGGACACACTTTCCCAAAGGCGCTCCAACGGGAAATTGCGTCCCATTATTCGGTCAAGAAACGGGATGCATTTTCCCAATGAGAGCAAAACCGGAAAATGCATCCCGGAATTTGCGCTCAAAGTGGGATGCGGTTTCCGGTTGAGGGTCTAAGGGGAAAGTGCGTCCCAGAATCGACGCTTGAAATGGGATGCAGTTTCCCGATGAGGCACTCGATGGAAAATACATCCCAGAAATGGCCTTTGAGCTGGGATAAGATTTCCGCGGCATCTCGGATTCTCAAAAATGAGACACGCCGTTGGCGAAAATGAGACACGTGATATCGGGCGTCGGACGTATCATTTGCAAAAATGAGCCGACTCCACTCGAGTAAAGCGAGGTCCCCCATGCACGTTCCACACCCCCACATTCGCCGGTTGTCGAAAATCCCGCTTGCCGGGACGGCGGCGCTTGCTGCGTTGATTGCAACGAGTGTCGTCTGTTTCACGGCGGCTCCCAACGTCGCCCAGGCGGCCGACACGCCTGAGATCACCGATATGACCGAGCAGGACTATAGCGATTTGGGCCTGGGCACGAGCGAGGACATTCCGGCCGATACCGTTGGCCCCTACTCCACCACCACTCCCACGACGTTTGCCACGCGCAGCGAGGTCTATATGGCAGTTAACGGTAGCCATGGCAATCGCTACACTCTGCGCGACAAGCTCGAGAACGTCGAGCGCGGCGATCTTGGCGGCAGCAGCAAACTCACCGATGGCTATGGAAGTGTGTGGGGCGCCGCAAAGTTCTGGCAAAATGTCAACAGCTTCGATACGGGTAGCGACCTCTACAAGCACAGCGATTACGGCGGCGGCGACTGGTCGTACCTAAGCAACAATGGGTCATCAACAGTGCTTGCCAACGAGAACAGCGACTTCTCGGGCATTCACGCCACGAGCGTCGAGTTCTGCAGCGACGCCAAAACGGGCAAAAAGAGCCGCGTCGCCGAGCTTCGCGCCTATGGCGACAGCTCCTCTACCACGATCGAC
This sequence comes from Collinsella sp., assembly GCA_052364855.1. GTDB lineage: Bacteria > Actinomycetota > Coriobacteriia > Coriobacteriales > Coriobacteriaceae > Collinsella. The sequence goes on from DAWEIC010000027.1 coordinate 7,063, forward strand.
GGCAAGTCGTACTCCGGAAAGATCGAGCTGGTCCTCTTTTCGTTTGCCAACGGGCGCACGCGCAAGCTCGATACACGCCTGCCGGTGACGGTCAACACCAATATGATGTACGAAGGCCGTTTTAAGTATCTGGATGCCGGTTATCTGCAAGAGCACGATGCCGTCTTTGATGTCGAGGCGGGCGATGTCGATGGCGACGGTGTGGACGAGCTTTTTGTCTACGCGGGTTGCTATGTCGACGAGAACGGCGTGCGCAAGGCCGTAGTCGACATGTACGACCTGGAGGGCGGCAACTGGAAGCAGAGCGTCGTTAAGATCGATTCCGGTAACGCCGCTGACTACACCACGCACAACAAGGGCGGGAACGATTCCTAGACGCAGCTTCAGTCAGCTCCTGTCGTTTCGCTGGCGGCCGGCGACCTCGATCGCGATTTTTGCGATGACCTCGCCATCGTGGTCTCGGCACCCTACGGCAAAAAGAATATTGATAAGTCGACGCATTGCGAGCTGTTCTCGTGGGATGCATCCAAGGGTGCGCTCGTCCATGTCGATGCTCTGGGCGACGCGGGCGCAATCTCCCTCTCCGCGAACGGCAAGACCATGGTCGCTGCGAATGCGACGTTCGGCACGTTTGCCGCCTACGATGAAGAAGGAAAGAAGACGGGTGAAACCGTCACGGGCCTTATTCTTGCGGGCTATGACTGGCAACGCAGCGCTTTTGATTACGGCGCTTCTGACGGCAGCAAGGGGCTGTACGGCGCGCTGTACCGCTACGCGTATTTTGACTCGGAGTCTGGCGAGTTCAAGCTTTCCGATTGCAAGGAATACAGAGACGGGCTCCTCGCCTCCTATGGGCTGATGCATGTGCCCAACAGCGCATGGAAGGATAGCGCTCAGGATAAGCGCTATCCGTGCACCTTGGCGCCTATTGCCCTTGCCACTGCCAACCTTGACGGCCTGTCCGAGCAGCTGGCGGTCGACGAGGTGCTCGTGGGCGGCGATGTGTTCCGCGACTTTGCCTGCAACACGGCACAGAGCGGGGCTCAGGGCTTGGGGTCCATGGTCGGAACCATGAGCATGAGCGGTCAGCAATACAACAGCAGCAACAAGCATGACCACAAGGGTATAGAGCAGGTGTGGATCAGCGACGTCAAGGCGGGCAGCGTCTCGGGTTCGGACCGCTATAACGAGAGCTTTATCGCCGTGGTGGGCAAGCACCGCGACGAGGACCTGCGCAAGAACGATGACTACTATTGGATGACCGCCTCGCATTTTTCGCTCGACGAGAACGGAAAGGTGCGCCGCGGCGAGGAGCAGGTGATTAGCGAGAGCAACCGTCGCGGCACTACCTATGGCACATTTATCTCGCTCGCGCTGCCCGATGTCGACAACGACAGCGTCAAGATTACGTACAAGGACCGCTGCAAGGTCTATACCAACCCGCGCGTGCTTGCCGTGCTGCAGGATGCGCCCTATGTTGAGGATCTGGAGCAGGCATACGGCTATCTGGTGTTGGGCGGCACGTCATACGGAGAGGAAAAGGGCACGGGGACATCCCAGGGCTATACCATTGGCGCCGAGTTGGGCGTTGCCGTCGAGGTGCAGACCGGTCCGCCCCTGGTCGCGATGAATGCTTCAGTCGATTTTGCCGCCGAGGGATGCTATGACTACCGGAGCGAGCGCACGGTCAGCGCAAGCGTAAGCTATGAGTCGCATGCCGGCGAGGGTGACAAGGCCGTGCTCTACACGATTCCGATGGTCTATTACGAGTATGAGATCGAAAATGAGGAAACTGGTGGCAAGGGCGTGATGGCGGCGCCCGTGTCGCTCGGCGCGCAGACCTCGGTCGTTAATGTCGAGGCCTATGACCGCATTGCCAAACAGCACAATATGACGCCGCTCAGCTACTTTTTGACCAACCGGTCGGGAGAACCCGGAACCTATCAAACGACGCTCAACGGCGAGACTCCCGTTGGGGATTCCTTTGGCCTGGGCAAGCCTGGCGTAACGCGCGCCTACACGCACGATGGGTTTAACGGCGCCGCCGCGCAGTCGGGGGCGAGCATTGAGCAGACCATCGAAGTCGAGGAGGGCAAGGAGCAGGAGCTCGAGCTCGGCTTGACGCTGAACGGCAGCGTTGTCATGGGCGCGAAGCTCGCAAAGCACGAGTTGTTTGGCGGCCTGTGCTTTGGTGCCAACGCCGGCTTTACTACGGGTAACTCCTCGAGTGAATCGACCGAATACGGCGGTACCGTCGACAACCTGCCCGAGGCCGCGCAGGGCAAGTACGGTTTTGTGTGGCGTCTGGGCGTCAACGCGGTGGATGTCAACAAGTTCGAGGACGGCTCGGGCGACAAACTCGGCACCAAGGACACCGATCAGCTTTGGATCGTGGGCTATGACGTCAAGGATGTCGAGATGCCCGACGCGCCGGCCGTGACGGGCTTTACGGCAAACGCCGTCGATTCGACCAGTGTCGCGTTTAGCTGGGACGACGTGCTCGCAAACAGGGGTGGCTTTAGCTACGGCGTGGGTATGCTGCAGAGTAACGCGGCCGACGCCATCGTCAACAGCTGGAAGATCGCCGACAATACGCAGACCTCGCTTACCTGGGACGGGTTGCAGCCCAATACGGAGTATCGATTTGCCATTGCCGCCGTTAAGAATGGATCCACGACCGAAACGGGTATTCGCTCGGCAATTATTACGGTCAAGACCATGCCCGAGGGCATGACGATGAGCGTGAGCGGACCTGCGGCGGATGATGAAGAGGGGGAGAGTATCGAATACGATTCCTCGATCGAGCGCGCAGCGGGAAGCCGCCTGACGCTTTCGGCGATCGGCAACGTGACGCAGCTCGGTGCCGACGGTAGCGAAACGGAGCTGGCGCCGACATACATCTGGTACCGCAAGGGCCGTGGTGAGACCGAGTTCAAGCGTGTGGGTGCCGATGGCAACCTTGCGGCTGGAACGGCCTCAAAGCTCGAGATTGACCTGACCGCAGACGATGACGGTGCGCAGTATTACTGCCACGTGGGATACAACGACGTGGGCATCGACACCGGCACGACGCTCGTGAATATCGAGGCCGAGGAGACGGCGCCCACAACGGTGAACGCCACCCCGATCCGCACGTGCCGCCTGTTCTCACAGGCAAGTGCGGGCGCCAAGAAGTTCCTGGACCATACGCTGGTAAACACCGCCGGCCCAACCGATTCCGAAGGCTCAAAGGACCCCGAGACTCCTGAGACCCCGACGAACCCGGACAAGCCCAAGTCCGACAACGGAGCTAAGACCGACACCAAGGTCAAGACTACGACCACAGCGAAGAACCTCGCAAACACCGGCGACCAAACATTCGCCCTAGTCGCCACCGCAGCAGCAGCGGGAGCAACGCTCGTAGTGATAGCCCTCATCATGCTGATCAAGCGCCGCAAGACCCACTAGTAGCCAGTCGAACATATCGACAACCCAAAAACCCGGGTAGCCAAAAAACAGGCCACCCGGGTTTTCTGTTGAGTGGAGACTCCGCAAGCGGAAACTGCATCCCATAATTAGGCCGAGAAATGGGATGAACTTTCCCAATGAGAGCCAACCGGAAACCACGTCCCAGAATCAGCCCCCAAAGTGGGACGCACTTTCCCAACGAGCCTCAACCGGATAATACATCCCGGAATCCAGCTGAATAGTGGGACACACTTTCCCAATCGGGTCCCAAGCGGAAACTGCATCCCATTCCGGACGTGAATTCTGGGACACGGTTTCCGGATGCAAAAAAGGCCACAAGACGTGGCCTTCGACTTATCTATGTTCAGCGGATACTCCTATGACAAGCTGCGCTCCAACAACAGGGCGTCTGTCCGGGCGGAGGCATATAAGGTTCATCATGAGTTCCGCACGCAAAGGAGGCCACTTAATGTGGCCTCCGTCTTGCGCAGGACTGTCCGAGCAGGGAACCTTATATGCCTCCGCCCGGACAGACGTTTCAGTTATGAGTGACCCGCTACTTGATCTTGGTCGTGCCCGGTGCCAGGTTGGGGTCGGTTTCGTTGGCCTCGGTCTGGAAGTGCTCGGTGTAGACGTTCTTGCCGTCGCGGAACATCTCGTAGTACTGCATCTTGGCGTAATCCTCGCGTGCCTTGGTGGCGGCTGCGGCAACGGCGTCGTCACCGGTGACGTTGGAGGAGAGCGCCCAGCGCAGGCTGGCGTCCTCGTAGCCCACCGAGTTGATGGCGGGCAGCGACTCGCGCAGCGTCATGTGCGCCTTCTGGTAGTCGGTCAGCGGGGCGCCGATCAGCTGCATAAGCTGCGTGGACAGGTAGTTGGTGGACAGGTCGTCGACCTCGCTCGTCTGGTCGCAGCCGGCAACGTCGTAGTTGGCCCAGATGATGTAGTCGGTCTGCCACAGACGTTCCTGATGCGTGGCGTCGTCCTCGCCGGTAAACCACTTATCGTTGAACTTGGACGGGAAGAACGGCTGGTGGTCGCCCCAGAACACCACGACCACCTTACGGTCAAGCTTGCTCAAGGCGTTGAGGAAGTAACGCAGCGCTTGGTCGGACTGCTCGATGCACGAGACATACTCGTCAACATCGGAGAGCGTGCCGTCCTCGACGGTCTTAGCGTCCAGGTCGGTCGTGTCGATGTTCAGGTGCATCTGCTTGTCGACCGGCAGCAGACCCGTGTCGTAGCCCGAGTGGTTCTGCATGGTCACATCGAAGATAAACTGCGGATCGGCGTTCTGGTCGAGCAGCTCAAGAATCTTGTCGTAGGTTGCCTGGTCGGTCACCATGCCGCGCAGGGTATCGGCGCCTTGGAAATCGTTGATGGACAGGAACTGGTCAAAGCCAAAGTCCTTGTAGACGTTCTCGCGGTTCCAGTTGGTCGCGTGGTTGGGGTGCATGGCGGTGGTGGAATAGCCGAGCGACTTGAACTGCTCTGCCAGATTCCCGGTCGTTTCCATGTTGTAGATGGTGTAGGGGTACACGCCCGAGCCCAGGTTGGCCATGGAGTTGCCGGTCATAAACTCAAACTCGGTATTGGCGGTGCCGCCGCCGTAGGCGCTCACGTAGAGCTTGCCGCGGCTGAGGCAGTTGGACAGGCTCTTAAAGTACTGCGGGCCCTCGTAGCCGGCGCGCATGTTCTGGTAGATCGACAGATCCGAGAACGTCTCGTTCATGATGGCGATGACCGTGGGCTTCTCGCTGCCGAACTGCTCCTTTGCGGCGGCGCGCCCGTCGCTCTTGGCCGCGTCGGACTTGTCGTAGGCCTTGGCGTACTTTTTGAGCGTGGCCTTGGCATCGTCGACGGAGTAGTCGGCGGGTTTGGGCGGCTTGATGGACTGCGCCGCACTAATAAAGGCAGGCAGGTAGCCCTCGCGCCAGTAGCTCTCGAGCGGGCGCCAGGTGTAGACGGTGATGCCGAGGGTGTTGTAGTAGTCGATGAGGGTGACGTGCGCGGTCACGCCGCCCAGGCACAGTACGGCGACGAGCAGGTTGGTGAGCAGGATGCGTTTGGCGTTGGCGGCGCCCTTCTTGCGATGCGGCGCGACCAGGCCGGCGTACTCGCACAGCAGCATGGCGATGGCGGTAAAGCCCATGGACAGCACACAGAATAGCGAGATGGAGAAGGTGTAGCCGGTGCCGGCGACCGCAGCGGCGGTGGAGATGGCCGAAAGGTCGCCCGGCTGGATGGGCATGGATTTAAACGTGATGACGAAGAACTCGGCAATGCCCAGGACAAAGAGGGCAAAGGCCAGGACCGCGGGAGCTGCGCCGTGGCGCTGGAACAGGAAGAACAGGCCGGTCATGAGCACGGTGATGATGGCCCACTCGAGCAGGATGCACAGGGGGTAGACCCAGGTAAAGTCGTGGTTGGACGAGACTTCCATTCCCAGCAGCGCAAAGACGCCGGCGAGCAGCAGGCACAAGACGGCGGCGACGAGCGGTTTGCCCACAAAGGCGCCGCGCAGGCGGGCGAGCTTGCCGGTGGGGGCGGGGGCGTCGGGCTTGGCGAACGCAAAGACGCGCGGGGCGATGTGGTCGCGGGCGATGCTGGCCCAAGCGCAGCCGGTGAGGATGGCATTGGTCAGGATGAGCATCACAAAGGCGAGCGGCTCGTTTTGCGCGACGAGACCAATAGCGCCCCAGACGGTCAAAAAGAGCTGGAACAGGCCAAAGGCGACGCTCCAGGCGAAGGCGCCCTTGGTGACGGTGCCCGACTGAGCGCGAATGGCCTTGGCCTCGCGCAAGACAAGGTAGACGGTCGCCGCAAGACCGACGAGCGAGATGGCGGCAGCGAACATGCTGAGACTCCTCACAAACTAAAACCTACGAAAGCGGGGGTTTACCCGATTGTTACCAAGATATGCGCTGCAATTGGTGGCTGCGCACAACAACCAGCCATATTAACGCGCACGTGCGGCGGTGTGGCGCAATGTAGTGGCGACCTGCGCGATAATGGACGGGAATTACACGGAAACGTAAAGGCTTCTTAAAGAAATGGCGAGGGTAGGGCGATGAGCGAGCAGGTTTGCAAGGCGGACATGGGCGGCGACGGAGCTGCAGTCACGGATACGTACGGCTATCCGGTCGAGACTACGGGCAACGCGGTACTGGACATCTTGGAGCATCGCTCGTCTACGCGTGCCTTCGCGCGTGATGACGACGACCGTCCCGTAGCAGTGACCGACGAGCAGCGGGCGGCGGTCTTGCATGCGGCGAGTCGCGCACCGTCGGCGGGCGCCATGATGATGTATTCCATCGTAAGCATTCGCGAGCAGGCCACGTTGGACCGTCTGGCCGATCTGTGCGACCACCAGCCCATGATCGCCAAGGCGCCCTGGGCACTAATATTTGTGGTCGATTATGCCAAGTGGATCGATCTGTTTGAGCACGTGGGCTGCTTTGAGCCCGAGTTTGTCGAGCGTACGGGCAAGGCGCCCCGCCGCGCTCCGGGTTTGGGCGACTTTGCCATCGCGGCGCAGGATGCCGTGATCGCCGCGCAAAACGCCGTGGTTGCCGCCGAGGCCCTGGGGCTGGGGAGCTGCTACATCGGCGATATCGTCGAGAATGCCGAGGAAGTCGCCGAGCTGCTCGATCTGCCGCCCTATACCATGCCGCTATCGATGCTCATCATCGGCACGCCCCGTAAGGAGCGTCCGGCAATCGCGCATCCCGTGGTGAACCTGGTGCACGAGGAGCGCTACTGCCGCGCGGATGCCGCGACCATGGACGCGCAGGTGGCCGAGATGGACGCGATGTTCCGTCCGCATGCCC
>DAWEIC010000028.1:0-13718 GCA_052364855.1 Collinsella sp.
CCATCGAGGACATCAACCGCCAAGAACTCGTACGGCCGTTCCTGCTGGAACGCGCCAGCACCCAGGCAAGCAGCCAGACCGACGCCACGGCCATCAACCTAGGCGCGTATCTGTAGCACGCCCGCAAGTATGCTATGTCGCCGCTTAAGCAAAAGGGGCCCGACCATTGCCGGGCCCCTTTTGCTTAAGCGCAAACGTGGGCAATTGCTCGTTTCAACGCCGCAATTGTCTAGCGCGCGGCTTTAACTGCCGCCGCCAGATCGAACAGCGTATCGAGCACGGCCTCGCAGCCATCCACCACGTCCTGCGGCAGCGGCACGATATCGGGGACGGCAAAGACATGGCAGCCGGCCGTAATGCCCGAGACGCAGCCGTTGCGCGAATCCTCGACCACGGCACATTCCTCGGGAGCAAAGCCCGCGCGCTCGCAGGCGAGCAGATACATCTCGGGGTCGGGCTTGCCGTGCACGACGTCCTCGCCACACGTTACCGTTTCAAACTTGTCAAAGAGGCCAACCATCTTAAGGTTGCGCTCGGCCGTAACGAGGCGCGACGACGTCGCTAGACCAACGTGATAGCCCGCAGCCAGCAGCTCGTCTAGGCACTCGGCGGCGCCGGCCTTAAGTTCCAGTTCGGTCTTGACCATCTCGTCGCGAATCTCCTTGTGGCGGACATAGACCGCCTCGGTGGTTTCGTGGCTGCCGTAATGCTTATCGAGGATGTCCATAACATCGGGCAGCGTGCGGCCGATAAACTGATGGATCAGCGCTTCATCAATCGCGAGCCCCAGCTCAGCGGCGCCTGCCTTCCAGGCCTTAATCCCCAAACGCTCGGTATCGACCAGCGTTCCATCCATGTCAAAAATAACAGCCTTGATCATATCGGTCCCCCATCGACTCTCGCTGTCGCGTTGCTGCAACTCTACCGCATTTGGCAACTTGTATATAACGTATATACCATATTGCACTTTCGTTACACAGATAGAAGTCTTATGGCAAGTAACGCATTAGGATTATAGTTTTCGATCGAGTACTCAACGATAAGGAACGTTTCATGATTTTAGACACCACGGCACCCGCAGAGGAGCTTCAAGACAAGCTATCGGCGCTCGAACAGCTGCTTTTGGCATACGGGCGCGTGGCCATCGGGTTTTCCGGCGGCGTTGACAGCAGCTTTTTGGCCGCCGTGTGCGCCCGCATCATGCCTACCAATACCCTCCTCATCCATCTCACCACGCCGCTCATCGGCACGCCCGAACAGACTTCGTTTGAGCAGTCCGTTGATGGACAGGCCAATGAGGGGCCGCATTTTAAGCTCCCCGTGCTCAATCTTTCGGTGGATCAGCTGCAGCTCCCCCAAGTAGCCTGCAACGATGCTAATCGCTGCTACCACTGCAAGCACGCCGGCTTTACCGCCATCGTCAACCACGCCAAGTCGCTCGGCTTTCCCACCGTCATCGATGGCAGCAATGCAAGCGATCGCGGTGACTACCGCCCCGGCATGCGTGCGGCAGAAGAGCTCGGCGTACGCTCCCCTCTCATGGAGGTCGGCTTTACCAAGGACGAAGAGCGCGAGCTGCTGCGCGCATGGGGCTATCCCGTTTGGAACCTGCCGGCGGGAGCATGTCTTGCCACCCGCGTCCCCACGGGCGAGGAGCTTACGCGCGAGAAGGTCGATTTGATCCGCACCTGCGAGGACTACCTGCACGATCTTGACCTGGCACAGGTACGCGCGCGCTTGGTCGGCGGCTGCATGCATATCGAGGCCGCACCCGCAGATGTCGCCAAGATTGCCACCCTCGGCGGTGCCGCCGTCGACGACAAGGGCAAGACCCCGCTGCCCGCCGTTATCGAGTCCGCGCTGCGCGAGCTGGGCTGCGACCATATCTCCCCCGAGGTCACCCCCTACATCCACGGCAACATGAACCAATAGCGCATCCCGATGAGTTGCGGTGGAATAGTTCCTGTTTTGCGGCCAATCGGGCACAAACAGGAACTATTCCACCGCAACTTCGTTTGGCGAGCATTGACCCGCAGACCTGCCAAAAAGGGACAGGTTTATTTTGGCGGGTTTTATCTGGGGAAACGCAAACAGGGCCACGGCACTATAAAACGTCGCGGCCCTGTTCTATTTATGCCAGCACGTATTGATACGTGTCTCCCATGGGCACAAAAGTGACCGGCAACTCACCGCCGGCAGCCCCAAGCGCAGCGGGCAACCATGCCGCCATGCACTCCATACCCGGCTCTTCGCCGTTAAAGTGACCCATATGGATGGCGCATTTCCCCTGACCGAGCATTGCGGCGTCGCGGATGTACTCACTCACCGTAAAGTCGATAAACTCCATGGCCAAAATGCAATCGATGTCATCAGAGTCGATATGGGCAATCTCGTCGTTATCTCGTCCCATAATGTGCATGGGAATCTCGACATTGCGAACGAGCGCGTCACCGTCGCCGATCAAGCGCGTTCCATTTAATCCAAGCTTGTGTACGAGCGCCTGCGCAAGATCGCGGGCCGGCGTTGGCTCAATGCGGTACCTCATGAATGACTTGTCTACCGCGGAGCCAAGCCAGTCCATCTTGGCCGCAAATCCGTAAAAGATGCCGTCGACCATCGAACCGTCCGAGGCGAGCGGAACGCCCGAGTGGATATAGTCATGGCAACGCCAAACCGCTCCACCCCAATCGTCAAGCAAGGCGCACTTTGCCTCAAAGGTCTCGTTCCCCGCGACCACTTCACGGCTGTCTCCGTGGTTCCAGAACAGCGCCTCGTGCGGAACAATCAGGTTGGCGCCAAGCTCCTTGGCACGGCTAATTACCTCCGCCGTAGCCCAAATGCATGTAACGATTCCGGTACATTGCTGATCGACGTTGCCGTAAAGCACCCGATCGCGCGTCGTCGCAAGCTCGATGGGCTTACCGGTAAAAGCATCGATGCCGCCGCAATAGTCCTGGATAGCTTGAATAGCCTCACTGATAAGCATATGTAACAACCCCTTCGACATAATATGCAGGGCGGCAGCAAACATACCGCCCTGCGGAATCATCTATAGGCGGCATTTTTTGAGCTGAACCACCTATATGCGACCGCTTTTCTAGCGCTCGGAAATCGGACCGTTCTCCAGCTCATCCTCGCTAAAGCCAAAGAACCAGGCAACGGCAAAGCTTACGATAAAGCCAGCTGCCGAAGCGATAGCGGCACAGACCAGGTTCTCGTTGCCACCGCCGACAAACGTCATAATATTAAGCACGTTTGAAGCAGCACCAGCAAGATAGGCATTCACATGCAAAGCGATCGCCCCGGCACCGGCGACAAATGAACCCGCCATGCAGGCAACGAACAGCTTACGATAGCGGAACAGCATGCCATAGATGAACGGCTCGCCGACGCCTCCAATGAGCTGGGCGACAAGATAGCCGGCACATTGGCTCTTTTCCTCCTTGTTGCGGAGTTTGAGCCATGTCGCAATCTCCGCTCCATAGGCAGCCCACAGCGAAACCGTAGTAGCGACCATAATAAAGCTGTCAGAGCCCGTCGACATGAAGTTTGCAATGGCAATCATAATGACCGCGACATGCATGCCCGTAATGACCATGGGCAACCAAATTGCCGCAAGCAAGCCGCCACCAATAATCGCCGCGATGCCTCCCTCGGCGCCGAGGAACCCAAAGATTGCAGCCAGACCGTTGCCGCACAAAGAGCCAAGAGGGGCAAGCAGGCAAAGCGCAAAGGGGACAGTCAGAGCAAGCGTGCAAAGCGGCGTAAACACCGTAGTAAGCGAATCAGGCATATGCTTGCGCAGGAACTTTTCGAAGACGGACATCAAGGCCACTGTGAGCAGGACGGGAATGACCGTCTGTGCATAGTTTTCAGGCACGCAGGGGATGCCGTAAACGCTAAAGGCTTTTCCCTCGGCTGCCATTTGCATAAACGTCGGTTCGATAAGCACACCGCCCATAAAAGCACCGTACATAGGCGTGGCGCCAATGTTCTTGGCGGCCGAAAAGCCCAAGAAGACTGGTATAAAGTAGAACGTCACGTTGTAGAGCATATTGAGCAGGACATATAGATCGCTCGTATCCGCAATGAGATTGAGCATCGTTGGCCCGAGTACGACGGCAACGGTTTTGAACATGCCCGAAGCGAGCAGCAATGGAATCATCGGAACCATGGAGCCCGAGAGGTAGTTAAGAATCGCATTGCCAACGGCTGTCGGGGTAAGCGGTGTTTTGACTCCACTTGCATCGAGGTTCTCGTCGATACTCTCCTGCTTGGCCAAGCCGCTCATCTTGATGAGCTCGTCATACACCTTAGGCACGTTTTGCCCAATAATCACCTGGAACTGCCCGCCAGATATTTGAGCGCCGATGACGCCGTTAATTTTTTTAACAGCGTTAATGTCAGGCAATTCCATATCCTTAAGGTTAAAACGCAGACGCGTCATGCAGTGGGCTGCAAAGGTGATGTTGTCTTTGCCACCCAACGCCTCGAGCACATCGGCTGCGATCTTCTTATTGTCAGCCATATCATCTTCCCTTTCGCACGATCCGGTTCCTTCCTCGCTGCGCGCGCGAGGAGACAAAGCGGACGGTGGCCCGTCGTCCGCACAGAAGTATTCGATTGTTGAGGGAAACGGCGTAAAGACAAAGAGCTCCAAAACGAGACATCGACAGGTCGCTCTGTCTTTACGTCACGCTTCGGAAGCTCAGCTCTCGAATAACACCTTATGTCGCGCCAAGGTTATCAGCTCTGCCATGTGAACGGCGGCCTCATGGTGCCCAAAAGTCTGCGAGCGGTAGGCTTTCTTCCCTGAACGGTATAGAAAGCGCCTATTTGTCGGCTGACACCTCGCCCGTCACGTTGCCGGCATAGACCCGATTGACATGGAGCATGAGATACACCTTCTCCTCGGGCACGATGGAGGCATGATACGTTTCCTCGATAAGTTCTGCCATTTTGTCAACACAAGCCGCTATAGCCGGATGCTCTTCACAGAGAGGACGATAGAGCGCCGCATTATCGGTATTAAGCGGCTCCCCGGTGCGGACGCGCTCTAACAAGTAGCGTACATGAGTGTCATAGCGTGCGTAGTCAAAAGCATCGCGGTCAACGGCGATAGCAAGATCTTTCTCGATAATCGCTACGAGCTTTTCGATCAGACGTTCCTCGCGGCGGACGTCGTTTGACTTTGCCTTACTAGAACTTGCCATAACGCTGTTAACGATGCAGAGCGCGATGCCTGCCCTCTCCCCGCGTGGCATAGATAAACCGAATTCGCGCTCTATGCCAGCATGGGCAAGCGCCGCAATCTTAAATTCAATGGGATATTGCTGCTGAACGTCACAAGAAAGCGGCATCTGAACATACATGTGCTCACGGCAGCGCTTGATGGCAAAACTGATATGGTCGGCAAGCGTAAAAGGGAGGTTCGCCGACAGCTCACGCGAAATGTTGGTGCGCGCGACATCGGCAATCTGCGCACTAAATTCCATTACCTTGGGATCGATCTCGTTAAGAAGTGGCAGGTAGCGTGCATCAACGTTGTAAAACGTGCGCTCAATCTGCGCAAGCGAAACCTCATCGGGGCCGTCAGGGAAACCAATGCCTTTCCCCAGCGCCACAAGCTCGGTTCCCTTATCGTTGACAAGCAAGGCGGCATTGTGATTAATGCGCTTAACGACCCTCATGATGCCTCCGAAAATAGGCGCAGCCGAAGGGCAAGCGCAATGAATTCCAGTTAAGATGGTTCGCCTCGATTATTCCACGCAACGTCACGCGAGACAAGCAAACCCGAGCTCCCACAACCTACCAAAAAGGGACAGGTTTATTTTGGCAGGTTTTATCTGGGGAAACGCCGAATAGCCCCGCATTCACAACCGCTGCAGCTCCATATGAGGCAAATGAATCAGTAGCATCTATCCCAAATCTTGAGTATTTGTTCGACAGAACGGCCCCTGCCGGCTCCTGCTAGACTGGTAGATTCCCAACCGTCCATCCAGGAGCCTCAATGTCGCGCAAGCCCGCCTACAAGCAAACACTTTCCATCGGCACCACCGTGGTGCTAGGGTTTGCGCTGTTTACGGGATCGCTTGACGGGGCGCCCAAGCTGCTGTCGCCGCAAAGCGATGAGCAAGCGGCGGCTCTGGCCGAAAAACAAAACGAGAGCCCCAGCCGCACCGACGACGAGGCAGACCTGGTTGCCCGGCTCGAATCGGGAACGGCGAGCTCCCCGGACCCTCAAAACGGCCAGGACTCTGGCGATGGCTCCGATTCCGCCGCAACCGACACCGGCGACGGCGCTTCCGCGGACAGCGCCGCCACCCCCATCGACGAGGTCGAAAACCCCGACCTCAACCGCGCCCGCGGTGTTTATCTCAGCAGCATTCCCGACTACGCCGGCAACCCCTACGTTGCCCTTCGCGCCGACAGCACGCACCCGCTCGGCACACCATCATTCACGCTCGATGAATACGAGCGCGCTACAGAAGAGGGCTGCTTTAAGAAGTTCTCCAAGTTCGACAGCCTGGGCCGCACCCGCAAAGCACTCGCCTGCGTGGGCCCCGAATCACTCGGTCAAGGCGAGCGCGGCGATATCTCGCGTATCCATCCTGCCGGTTGGCACCAGCAGCGCTACGACTTTATTCCGGGCCAGAGCCTCTACAACCGCTGCCACCTTATCGCCTGGTCGCTCTGCGGCGAAAACGCCAACCGCAAAAATCTCCTCACCGGCACGCGCTATCTCAACGAAACGGGCATGCTGCCGTTTGAGGAGCAGATTCTCGGCTACATCCGCGACACGGGCAACCATGTGCTCTACCGCGTCACGCCCATGTATAACGAAGAGGAACTTGTCTGCCGTGGCGTGCGCCTTGAGGCGCAATCGGTCGAGGACCACGGCAAGACCCTCTGCTTCCACGTATATTGCTACAACCTGCAGCCGCACGTGCAGATCGACTACGCCACCGGTCGCAACCAGGCATCCGGAGACTAGTGCCGACCGCGCCACCCGTAACCCAAAGATGATCTGTTTTCCTCCGTCCCCAGGGATCAAAAAGGGCCGCCCTGGGTTACCCAGAGCGGCCCTTGCATCGGCATGTATGTTGCAGGCAAAATCACACGCTACTTGGCGCGGCCCTCCTCATAGCGCTCGACCAGCTTGGCCTGAACGTCATAGGGAACCTGCTCGTAGCCAGCGGGCTTCATGGTAAAGTCGCCCGTGCCGCGCGTGATAGAGCGTAGGCGCGTCGAATAATCCGTCAGCTCTGCCAGCGGCGCCTGAGCAATGACCACGGTATCGCCGCGCTCATCGGTCTCCATACCCGTCACGCGACCGCGCGAGGCCGAGATGTCGCCCATCACAGCGCCGGCGTAGCTCTCGGGGATAGTCACCGTGATTTCCTCGATGGGCTCCAGCACCACCGGGTCGGCATCGGCGCATGCCTTGCGCAGGCCGATGCGAGCCGCCGCACGGAACGCCATCTCGTTGGAGTCGACGCTGTGATACGAGCCGTCGTACACAGCCACGCGAATGCCCGTGAGCGGGTAGCCGGCAATGATGCCGTCCTTCATGGTCTCCTGGACACCCTTGTCCACGGCAGGGATCAACGAACGTGGAATACGGCCGCCTACGACCTCGTCCACAAACTCATAGCCATCGCTCGTGCCGTCGGGCCCAATGAGCGGCTCAACGCGCAGCCAGCAGTCGCCGTACTGACCGGCACCGCCTGTCTGCTTCTTGTGGCGGCCCTGGGCACTTGCCGTGCGGCGAATGGTCTCACGATACGGAATACGGATCGGCACGCTCTTGGCAGCGACCTTGGTGCGGTCCTCCAGACGGTTGAGCAGCACCGAAACCTGCGCCTCACCAACGGCGGAGATGATAGTCTGGCCCGTCTCCTCGTCACGATCGATGCTCATGGTCGGATCAGCCTTGCACGCCTTCTCGATAAACGTATAGAGCTTCTCTTCGTCGCCACGGTTCTCGGCCTCGATGGCAATGCGGTACTGCGAGTTGGGGAACTTAAACGCCGCCGCCTCGACCTTACCGGTAATGGAGAGTGTGTCACCCGTCTCTGCCGCCAACTTGGGCGCCACGATAATGTCGCCGGCATAGGCGTGACCGACCTCGGTCATGTCGCGGCCGCACATCACATACAGGTGAGCCAGACGATCGCTCTTGCGGGTACGCGCGTTGATCAGCTCAAGGCCCGGCTCAAGCGTGCCCGTCAGCACCTTGATAAAGCTGATGCGGCCCTGCTGCGGATCGGCCAGCGTCTTAAACACAAACGCCACCGGACGGTCATCGTCGCTCGAGATCTTAAGCGAATCACCATCGATGAGCGGCATCTCGCCGTAGTCCGTCGGCGCCGGGAAGTACGTGGCGATGTCGTCCATCAGCGAGTTGACGCCCTGCTCCTTAATGCAATCGCCCGCAAAGACCGGCACAAAGATGCGCTCGGCGATCGCCTTCGACAGCAGGCCTTCAAGCTCCTCCTGCGTCAGTGTCTCCTCGCCTTCCAAGTACTTCATCATCAGCTCGTCGTCAGCCTCGGCCACCAGCTCGCACAGATGGTCATGGGCCTCCTCGGCCTGGGCACGATACTCCTCGGGAATCTCCGACTCAACGGCTTCGGCGCCGTTGCAATGGCGCGCCTTCATGCGCACCAGGTCGATGATGCCATCAAAGTCCTCGCCCTCGCCCCAGGGAAGGGTCACGGCGCCCAGGCGCGTGCCAAAGCGCTCCTGCAGCAGGTCCATCGTGGTCGCAAAGCTGGCCTCGGAGCGCGACAGGCGGTTTACGAACACTGCACGCGCCAAGCGCAGGTCCTCGGCGGCATACCAGAGCTTAACCGTCGTAGGCTGCGGGCCGGCCTCGGCGTCGACCACAAACAGGGCCGTCTCGCAGACGCTCATCGCGGCAAAGGCGTCGCCGATAAAATCGGGGTAACACGGGGCATCGAGCACATTGATGCGCGCGCCCTTCCAGTCGATCGGTGCAATGGTCGTCGAGATGGAAAATGCACGCTTGACCTCTTCGGGGTCATAGTCGAGCGTGGGCTTGGTGCCGTCGTGGCCGCCCAGGCGGGCGGTCTTGCCAGAAAGGTGGAGCATGGCCTCGGCGAGTGAAGTCTTGCCCACCCCGCCTTGGCCTACGAGCACCACGTTCCTTACATTGCCGGTCTTGGGAGCACCCATGATGACCTCCTTGCAGGGCCGCGCGCATTGCGCGACGCCAACGGGGAGAGTTCGCGGTCGGTGCCGTCCCGGGAGCAGCATGGTCGGCAGCCGAGCCGACTCACCCTCCAAATGTCCTATGCCACCACCCTACCCTCACGGGCGGCTGTCCATGCATACCTTTCGGCGCACGTATGAATACAGGCGGCGAGAGGAAGAGACAAGCTTGTGAGGCGATTATTGAACCCCGTCGATGCAAACAAAAAGCCGCCACAGACCGTAAGACCTGCGGCGGCTTCGCCTCAATTAATAGTTGAGTAAATACCTGAGCCTATCCCTCGATACGGCTCAAGAACTCACGGGTGCGCTGCTCACGCGGATGGTCGATAACCTGCTCGGCAGGACCCTCCTCGACAATGCGACCGCCGTCCATAAAGATCACGCGGTCGGCAACATCGCGCGCAAACTGCATCGCATGGGTCACGATCACCATCGTCATATTCTGCGCGGCAAGGTCTTTAATGACACGCAGCACCTCGGCCGTCAGCTCGGGATCGAGCGCCGAAGTCGGCTCATCAAAGAACAGGATCTCCGGATCGAGCGCCAAGGCGCGGGCGATACTCACACGCTGTTGTTGACCGCCCGAAAGCTCACATGGCACCTTGTTCTCGTTGCCCGTAAGCCCCATCTGCGCGATCAACTCGCACGCACGTGCCTCTGCCTGCTCGCGCGGGCGCTTAAGCACGCGGATCGGCGCGTCGATGATGTTTTTCATCACGGTATAGTGCGGGAACAGGTTGTAATTTTGGAACACCAGGCCGAATCGCGAGCGTGCCCGCTTGGGCACATCGCCCTTCGCATAGACCGCGCCCGAGCCCGCATCCGTCGCAACGGCAAGGCCACCAAACGAGAGCGAGCCTCCGTCGAGTGTCTCGAGCAGCGTGGCACACCGCAGCAGCGTGGACTTGCCGCCACCCGAAGGCCCGATAATCGCCACGACCTCGCCACGCTTGACCTCGAGCGAGATATCCTTGAGCACCTCATTGCCGCCAAACGCCTTGCGCGCGCTTTCGATTTTCATCACTGAGTTAGTCATGATAATAGTCCAGCTTCTTTTCGGCGGCGCCCAGCAGCATCTCGACGGCGAAGTTAAAGACCCAGTAGATTAGCGCCGCGATCGCAAACGGCACCATGCTCACCTGCGAGGCGACCAGCGCCTTGGCCGTCGAGAACATCTCACCCACGCCAATGGCAAACGCCAGCGACGTGTCCTTGACCAGCGTGATGATCTCGTTGCCCATCGCAGGCAGAATACGCTTGGCGACCTGCGGCATCACGATATACAGAAACGTCTGCATGCGCGAGTAGCCCAGCACCTCGGCAGCCTCGTATTGACCGCGAGGAATGGACTGCAGGCCCGAGCGATAGATCTCGGCAAAGTAGCCGGCGTAGTTGATGATGAACGCTACGACGCACGCCGTCCACTTGGAATCGGGCGTGAGCGAAATGCCAAACACGTAGTACGGGGCAAAGTAGATGGCAAACATCTGCAGCATGAGCGGCGTGCCGCGCATGACCGAGATATAGATGCGCGCAATCCAGCGAAGCGGCGCGATTTTGCTCATGCGCATAAACGCCACGGGGATTCCCAGCGGAATCGACCCCAGCAGCGTCAGCACAAACAACTGCAAACTGACCAAGAAACCCTGGCCAAGCATCTGCATCATGACCTGAATAGACAACCTAAGCTCTCTTTCGCGACAACAGAACAGCAAAACCCAATGCTAAAGCGGGTTTTCCAGGTGCTCGAGTTTGCCGTGAAAGAGGAGCGCCGCGTACTAAATGTACGCAAGCGACGGTTTGAACGGCAAAATCGGGTGCCTGGGAAAGCCGCTATTTCAAAACCCAGTTGTCGAAGGATAGACCGTAATCTGCGTACTTGTCGCACAGGTCCTTAACCGTGCCGTCCTCGTAGAGCGCCTTGAGCGACTCGGTCACGGCGTCGGCCGACTTGGTGTCGCCCTTCTTAAAGCCGACGGCGTAGTGCTCGCTGGACAGCGGCTCATCAAGCTGCGTATAAGCATCGGGCTTGGCGGCAAGCTGATACTGGGCAATCGAAAGGTCGCAAGCCACGGCATCGACCGCGCCGCTCTCGAGCTGCATAAAGGCCGTGTTGTACTCGCCGATCGTGTCGAGCGTGGCAAACGTCGCCGCCAGATCCTTCTGGTCACCCTCAAGCACGTCCTGCGCAGCGGAATCAGTCTGGGTAATCACAGTCTTGCCGGCAAGATCGTCCCAGCCCTTGATGCCCGCATCCTTCTTGACCACCAGCACCTGCTCGTTGAGCATGTACGGCTCGGAGAACGTGTAGTCGTCCTCACGGCCCTCCATGGTAAAGCCGTTCCAGATGCAGTTGATGGCGCCAGAGTTGAGCAGCGTGTCCTTGGCATCCCAATCGATGGCCTCGTATTTGACCTCCCAGCCCTGCTTATCGGCAACAGCCTTGGCCAGATCGAGATCAAAGCCGGTGTACTCGCCATCGTCGCCCACAAAACCGTACGGAGGATAGGACTTATCAAAGCCCACCACGAGCTTCTTGGACTCCGCAGCGCCCTTCACATCCTTGGCCGCGGCAGAGCCAGCAGCGGAACCCTTACCGGCACCACCACCGCAGCCTACCAGGCCAAGGCCTAGAACCGTAGCGAGCGAACCGGCTAGACCAACAAACTGACGACGAGACATATCGGTATTCATGGTATTCCCCCTTGATGGCACTTTAGTTAGGTAAAGTGAGTCATGTAACGTTCAGAATCATACACTTTAGCGTGATAGAGCACAAGGCGAGTTTGCCCGCCGCGTGAGGGGTGTGGGGGTTAAGTTTCCTGCTCTACAGTCCTGCTCACGGCGGAGGCCACATTAAGTGGCCTCTTGTTCGTGCGGAACTCGCGATAAACTTAACCCCCACACCCCTCACGCGGCGGGCAGCCGTCGTTGGGCTTATCACTGACACGAATAAACCGCTTGCATATCGTCTGCTGGCTTGGCACGGTACAATACTTGCAGCTTTAATTCATGAATTAGTGGAGTTATTGATGGCAGAATCTCGTGCGGAGCGTAAGGCTCGTCGTGCTTTGATCGAGGCGGCTGAGGGGTCAGAGGAGAAAAAATCTTCTCAGAAATCCAAGTCGTCTCAGGACGCGAAGGGTAAGTCGGCCAAGGGCAAGGCTAAGGCCAAGCGTCCCGGCTCTCGTCGGAACGAGGATAAGGCATCTCAGACTCGCTCCAAGCGCTCGCATAAAGATCGGGTTTCGTCTGCGCGTAAGGCTGTGGACCCCAAGTCTCCTTGTTCCATCATGAAAGCTTGCGGTGGGTGCACGGCGCTCAATCGTCCTTATAAGAAGCAGCTCGCCGCCAAGCAGGCTGCTATGGAGGAGCTTTTTGCTTCGCTTTGTGAGCGTGAGGGCATTGCTGTAGATCCTATTCGTGGTATGGGTGTCACCCTGGGCGACCCGGGCAAATATCCTGCGCCGCGTGGTTTTCGTCATAAGGCTGCCACTCCGTTTGCTCCTGGTAAGGAGGGTGCTGTCCGCTGCGGCTTTTTTGAACGTGGAACACACAGAATCGTTGCTGTTCCTGAATGCCCTGTCGAGGCGTCGGGCGCTCGTCAGATTCTCAACGGCATCGCACGCGAAGCTGAGCGGTTGCATATTCCCGCCTTTAACGAGGACAAGCATCTGGGCTTGCTCCGCTATGCCGTCGTCCGCTGCGGTTGGCGTACCGACCAGGTCATGGTCACGCTCGTGACCGCTCAGCGCGACTTGCCGCATGCGCAGGAGTTCTTTGAGGCTGTCGCCGCACTCAATCCGCACATCGTCACCGTCGCCCAAAACATCAACGGACGTCCCGGCAACGCCATCCTCGGCGAGGAAACCCGCATTGTATATGGCGCCGAGTGCATGCGCGACCAGCTGCTCGGCTGCGAGTTCGATATCTCCCCCACCGCGTTCTACCAGACCAACCCGCAGCAGACCGAGCTGCTCTATCAGCTCGCGATTGACGGCATGGACCTGCAGCAGGGCGACGTACTCATGGATGCCTATTGCGGTAGCGGAACTATCGGCCTGTGCGCAGCCAAAGCCGCCCAGGACAAGGGCGTCGGCATTATGCTGCTTGGCGTGGAGCGTAACCACGCCGGCATTGCCGACGCACGTCGTAATGCCGAGCTCAACGGCCTCACCCGCAGCGCTTGGTTTATGGCCGACGATGCCACCGACTACATCCTAGATGCCGCCGACAACAACGAGCGGGTCGATGTCCTTTCTATCGATCCGCCGCGCGCCGGCTCCACGCCCGAGTTCCTCGAAGCTGCCTGCGCGCTTAAGCCGCGCCGCATCACCTATATCAGCTGCAACCCCGTAACTCAAGAGCGCGACCTGCATCAGCTCCTCGACGGAGGCTATCGCCTGCTCAAGATCACGCCCGTCGACATGTTCCCTCACACCGACCACACCGAAACCGTAGCGGTCCTCGAACGCCGCTAA
>DAWEIC010000029.1:0-13204 GCA_052364855.1 Collinsella sp.
CTCGCCATCATGCACCAGATCGGCAATCTCGAACATCGGGGTCTGCGTCTCGGGATCGAGCTCGCGCACCACGGTACCCATAGGGACCTTGAGAATCAGGTCCTCGCCGCTCTTGCCGTTACGACGGGCACCCTGCCCGTGCGTGCCGCGCTCGGCGCGAAAGTGATGCTTAAAGCGGTAATCGATCAGCGAAGACAGCTGAGCATCGGCCTGGATGACGACATTGCCGCCACGACCGCCGTCGCCGCCATCGGGGCCGCCCTTGGGAACAAATGCCTCGCGCCTAAACGACATGCATCCGGCTCCGCCGTCGCCGCCGCACACGTTAATGCGGCTGATATCGGTGAACTGTGACAACAGAATCGCCTCCTACAAAAAAGAGGGAGACCCTTGAATCCTAAAACTCAAGTGCCTCCCACATATGTGCTCTATGAAGGGTGAATTACGCGTTCGCGAGCGGGCGTACGCTGACCCTGTGCTTGATACCCTTGTGGAACTCAACGGTACCGTCGACCAGCGCGAACAGCGTGTCGTCCTTACCACGGCCAACGTTCTCACCCGGGTGGATGTGCGTGCCGTGCTGACGGACGAGAATCGTGCCCGTGGTTACCGTCTGGCCGGCATAGCGCTTCGTGCCAAGGCGCTGACCGCGGGAGTCACGGCCATTACGGGAGGAACCGAGTCCTTTTTTGTGTGCCATTGTGTATACCTACTCTTTCGTTACGAGTGTAATCTACTCGGCGACGGGAGCCTCGGCAACAGCCTCGGCCTCTGCCTTGACAGCCTTCTTGGCGCGGGACGTAGCCTGGACCTTCACGATCTTCAGCTTGGTGAGCTGCTGACGGTGACCCTTCAGACGACGATAGCGCTTGCGCTTGTGGAACTTGAAGACCAGCTGCTTCTCGCCCTTGAACTGCTCAACGATCTGAGCGGTAACCTTGGCCTTGGCCAGCTTGTCGGGATCGGTGACGATCTTCTTACCATCGTTGAGGAAGATAACCGGCAGGGTGACCTTGTCGCCCTCATTGCCCTCGATCTTCTCGACGGTGATGACATCGTCGGTGGCGACCTTGTACTGCTTGCCGCCCGTGTTAACGATTGCGTACATGTTTACTTGCCCTTCATGCATCAGTTAGTGCAACAGCCGAATATAGTAGCAGGCGAAAATACCCCCGTCAACGAGTATGTGGAGCAAATCCACAAGTTCGCACAGGTATGGGGCTGACGAGTCGGCCCTCGTCGTCCTCGCATGCTTGATTCTGACGCTCGACATCGTAGGAGCAGATGGTCACGAGGTCTTGCATACCGGTGGAAACAATAGGTGCATCCACGCCCGGGGTCAAGCCCTGCAACAAAACATCAGCCGCAGAAAGCAAAATTTCCGGACGCATGGAGCCCTCGTTGTCGGCATGGGTGTCGAGCATGAGCACCAAATGGTCCGGGCGCTCCCCCGCCGTGAGCTCATAGTCAACGAGCGTGTGATCCAAATCCAAGCGCTTGCTCTTTTTGCCGCGCGCGTAGTCGATGCCATGGCCCGCGCGCAGCGTGTCGATCGCACGACGCACCTCGTCGGCGCTTACGGGCGCCTCGGGGTCCAGATGCAGGTCGATGCGATACGACAGGCGCGTGAGCTGCGCCGTCAACGCCGGCGTGCGCACGTCGATGTACGCCGCCTCAATGGGCGCCAGATCGGCCGGAGACGCCGCAGCCAGGCGCCCAAACGCCTCGTCGAGCGCCACGAACTCGGTCATAAACAGGTCATACCACTCGCAGGTCGACGACGTACCAACCGGTAGCGCCGAAGAAAAGCCCACGCGCATGTGCGGAGAGAAGCCCTGCGTGACGGCATAGGGAAGTCCCGCACGGCGCACGATGCGCTCAATGGTATGGATTACTTCGAGATGGCCCAGGTACTTAAGGCGATCGCGCTTGCCATAGCGAACACGAAGTCTAAAGAGCGAGGGGTTGTCGGTCAGGCGCTCACTCATGCGCGATCACCCATCAATACATTCTTGGCGTGGAGCGTGGGGCAGATCCCGCAGCCGGTGCACGACGTGCGGGTGCAGTCGGGAGTCGTGACGCCCTCGAGCGAGCGACGGTACTCGCGCTCGAGGAAGCCGCGCGTGCAGCCGGGGCTCACGTGCTCCCACGGCAGGCGCCAGTCCAACTCGTAGGGCAGGTGCACGAGCTCATTGAGGTCGATGCCGTTTTTGGCAGCAGCTTCCTTCCAGTTATCGAGCGAGAAATGCTCTACCCAGGCGTCAAAGCGAGAGCCCGAGCGCCAAGCATCGATGATGACGGGCGTCATGTCACGACCGGCGCGGGAAAGCGCGGCCTCGATGAGCGAGGTCTCGGCATCGTGGTAATGCACGCGGACGGCACGGTTGCGAACGCTCGTGATAAGCAACTTCTGGCGACGCTTGACGTCGTCGTAGTCGAGCTGCGGGCACCACTGGAACGGCGTGGCAGCCTTAGGGATAAAGACCGAAACCGAGATCGACACCGAGATCGAGCCGCGACGAGCCTTGGGCACCACGGAACGACCGAGCTCCAGCACGTGATCGGCCAGATTGGCGATGGCCACGATGTCCTCATCGCGCTCGCCGGGAAGGCCCATCATAAAGTAGAGCTTCATGCGGTTCCAGCCGGCCTCGAAGGCCGCCTTGGCCGCACGGTCCAGGTCCTCCTCGGTCACGTTCTTGTTAATGATGTCGCGCATGCGCTGGCTGCCGGCCTCGGGCGCGAACGTCAGGCCGCCCTTCTTTTCGCCGGCAACCGACTCGGCCATATCCACGCCAAACGAATCCAGGCGCTGCGACGGAATAGACACGCGAATACCCGTATCCTCCAGGCGACGGTTGAGCCTGCCGAGCACGTCGCGAATGCAGGAGTGGTCGGTCGTGGAGAGCGAGGTCAGCGACACCTCGTCATAGCCAGTCTTTTCCAGACCCTGAATCACCGACGAGACGATCTGGTCGGCCGAGCGCTCGCGCACCGGGCGATACGTCATGCCGGCCTGACAAAAACGACAGCCGCGGGCGCAGCCGCGCAGGATCTCGATAGACAAGCGGTCGTGAACCAGCTGCGCATAGGGCACGCACGACTGCGACAGCGGATTCGTGGCGCCAAAATCCTCGACGACGCGCTTGTAGACCACGGTCGGCGCATCCTTGCCT
The DNA here is from genome assembly GCA_052364855.1 of Collinsella sp. GTDB lineage: Bacteria > Actinomycetota > Coriobacteriia > Coriobacteriales > Coriobacteriaceae > Collinsella. Next base: position 3,177 of record DAWEIC010000029.1, read on the forward strand.
TCACGCGGCACGGTGTAGCCATGCGGCGAGCAGGGCTCGTCGTGACGAACCTCATAGAGCGACGGCACGTAGTTGCCGGCAATGGATGCAAGCTGCTCGACAATCTGCGCGCGCGGGACCCCTTCGTCACGCAGGCGGCGATGCAGCTGGCAGGTCTCGAGCAGCGATTCCTCGCCCTCGCCGATGAGGATGGCATCGAAGAAGGCCGCGTACGGCTCGGGGTTGTACACCGAGGGGCCACCGGCGATGATGATGGGGTCGTCTTCGCCTCGGTCGGCCGCTAACAGCGGAATGCCAGCGAGGTCGAGAGCCTCGAGGAAATTCGTCACCGCCATCTCGTGCGGCACATGCAGGCCGACGATATCAAACGAAGCGACCGGCGCTGCACCCTCGAGCGACAGCAGCGGAATACCCGCCTCGCGCATGGCGTCGCCCATATCGGGCCACGGCACATAGCCGCGCTCGCAGGAGATGCCCTCGGCCTGGTTAAGGATGTTGTAGAGGATGGCGATGCCCTGGTTGGGCAGACCGACCTCGTACACATCCGGATAGATCAGGCAGCAACGGTAGTCGGCATCGGCCTTGGAAAGCGTGCCCCACTCGTGATCGATATAGCGACTCGGCTTCTCGACCTTGGCGAGCAACGGCTCAATTAAATGAAAACAATCTTGGTATGCAACGCGCAACGGAAAACCCCTAAGCAGCGAGATCTGATGCGTCCTGATAGGACGCCATAGGACGGGTAGCGCCCGCGACCGTGGTCACCAGATCGCGAACGCGGGAGAACGTGGCAGTGACCACCTCGTTGGCACGGCTGTAGTCGACATCGCGCTCGTAGAGCGAAACGAGCGCACGGCCCATGCCATAGGTGCCCGCGGCAGCAGTGAGCGCCTTGACGGCAAACCCAATATGCGGCGTCTGCTTGACAAGTGCGCGGGTGACCGCTCGGATCACAAGACCGCCGGCAAGCACGCCCGCGACCTCGTAGCCGCGCTCAGGCTTAATGCCGCGTCCAAAGACGGCAGCGAGCTCAAAGAGCATGCCCACCTGCGCCAGCGCCATAACGGGATAATCGGCGCCCGGCAAAAACACCAGCGCACCGGTCGCCATATTGGTGAGCGCGCACGAGGTGATGATACGATTGGCCGCCGCGATGCGCATGAAGGCAAAGTTCGCCGCAAAAGCCGTTTCCTTGTCGGTGCGATCGAGAATCCAGCGGGCAAGCGTCTCGAGCAGATACGTCTTATCGGTTGCCGCTACCACGCCGAGCATGGGCGTGGACTCCTCGATAAACGGCACCTCCACAGCAGACTCGGCAAGCACGCACACGGGCGCGCCGGCGATCACGAGCTCCTGCACGGCACTCTCCAAGCGGTCGGAACCACACGAGAGCACCAGCACCACATCGGTATCGGTCTTTGGAGCTATTCGCTCCTCCCCCAGACGCTCGACGCGCACAATGCCCGAGGTCGTCTGCGGCACAAAGGCGTCACGCACCGTCTCGGCCAGAAAGCGCGAGGCGGACGAATCCAGATAGACCGAGACGCGCACCGGCGTATCGGAATCCTTCTTAACGGACGCGCCCATCTTAAAAGCGCGGGTCAGCTTATCTACGGGAATTTTCATAGCAAACCCCTCCAGCGGTTACGCGGCGCCCGAACGATGCCGCCATATGGATTGTACGATACCCACCGTCAGCAGCTGAATCATCATCGAAGACGAACCGAAGCTAATAAACGGTAGCGGAATACCGGTAATCGGCATCATGCCGATGCACATGCCGATGTTTTCGAAAGTCTGAAACGCCCACATGCCAACGATGCCCACACACGAAAGACGCAAAAACAGCGACTCACACTTAAAGGCGACGCGAATCGTCGAAAAGATCAGCAGCACGTAGAGGCACAGGAGCAAAAAGGAACCGCAAAAGCCAAAGGTCTCGGACAGGAAGGCGAAGACGAAGTCGGTGTGGAACTCAGGCAGAAAGCCGCCGGCCGACTGCGTCGCATGGCCCAAACCCTTACCAAAGAAGCCGCCCGAGCCAACGGCGATAAGCGACTGCTGCAGGTTGTAGGCATCGTCCGAATCGGCATTATCGGGGTCGATAAAGACCGTCAGACGGTTCATCTGATACTGCTTGATGAGCACATCATGGCCGAGCAACGAATCAAAGACCGAATCGAGCGCCAGAACGAGGGCCACCAGGCCCACGAGCAGGGCCAGCGTCGACAGCACCCATTCGCGGCGCGCACCGCTCATGCAGATGACGATGGCGCCCGAAACCAGCACGACCAGGCCCGAGCCCAGGTCGCCCATGGCAACGACGGCCAAAAACGGAATGGACAGCATGCCGCAGAGCTTGACGTAGTCGCGAACGGTATCGATGCGACCGTTATACTGCGATCCAAGCGTAGCAATAAAGAAGATGGTGATGAGCTTGGCAAGCTCAACCGGCTGGAATGTCAAGCCGATACCGGGAATCTTGATCCAGCCCGTCATGCCCAGACCGCCCGTATAGGACAGACCCGGAATCTTGGGCGAGAAGATCACGATCAGGTCGATGACGAGCAACGCCGTCGAGAAATTGGAAATACCGCGCAGGTCGGTACGCCAGACCAGCACCGCCAGCACCGCCCCGATGCCAATTCCCAGAAGATGGCGTGAAAACGATGCATCGGCCTTAAACTGCGAAGCCGACCAGATAATGATGGCACCGTAGGCGACGAGCGCCACAGTAGCCACGAGCACACCGATATGCACCTTTTGGCGAAACGTGCCGCGCGAGGCCGAAAGTTGTTTGTTGACACGGTCCAGGCTGCTGCGAGAACCGGTCTTGGTTGAACGGAACAGATCCGCCGGAGAAAAATCCATCGCAACCTCCTATCGAACCGAAGAATCGCCCGAGGCCGAAGAGGTATCGGGCTCGTCATAAATCACGCCGAGCACGTCGCGCACGACATGCATCGCGGTATCTGAGCCGCCGCCGCCCTGCTCCAGGACAGTAGCGATGACATACTTGGGGTCATCGGCCGGTGCATAGGCGCAGAACCACGCGTATTCGTCCTCGCCGCTTTTCTCGCCCGTGCCCGACTTGCCGTATACCTGCGGCGTCAGGGTGCCAAAGTGAGCCGCCAGGGACGTCGATGCCGTGTAAATCACGTCGTGCATGCCGTTGCGAACAAGAGCCAAATCCGAATCGCTGTTGATCTTGGCCTCCAGGCGCTTCTTCTTGCCCTTGCCGTTGTATTTATAGGCATCGCCGTCGCCATCGCGCGACACGGCAGACAAAAACACGTGAGGCACGTACTGTTTGCCGCCGTTGGCAAGACCCATATAGGCACACGCCATCTGCAGAGGCGTCACCAGGATGTCGCCCTGGCCGATGGCAATGTTGGTCATATCGCCGGCATTCCACTTGCGGTCCTCGGCAGAGGCGTCGGTGAAGTACGACTCTTTCCACTCGGCATCGGGAATACGGCCCGCGCCCTCACTCGGCAGATCGATACCGCAGGTCTTGCCTAGGCCCCAGCGACGAAAGACCTCCTGCAGGCCCTCGGAATGTTGCTCGTCATAAAAGAACGCCTTGCCCATGTCGTAGAAGACAGGGTCGCACGAGTTGGCGATACCCGACTGCAGCGTCATGGTGCCGTGGCCGGAATGCAGCCAGCAGTACTTGCCCCACGACTTGCCCAGACCCGTCCAATAGCCCGTGCAGTTGGTCGTCTGCCCCGACGTGTAGGTTCCAAACTCAAGACCGGCTAGTGCCGAGAGCGGCTTGATGGTCGAGGCCGACATGTACTGTCCGCTAATGGCGCGGTTGAGCAGCGGGTGCGAACCCTTGTCATCATTGAGCTCGGTCCACACGTCATTTGAGACGCCGCCGATAAAGACGGACGGATCGAACTTGGGCTCGCTCGCCATGCCCAGGATCTCGCCATTGTTGGGATCGAGACACACCACAGCGCCGTTGCCGGCATTGCTGTAGCCAGTGGTCTTGGCAAGCTCGATAGCGCTCGCCAGTGCCGTCTCACAGGCCTGTTGGATCTTAAGGTCGAGCGTGAGCTTAATGTCGGAGCCGGCCTTCGCGGGCACGGCGCCGGCCTGACCGGTCACATTGCCCGAGGCATCGACCTTGACGGTCTGCTCACCACGAATACCCTGCAGCAGGTTTTCGTAGTAGCTCTCAACGCCCGCCTGGCCCACGATATCGCCCGACTGGTACGTAATCTTGCCAGCGGAAGCATCATCATCGCCAGAGGTTTTCTTATTCTGGGCCTCGAGCTGCTCGGAGGTAATGGTGCCGGTATAGCCCAAGATATGGCATGCCGTCTCACCATATGGATACTGGCGCTCGGTACGCTCGGCAATCTTGACGCCCGGGAACTCGCCGGCATGCTCCTGAATATAGGCAACCGTGGAGCGACGGACGTCCGTCGCGATGGTATGCAGGCTCTGGGCGCCCTCTGTATTGTCCTGAATATTGCGAAGGACCGCCACGTAAGGCATTCCAAGCACGTTGGCAAGATGGCGAACCAGAACCTCATCCTCGGCAAGGTCGCGGTAGGCCACGACAGCAAGTGAGGGACGGTTCTGGACAAGCGCCACGCCATTGCGGTCGAGGATGCGGCCGCGCACAGCAGGAGTGGTAACGGTGCGAGTCTGATTACTATTGGCCTGCTTCTCGTAATAGTCCGACGAGACCATCTGCATGCCCCACAGCTTGACGGCAAGCGCCGCAAACATCGCGCCCACACCCGTGGTGAGGATGGAAAAGCGGCCCTTGAAGGCGGTCGCCGCGGTATTGCCCTCGCCCTCGGTGGCGCGCGGGGCCGTTCCATGCTGCGTATCGTAGGTAAAACGGGAATCGCCGCGACGCATGATGACCAGTGCGACCACGATGGCCACAACCAGCACGATACCGGCGATAATAACCGTCAACTGGGAAGACATCTACGGGCCTCCCCTATTTGAGCTTGCGGGTCTTGGGCTTAAAGCGCATACCCGTCTGGCGTCCGCCACGTGCGGAGAATCCATAGCCGGACTGCGGCACGACGCCGGACATCAAAAACGGAATGGCAACCAGACCCGTCAGGATCGAGGACGGCAGCGCATGGCCGAAGATCGCCACGACAAAGCTCGTCTCCAAACCCATAAACAGCAAGATGATGCTGTAGATCACATTAATGACGAGCGCGAAGGCGCCCACAGTGACGCCGCGCGCACTCGGGGTACCGCCCGTCTGACCGACGGCGCTGTGCACCAGGGCAAAAGAACCCACGGTCAGCAGGAGTGACATAACGCCCACCGGCACGGCAGCGGACAGGTCATAAAACAAGCCGCTGCAAAAACCGCACACGACGGCACGGGTCGGGTCGCCCGAGAACACGCTTAGGCACACCAGGATAATCATGAAGTTGACGCGACCGCCCGCAATGGAGATCTGCGGTGCCAGGCCTGCCTGCAGCAGCACGCACACGATGGCGGCGATCACAAACGTACGGGAGCTCATCCCCTGCTCGTGTAGATCCATGGACATGCCCCCTATTCGCTCGAGCCGGAATCGGTCGTCTCGGACGTGTCGGAACTGTCATCCGAGCTCTCGTCCTTCGTCTTGGTCGCAGCATCGCGCGACGTTCCCTGCGGTGTGCTGTTGGCCGTGCTCACGTCTTCATCCGAGGCCGACTGTTCGTCGGTCAGCGAGGTGATGACCAGCACTTCCTCGTTGTTCTCGGCCGTCGTCTGGGCGCGCACCACAATGGTGTAGTACACGTCGTTTGCCGATTTCTCAACCGACGAGACGGTGCCAAGCGGAAGGCCCTTGGGGAACACGCCACCGATGCCCGAGGTCACGATGATGTCGCCAACCTTAACGTCGGAGTCGACGCTCACGTACTCAAGACGCAGCGTGCCGTCAGCCTGACCCTGCAGCATGCCTTGGGCGCGCGTGTCCTGCACCATAGCGGACACGCCGGAGTTCTCGTCGCCAATCAGGCGAACGGTAGAGGTCTTGGCCGATACCTCGATAATCTGGCCGATAACACCGGCAGAGCTCGTCACGGGCATGTTGATGGTAAGGCCGTCGGCAGAGCCCTTGTCGATGGTAACGGTCGAGGTCCAGGCATCGCCGGAGGCACCAACGATACGAGCAGCGGTCGATTTGAGGTTATAGGTCGACTGCAGGCCGACCAGCCCCTCCAGACGCTCGGCGGTCTTTTGAGCCTCGGAGAGCTCAGCAACTTTAGAGGTCAGTTCCTCGTTTTGCTTCTTGAGCTCGTCGAGCGTGTCCTGCGACGCCGTAAGGTTAGAGAACACGTTGCCGATCGCATTGAAAGGAGCCGCCACAGCCGAACCCACAAAGCGCACCGGCGAGGTAATCGTCGTTACGCCCGAACGCACGGCATGAATCGGTCCTGCCTCGCCCTCGCGGATGTAAAACGTGAGCAGCAACACCGAAATCAGGCTGAAAACAATCAACGGGCGCATACCCGTTGATTGTCGCTTGGTATTCAGATTTGTGGAGAAACCCGAAGATCGTGCCAAATGGAATCCACCTTTTGGAAATTAAGCATTGGTCTGGACGAAGCCGCCATCAAACGCATTGGCCTCGAGCACGCGGGCACAGCCGTTAACGACGTTATCGAGCGCCGTGGGGCTGACGTTGACCGAAACACCGGTCTCATCGCGCAGGCGCACGTCGAGACCGCGCAGCAGCGCGCCGCCACCAGTCAGCAAAATGCCGTAGTACATAAGGTCCGAGGCAAGATCGGGCGGCGTGGCATCGAGGGCGTCCTTAACGGCCTTGGCCATCTCGTCGAGCGGCTTGTTGAGCGCGCGACGAATCTCCTCGCTCTCGATGCGCACGGTCTTGGGCAGACCGGTGATCACGTCGCGGCCGTTGACCTCGACATCGAGCTCGTCCTTGAGCGGCACGGCGGAGCCGACCTTGATCTTGATGTCCTCTGCCGTACGCTCGCCGATGGCCAGGTTGTAGGCATCGCGAACGTGCGTGAGGATGGCCTGATCGAACTCGTCGCCGGCAATACGGATGGACTGCGAGACGACGATGCCGCCCATAGCGATAACGGCAACCTCGGTGGTACCGCCACCGATGTCGATGACCATGGAGCCGGTGGGTTCCTCGACGGGCAGGTCGGCGCCGATAGCGGCGGCCATAGGCTCTTCGATCAGATAGGCCTGGCGAGCGCCGGCCTGGATCGTAGCCTCAAAGACGGCACGCTTCTCGACCGACGTGACGCCGGAGGGAACGCAAACGACAACGCGCGGACGCGGGGTCCACGGATAGCGCTTCTCGGAAGCCTTGTCGATAAAGTAGCGAAGCATGGCCTCGGTAACATCGAAGTCGGCGATGACGCCGTCCTTCAGGGGACGAACGGCCACGATGTTGCCGGGCGTACGGCCGAGCATGCGCTTTGCCTCGATACCGACCGCCAGGATGCGCTCGTCGTTCTTGTCGATGGCGACAACAGAGGGCTCGCGAATGACAATGCCCTTGCCGCGCACGGAGACAAGCGTATTTGCGGTGCCGAGGTCGATGGCAAGATCGCCCGCATAGCTACCGAAGAACATATCCATCAAAGAAAACAACGCAACTCCTGATGTGTTGGATGATTGCTGGAAAACTACTAGCTCATCATACTAGCGCAAGCCCGGCACCTCACTTGCGGTGAAGCGCCGGGCAAAGCTAAATCCCATAAGGTCACTACTGGTTGTCAGCAGCCGAGAAATCCATATCGAGCGAGGAAACGGCCCAGCCGATATGGTTGTCGGAGCGCACGAATTTGACGGTGTACTCCTGCTCGCCGCCCTTGGACAGCGATGCCTTCACCTTAGCGGTCGTCTCGGTCATGGACTGATCCATGCCCTCGACGGACACGGTGGCGCCCTGCGGAATCGAGGAGATGATCATCGACTTAGCGTCCTCGGACAGGCTCGATGCCAGGCAAGACTCGGCCTTTGCGGTGTCACCGTCGCCGGCAGCCTGGAACAGATCGGTAACGACAGACTCCTGAGACGGGAAGCCAAAGCCGCGCGTGTAGGCAAAGCCCAGACCGCCCGCGGCGATCAAAATGAGCAGAAGCAGCACGATGAAGACTTTGAGACCCGTGTGGCGATGGCGACGACGGACCTTGGCCTGCTTACGATCCTGACGGTCCTGCTGGACCATCTCGGACTCGGACAGCGTAAAGAAGCCGGTGTCCGAGGGATCGGGCATAAACTGACCGGTCGCGCCCGTAGGATCGAGCGGATCGACGGCAGGAGCGTCCATCGCGGGCGCCGGAGCCGTGGCCATAGCCGTCTGGGCAGACAGCGCGGCAAGCGAATCGTGCACGCGGGCAAGCTCATCGGCCTGCTCGGAGGTGAGCTGGTAGATGCCATCGGCAGTAGCGGCGTTAAAGGCGTCGAGTGCGTCGGAGGGACGGCCGGCGGCAGAAAGCGCCTGACCCATGCCGGCGTTGAGCGCACGCGTGTCGTCGCGGGGGCCGGCAAAGTCGATAGCCGTGCGGTAGGTCTCCACGGCATCCGCCGAACGGCCGAGCTTAATGAAGCAACGACCAAGCTCGCCCAGTGCGGCGGCAGGAGCCGGATTGGCGCCGTCGATGGCAGCCTGACGGAAGGCAGTACCCGCGTTGGCATAATCGCCCGACTGGAACAGCGCGTTACCCAGGCCCAGACAGGCCTTGAACGGCGTGGCATAAGAAGCGTCCTGCGTAGCAGCAGAGAACGCCTGAGCGGCCGTCGTGTAGTCGCCCACGGCGGCGAGCGCCTTGCCGCGGTTGGTGAGCAGCGCGCCGCGCTTGCCATAGGTGCCGTCGTTGAGGGCGGCGGCGTAGGCCTCGGCGGCCTCGGCATACATGCCCAGGTGCATCAAGGCGTTACCACGAAGGTGATCGGCCTCGCCCATAATCTCATCGGGAGTCTTTGCCGCCCCAAGCATCTGGGCTGCAGCGGAAAAATCACCCGCGCGGTAAGCGGCGCGGCCCTGTTGGATCAGCTGGCTATTCAAGGAAGTCCCCTTTACTCGTGAACGATCTCGACATGGACGATCTCGTCGCCGGCACGCAGCTGCGAAATCACATCGAGACCCTCGACCGTGGTACCAAAGACGGTGTAACCGGAATCGAGGTTATGCTGGGCGCCCAGGCAGAAGTAGAACTGCGAACCCGCGGAATCGGGGTCCATGGAGCGTGCCATGGCAAGGGCACCATCGACATGGCTGTTGCGCGGATTGGTGGCAAACTCGCCCTTGATGCAGTAGCCGGGGCCACCGGTACCGGGCATGCCGTCGGGGCCCTCAAGACCGGCAGCGACGTCGGCGCCGGACATATCGCGGGTATTGGGGTCGCCGCCCTGAATGACGAAGCCGGGAACATAGCGATGGAACTTAAGGCCATCGTAGAAACCCATCGTGGAAAGCTCGCAGAAGTTCGCGACATGAATGGGAGCGCCCTCGCCGTCAAACTTGACCTTGATGGTACCCTTCGACGTCTCGATTACGGCGCACTCGTCGCCGGCAAGCTGATACTCGGGCGTGTAGAGCTCTTTCTTAAAACCAAACATGTGGTTCCTTCCTCGTGCGTTTAAAGCATATTTGTACGAATTGTAGCAATAAGCATGCGCTTACATCAATTGCGCACGTAGGTTATGCCGACTATGGCGAACTAATTTTAGGAACGCTGCTGCGGCTTCCAGGAGCCCACATTGGCGTCGTACTGGTTCAGCGCGCTGTTGCCGCCCTGTGCGATGGGCGCCAGGATCTCGCTTTGGTGGGAACTCATCGACTCGCCATCGGGAATGGCCAGCGAGATGTCCCAACTCTGGCAGATCACGTCGACGCGCTCATACATCCACTCGGCAAGCTGCTTTAAGTGGGCAATGTCGTCCGCATAGACCGTATCGTCCCGGTACTTAAGGTTGTTGAGCTCATCTTGCGTCTTTTTGATCTGGTCGCGCAGGGCGTAGGCACTCTGCGACAGCTCCTGACGGGTGGACAGCGGCGTTCGGAGATA
>DAWEIC010000030.1:0-7272 GCA_052364855.1 Collinsella sp.
TTATAGATTAAGCGATTCTTGAGCCAAGATTAATGTTGGATGAGTTTTTGGGTGGGATGAAGTTGATATTCAAGGAGGCGGCCGCTTGCAAACTTTCCTCGTGGAGTTCCGTATAGAATGGCTTCGACTGCGGTAAAATGACCTTAGTAAACCCGTCCGGCCTCTGCTCTCGAGCATGCACACTGGCGGGTCTTCTTTTATGCATCGAGCACAGGAGCACCATGGGGGAATACAAGAAACCCTGGCTGACCTTCGAGGAGCAGGCCGACCTGCTCATAGTCGAGCGCGGCCTGGTGGCAGACCGCGATGACCTTATCGCCCACCTCGCAAACGTTGGCTATTACCGCCTGAGCGGCTACTGGTACATCTTCAAGCGCAAGCCAGAGGCAGACAAGGAGGGCGAAAAGGACGAGCGTTTCGTCGAGGGCACGACATTCGACCAGATCTGGAAGCTCTACACCTTCGACAGGCAGTTCAGGCTCATCGTCTTGGACGCCATCGAGCGCGTCGAGGTCTACTTCCGCACGCAGCTGGCCTATGAGCTCGCGGGCAAGACCGGAGCGTTCGGCTTCTTCGACCGCGAGAATCTCCCGCGCCTTGAGGGCGATGCGTACGGCGAGTTCATCGAACGATGCACTGAGGAGCTTGACCGCTCGCGTGAACCCTTCGCTATCCACTTCAAGGAGGCCTACGGCGACGCGCATGACCTGCCGCCCTATTGGATTCTCGTGAACCTGATGGACTTCGGCACGATGCTTCGCCTCTACAACGGCGCGTCGGTTGACATCAGGAACAGAATCTCTGGGGACCTGGGCGTATCGTCGCGCGTGTTGAAGTCGTGGCTCGTGGCCATCAACACCGCTCGCAACATATGTGCACACCATGGCCGCCTGTGGAACAGAGGGCTTGGCACCAGGCCGACCATCCCCACCAAGTCGAAGTATCCAGAGTGGCACGAGCCGTACCAGGTGCGGTCGGACAACATGTTCGGCATACTCACCATCCTGAGTTACCTGCTGGAGCGCATCGCCCCCGAGACAGGCTGGCGCACACGTTTGTTTGAGCTGCTAGACAGGCTGGATGCCGACGAGCTGCACCGCATGGGGTTCGCGGAGGGTTGGCAGGGATGCCCGCTTTGGGAGCCGTATCTGCCCGCTGCGGAGCTTGGGAAGAAGCTCGAGCGCGGGTATGAGGAGCGCGGGGGAGTGCCATTATGTGAACCATTCACCGACGAATGAGAAAAGGCAGCGAGTGCGGTCCCCCGCGGGATTATCCTGGACCTATTACGTGAGCGGTGCGCGGGCGAGGAGCAAACATGGCAGGCCGTGGAGACAAATGGTCGAGGGAAGAAACCCTTGCGGCTCTGTTTTTGTACCTCGCCCTACCATCAAAAAAGGTTGATAAAACAGGCGAGGACGTCCAGGCGTTAGCTAAGGCCATTGGCAGAACGCCGAACGCAGTCGCTCTAAAAATCTGGAATCTTGCATCTTTCGATGAGCGTCGACGCGCTCGCGGCAAGGTTGGAATGACCCATGCGAGCAAAATGGATGAGATGGTTTGGGTTGAGTATTCCTCTGCTGGCGATGAGCTCGTCGAGGAAGCGACCGAGGTGTTCCTCAATCGATTCGATTTTGAAGAACCGCTAAGCGATGAGTTGAAAGAGACGATTGGCTTTGATTTGCCAGAGGGCAAAGAGCGCGAAGCAATCGTTTCGATGCGGGTGAACCAGGAGTTCTTTCGAAATACCTTGCTCGTCAATTACGATTCAAGATGCTGCTTGACGGGGCTATCAAACAAGGCTCTGTTGGTTGCTAGCCATATCAAGCCCTGGATTGTCTCTGATCCAAAAACGGAGCGACTTGCCCCCGACAATGGATTGCTCTTGAACGCATTGCACGATAAGGCGTTCGATCGGGGGCTAATTACCATTACGAAGGACCTAAAGATAGTGGTGTCCGGTGTGGTCGGACATGAAACACCTGAGGATGAGTATTTGTGGCGCTACAACGGAAAGCCAATTACGCTTCCGAAGCGATTTGTCCCACGAGCTGAGTTTATTGAATACCACAACGATATGGTGTTTAAGGGGTAATTGGACTATCTCCCGACCAAGCGAGGATTCGGATTGGTTTGCTGGAATGTGGCAGTGCCCTGTTCTAAGCAACGTATTTGTGATAGCCACCCGCTCACCTTGTGACGATAATGCAGAATTGCGGCACGGATAGAACTGCGCTAACCTTTGCGAATATGCGGAGCGGGGGCAAGCCGCTAAACTACACCCCCGCTCCGTTCCGAGTGGAGCCTCAATTGCGCATTGGGGCTCTACTTCCTTTTAACATGGACGTATCGCGTGATTGTTCCGGTCTTTACGATTCGCCCGGTCTTGGTAACTCGGTACTTCGGGATTCGCACTCGAACATATGCCATCTTCATCACCTCCTTCAGGATGCTGCGTGCCACTTAATGCATGCGGCGCTTGTGGTCTGCCAGCGTTTTGCCGGCTTGCGACTTGGCCCGAGGGCTCGACTTGCCGCTCGCCAGAACAGCGGCGGCTTTGCTGAGCTTGGGGCTGTGATGCCGTGCCATACAATCACCTCCCTACGGCTGGCAACGGACAGGTTGGCTCGTGGTGCCCCGAACCGATTCGAGGGTAGCACCGCTCGGCTTAAAAAGTCAATCTCTATTCCAATTCTGTTGGTTTTGTTCTATACTAGAAAGTGCCATTATGGGGCGGATAGTGTCTGGAGAAATGGAAAATGAAGAAGAGGAATGTACTGAACCTTATTAAATACCATGTGGAGGACAACAACTACGGCTTTCGTCAGGAGGCCATAGAGATCGCCCATGACTTCGATCGGGCCGGCGACACCGAGCTCGCAGAATACGTCCTCGCCCTTCTTTCGGACGCGAATACCTTTGTCCCACAGACAAGCGGCGGCGTGGGCCATTTCCTCAGGAGAATGGACTACTCCCGCTCGCCCCTCCCTCTCCCAGAGGTCATTTCTGAGGACGTGAAGGGAATCATAAATGCAGTCGGCCATGACGCGGGCATCAATAAGTTCCTGTTCCAAGGACCTCCCGGCACAGGCAAGACCGAAACGGCCAAGCATGTCGCCCGAATCCTTGAGAGGGATTTGTTTGTCGTCGACTTTAGCGAGGTCATCGACAGCAAGCTCGGACAGACAAGCAAGAACATCACGACTCTCTTCCGCGAGATCAACGGGTTTGCCAACCCGGGCAGAATCGTCGTGCTCTTCGACGAAATCGACGCCCTTGCGATGGACAGGAACAACAGCCACGATGTCCGCGAGATGGGACGCGCGACGTCCACGTTCCTCCGCGAGTTGGACAGTATGAACACGCAAGTCGTGCTCATCGCCACGACCAACATGTACGGAACGCTCGACAAGGCGATGATTCGTCGGTTTGATTCCGTGATCGACTTCGGCAGGTACACCCGAGATGACCTCCTCGAGGTAGCGACCACGCTGCTCAACGTGCATCTAGCCAAGTTCCGCTTTGCCGGGAAAGATGTGCGCCTATTCAACAAGATAATGCGGCTTATGGACGAGGTGCTGTATCCTGCTGAGCTCTCAAACCTCATCAAAACGGCGATTGCTTTCAGCAATCCAGGCGAGCCGTTCGACTACATGCGCCGCCTTTACAAGGCTGCGACGGGCAACGTAGTTCCCGACGCCAAGAGCCTCCGCGAGCAGGGCTTCTCCATGCGCGAGATAGAGACGCTGACGGGCACGCCGATCAGCACTCTTTCGCGCGAGCTGAAAGGTTAGACGATGAGCAACGCTATTCTCGAACTGAAGGGCTCTTATGAGCGCAAGGGGGCAATGCCTCCCGGCCCGCCGTCGCTCCCAAATGGGCAATCCGTTTCTGCTGACGAGCTTGAAGGTCTAAAGGCCGATCTTGTCGAGTGCAGGAACTATTGGAAGCGCCAGCAACTCGGCATCGACTACCTAATTAATGCTCGTTATAAATCGACCGTGGCTAAGAGTAATCGTTGCAGGAGGCTCCTGGCGCGAAGCAGTGACAACGCAAGTGACTCCATTGTCGGCGCAAGGTTCGAGCAGATACCTGGAAGCGCGGGGAATAACCCCCGCCACATCATCACATACCGCGTTGCCCCGCAGACGCTGGACAAGACGGTAGAGGAGCTGGGCACCTGTATAGGCATCCTGCGGCGAAATTACCCAAACGGCGTGATAGGCAGCAAGGAGCTGTCGCAGCTCGACAAAGAAAAGTTCGACGCTTACGGAGCGTCAATCTCAAAAACGGCCTTCGCGCAAATCATTCGCGATGCCCATTACCTCGTTAATTTCTATTACACCGACACAATCGATGATGCGTACAAGAACGACGACGCCTTCGTCACCATATACGATACTGGGACGGATACATACGAGCTGCTAAGCCGAGTCATACCCGCGCTGGACAGCGGACAGGTCTTTGAGAACTGCGTTCGCTTGTATCCCGACCAATATGAGCGGCTTCGTCGCGAAGCGCCCTACCTCGTCGCCATGTCTACGGTCAACTTCGCCGACACTGACCTAGCGAAACTCTGGGGCGAGAGGGCCTATAGGGAATACGAGGCGCGTTTGCCGCTACCGCCCTCGATTCCCGATCCGGACGGAGAGCCAGTCGTCGGCGTTATCGATACGCTATTCAACGAGAACGCATATTTTAGCGCGTGGGTTGATTACCAGGACTGTATGACCGAGAAACGCGACTGCAACAACGACGTGGCCCACGGGACGCAGGTTTCCTCCATCATCGTCGATGGCCCCTCGCTCAACCCCGAGCTAGACGACGGCTGCGGCCGTTTCCGCGTCAAGCACTTCGGCATCACCGACGGCGAGAAGCTGAACTCGCTTACCGTTATGCGCGACGTCAAGAGGATAATCGAGGCAAATCTGAGCATTAAGGTTTGGAACCTGTCGCTCGGCACCGCCTCGGAATGCCCGGAAAACTCAATTTCTCCGGTCGCGTCGATCCTTGATGAGCTGCAGGCGAAATACGACGTGGTGTTTGTGGTATCGGGAACGAATCTCGAAAACGGAGAGGAGACAAAGCGCGTTGGATCGCCGGCGGATTCAATCAATTCCGTGGTGGTTAACTCGGTGGGACGCGACTGTGCGCCAGCAATCTACTCGCGCCACGGGCCGGTCTTGTCGTTCTTCGGCAAGCCCGACATAAGCTACTACGGCGGCACCAAGGAGGACGGGCTCGTTGTGGCGGCGCCTTTCGCCCTCGTGCGTGACTGGGGTACGTCTTTCGCCGCCCCGTGGATCGCACGAAAGCTCGCCTTTCTGATTTATAAGGCTCGACTCACGAGGGAGGAGGCCAAGGCGCTTCTCATCGACTCGGCCTATGGATGGGGTGAGGGCGGTCTATCCAATACAAGGGGGTACGGCGTTCCGCCTATCAGTATTGAGGACATAATCGGCACGCCCAACAACGAGATTCGATTCATCCTCTCGGGCGCAATCGACAGCTATGAGACCTACAACTACGGTATACCGATTCCCATGAACGACGGCAGGTATCCGTTCATGGCGCGGGCCACGCTCTGCTACTTCCCGGAATGCCACAGGAGCCAAGGCGTCGATTACACCACCACAGAGATCGACCTCCATTTCGGACGCATCAAGGGTAAAGGGATCAAATCCCTGGACAAAAACGTCCAGGGAGACGAAGGTTCCCAAGTCTATGAAGCGGAAGCACGTGCGCTCTACCGCAAGTGGGACAACGTCAAGCACATCGGCGACGTGTTCAAGTCCCGGTTCGCCCCGCGCAAAGCCTACGACAACCCGCAATGGGGCATTATGCTGCGCAAGAAGGAGCGCAACAAGCCTGGTGCTGGAGATGGAATCAGGTTTGCAGTCGTTGTCACTCTACGAGAGATGTACAACGTGAACCGCATCGAGGAGTTCGTGCAACGCTGCTCGCTGCGAGGGTGGATAGTAAACCGCATCGACATCGACGTGATCAACCAGATATATGAGGCCGCCGAGGTTGAAATCGACTTTGAAGACTAGTGCGCCGGTCTTGCAGCGTTCATGCTCGGATTCGAGTGCGGCCTAATTGTCCGAGGCGGGTGCTGGATAGCACTTCATGCAGCAGCATCTAACGCCCGCCTCGGCTGACAAATTTCACTATTCGAGTGGTCAATCGGTTATGAAAAGCCAGGTTTTAGATGACGTAATTCATAAGGCAAGACAACTGGGGATATTGCAAATAGCGCAAGGTTCGGCCGCTTGGGAATAGAGTTCACGGCAGTGAGGACCAACTTTCAAAGTATGCCCAGCTGCTTTATGACACATTGTAGTTTTGATTAATTTATAGCCTTTTATATGCTAAAACACGATGATTGAATACATCGCGATTCAGCATCTATGCCAAATACGTCTTACTTGAAGAATTTAAAGGTCACCCTCACGAACAGACTCATGTTGGCATCGGTCGAAGACTCGCAGTCGGTTATATCGGTAAAACAGGGCTTGAATCTTCGGTAAGTTCTTATAATAATTTAGTGCATTTGAAAGGCAGAGGATCAAGTGGAGGGCTTTTAGATGTCAACAGAGAGCACCGGCATTTTCGCCACAAAAGAGTATCGCTTTCTCTGCTGGCTCGACGCCCAACAAACTGCTACGCCCGAGGGGCCTGCAATCAAGATGTCACAAAGCGCAATAGCGGAGGCATACGGGAGCAGTCCTGCGACCATTAACGGTTGGATCAAGTCGCTCAAGGACTCGAACTGCCTTACAACCTACCGGAAAAAGAGCGGCTATATTGTTACGGAAACGGGAAAGCAAGCAATAAAGAAAATGAAAGAGTTGGAAGGCGTTATTTTTCAAGGTGACAGCAGGCCTTCGGAGCCGGCACCCTCCTCCTTGTCATATATCGATGTATTCTCAGGATGTGGAGGCCTATCGTTGGGCCTTGGCTGGGCAGGCTGGTCGGGTATCTTCGCAATTGAGAAAGACCCTATGGCCTATTCCACTTTTGAACATAATTTAATTAGCGAAACCTCCCCCTATAGCCACTTTCAGAATTGGCCTGAATGGCTCACTAAGGAATCGCACGATATTAACGATGTTCTCTCAGACGATACCGCGAGAGGGCATCTGAAAGAACTAAGCGGGGAGGTGACTCTTCTCGCTGGCGGCCCTCCATGTCAGGGGTTCTCCGTCGCGGGGGCGCGCAACGGCAATGACCCGAGAAACCTGCTTGTTTTTAAACAAATTGAAATGGCCAGAA
>DAWEIC010000030.1:7282-13062 GCA_052364855.1 Collinsella sp.
CTCAGGCCACGCTTCGTGCTGGTGGAAAACGTTGGTGGATTTGGGAAAAAGTTCGTACTGCGTCCAAGCGATAACACCACAAGAAGCGTCGCCGAAGAGGCGGTCGATAAGCTCAAAGAGTTGGGCTATAGCGTCGGGAAAATCACCATAAACGCTGCCGACTTCGGTGTCCCACAGATACGCAAGCGGGTAATACTGCTTGCTATTTCCGAGGACTACGCAGGGAAACTTGATGTCAAGAGTTTGCTCGATGACTTGCTTTCATCTATCTGCATCGAGCAGAGGAAGGACCTTAGGCTTGCCACAAGCAGATATGTAAACGTCGCAGAGGCGCTGAGCGACCTTTCAGGCGATGAACTTGTGGCAGACCCAGAATTCCCAAGGTTTAAAACATGCAAGTATCTGCCTGCGAGCACTTCCTACCAGAAGCTCATGAGGAAGAATATTCGAAAGCAAGCAGTGCCGACCTGCCATCGCTTCAATCGGCACAGCGATAAGCTCATTGCGCTCTACAACAAGGCGCATATGACGCAGCAACCCGGGCGCCTCAGCAAGGAGTTCTTGTATGCGAACGGGTGTCACTCAAACAAGCGGTTTGTTCTAGACCTCGAAAAACCTTGCTCAACGCTAACAACTGCGCCAGAGGAGCTCATACATTTCGATAAACCTCGAGTCGTAACTCTCCGGGAGATGGCTCGCCTGCAATCGTTCCCTGACGACTTCCAATTCTATGGACGCTATACACTTAACGGCCCTGCAAGAGGAGTCGATGTTCCCCGGAATGCGCAAATTGGCAACGCTATCCCGCCTCTGGTAGGCAGGGCTTTGGGGCTAGCCATAAAAGACGTCATTTCGCTTGTTCAAACAGATGATGAAAGGTTGGAGCAATACCGCCCGAGCAACGATTAACTCAATGCCAGATTGAGTTATCGTACTCGATAGAGATGGCATGATAAATCACCTCGGTTACGAACTGGCTCGGATCGAGGTGATGTTTTTCTGAGTACTCATTGACATCGCGCCAGGTCTGTCCCGACAGCCTAACCGGCCTATAGAACTCAGGGAAAGCGTAGCCGCATTGTGAGCAATCTTTCTGGCATCCTCGGCAGACGACGCTCTTTTCGATATTGCAAGAATCACAAAGTGGCTGCCAATTTGTAAGGTCATCGGTACCACCGCGGGCACGGGGGACTTTGTGATCCTGCTGAAATCCATTCTCATCGGGCGTGCAACCACAGACGGCGCAAACATTGTTGTAGGCCCCAAGGACCATCTTCCATTTATCTGCCGAGAGTGATGTTCTGGGCCGTTTCTTTGGTGAGATGTTCAAATGAATGAGCTGATACCTCTGCCCATTCTTGATGATGCCTAGAAACCCCTCATCGCCCTGCAATTCGCGCAACCGCCTGAACGGATCGTGGTATGTGCCGCCCTTGGCGCGATCAATCGCAGCCCTGATCTCTTCGCGGCCAACGATAGGCCCGGGTATGCCATACCCTTTCGGCCAAAGAGTCTCCAATATGACGCGATAGATTTGCCGATTGGCCTTACTGTTCGTAATGAAGCCCGACGATGCCTTATCAATCCATCCGTCGCGCTCGACCAGGTAGTTATCACCATCAGTGTTAGGAGTTTGAAAATCCTGCTGTGCCTGACTAGACTTAGTGCGTCTTGGAGCGGACATGATGACCACCTTAAATCGTGAGTAACAGCTGCAAGTGTATCACTTGCCATATGAGCAACAGACAAACAGAGCCTATCGACCGAAGCTTCTAGCAGGAAGGACGCCTCTACAAGTTTCACAGGCTCCCGCACATCTGCCCCACGCTCGCCAACGTTTCACCTTTTCAGCCGCCCCGTGGCCGGGGCCGTCCGGGCTCGGAGCTGCTCGTCGGGGCTCGCCCGCGTCGTGGCCGCGTGCACTTCGGGCGCTTCCGTCGGTTCGGTCGCGCCACGGGCCGCCCATGGCGCTCGTGAGTCTCACGATGCGTCCGTCTCGCCGACGTCCTGCTGAAGCGCGCGAGCTCGAACCTGGTCTTGTGCTAGGTGGCCGAGCTGTTGGCCTGCGTGTTGGCGCTGGTCTTCATTGCCGTGGCCTATGTCGTCGTGAGCATGGCCATCGCGCTTGCAATCGCGGCCGTCGTCTTGGTGGTGTGCCTTGCCGGGTCTCCCGTTATCTATGTCACCACGTGGTGCAGGTAGCGGACTGTTGCTCCCAATGGCCCGCGGTGTCAGCGACCGATCGGCAGGCTGCCGGGAAAAGTCCAGGTAGCCTGCCGATCCCAGCTTTACATCGTTCCCTTGCTCGCGGCGTAATGCTCCGCCTGCTTAAAGGCGTCCTCGTAGGCGCGCTGTTTTGCTTCGTACTCTTGCACGTAGCGCTCCTGTTCCGCTCGGCTGGGGGGACGGGTACGGTCATGCTTCGTAGGTCTTTGGGAGATAGCTGCGCAAGCGAGTCTCCGTGCGAGGAGGCCATAAGTCTCTGCTGTCCTTCATCGGACGACAGGTAGGCTAAGAAGAACCGTGCTAGTCGTTCATCTTCAAGGGATGCGCAGAAGATGACATCGCAAGGGACAATGAGCTTAGGGCATAGCTGGGGTTCCCGAAGCACTGAATCGCGATTCGTGCTTCCAGGCACTACGAGGGCTAGCTTAAATGGCGAAGACGCTCGTGCCAATCAGCGCGGGGCAGAGGTCGAACTTGTTGCTGCCCAAGGCGATGCCGATCGGGCAGACATCGATGCTGCTGCCGCCCAGACGGAGCTCGATATGGCCCAGCAGGCTGCGAGCGATGCCGATGCCGCCGTGGCAACGGCTCAGGCAAAGTCTGACGCGGCTGCTGTCCGCGCCTCTCAGCTTAAGAACGCCGCCGCATCGCTTGCCAAGGCTACCGAGGACAAAGCCGCTGCCGATACCGCGCGCGATGCTGCGGCGACGGCCGTGATGGATGCCGAGTACGACTGGGTAGATGCTGACAAAGCCGTGACGGATACGGCTGCCGCCCGCGATGCCTCTGCCGCCGCGGTTGCCCGCCTGCGTAGGATCAATCTTGCCGAAGCCATTGTTAACGGCGGCGCTGACGATGCAGGCGAGGCGCTCAACGCCAAGATTGCCGCGGCTCACGATGCCGCCGAGCACGCCGCGGCCGCCAATGCCGAGCTCGATGCCGCCGTGGCTGCGGCGGATGCTGTGGCGCCGGCATACTTGGAGGCGCTTGCAAACTACGCCGCCGCCAAGGCCGAGCTCGACCAGGCTATTGTCGAGCTCAACGCCGAGATCGCTCGCCAAGAGGCCGCCGAACGCGGGAATGGCGAGCAGGCCCAGCCCGCCACGCAAGTGACGTACCAGGCCAAACATGCGGTGGCAACAACCGAGGCCGCGACGTGGCAGACGGCGATGCCTGCCACGGGCGATACGCCCGACCTACTGGGCGAGACCTTCGTTATCGGCGGCACGGTCCTGGTGGCCGCCGGCGTCTTCCTGTCCGATAAGCGCCGCCAGCTGACCCGTTAGGGACAGAAGGAAAGCGGACCATTTTCGGCGCGCACCGTAGGGGGCAAGAAGGTCCCACGCGGTGCGCGCCTAAAAACGTGTCCGCACGCAATGTGACACTTAGCCTGTCGCCCTGCTCTGTCGCGGCGGCATGCACCTGAACAACGGCCCTCTAAGGAGATCGATATCGATGAGTGACAACACCAAGCATCTCGCAAAGAGGTGCGTCAAGGACGCAGGGCCGTGCCTCGCGCTGTGCGTTGCCGGCGCTGCGGTCGCGCTGCTGGCTGTTCTGGGGCCGTTCGACGTGCTTCGAAGCGGCGGCTCTCTGCATGTTTGCATGGCCCTTGCCGGTGCCATGATGACCGGCGGCGTGCTCGATCTGGTTTTTTGGGTGTTTGACCCGTTTGGATGGAAGAACGAAGGGTAAGCCCTAAGGGATGGATGCCCCGCAGCGTTAGGAGGTTCCTATGATTTGGTTTACCAGCGATACTCACTTTGGACACGAGAACATGCTACGGCTTGCCGACAGGCCTTGGTCGACTGTTGCGCAGATGAACGACGCCATGGTCGCGAGCATTAATAGCAAGGTCGCCGTGGACGACGAACTTTACATTTTGGGTGACTTTAGCTTTAAGATGACGGCCCAAGATGCCTACGAGCTGCGCAAAAGCATCGCATGCAAGCGCGTCCATCTGCTGCCCGGCAACCACGACAAAGACTGGATGCAGCCTGCGGTAGCGGATGCCTTTATCGTCGAGCCGCCCATTTGCGTGCTCAAGATCGACCGCCAAAAAATCGTGCTGAGCCACTATCCCATGGTCGACTGGCAGGGTATGTCGCACGGCAGCTGGCATCTTCATGGGCATATCCACAGCTGCGGCGGCGCGTACAACAGGTTTAACCTCAGGCAGGGGCTGCTGCGCTATGACGTGGGTGTGGATGCCAACGGCTACGCCCCGGTGAGCCTGGAGGAGCTCAAGTCGTGGTTTGCGCAGGTCGACGAGCCGGCGTGTTGCGTTAAATGGCCGTGGTGGGTCAACGCCACGGGCGATGAGCAGGTCGAGCGCGATCTCGAAGCCTATAAGAGGGAAGTGGTGGAAGTGGTAATCCGATGACGGTCTATGTGACGGGCGATATTCACGGCGGCGTCGACATGCAAAAGCTGCGCGACTGGGAGCTTGGGGATAGTCTGACGGGCGACGACTATCTGATTGTCGCGGGCGACTTTGGCTTTCCGTGGGATTTCTCTGCCGAGGAGTGCGCCGATATCGCTTGGTTGGAGTCGCGCCCCTATACCGTGCTGTTCGTCGACGGCAACCACGAACGTTTCGATCACTGGGCGGAGCGACCCATGGAGTTGTGGCACGGTGGGCTGACGCAGCGCCTGTCGGATACCTCTCCCATACGGCGCCTGACGCGCGGCGAGGTTTTTAAACTCGACGGCTCAACGATCTTTACCATGGGCGGTGCCACGAGCGTGGACAAGGAATACCGCATTCCGTATTCCAGCTGGTGGCCACAGGAGCTGCCGGACGAGCGCAACTTTGAGGAGGCACGGACAAAGCTCGACAGCGTGGGCTGGAAGGTCGACTACGTAATCACCCACACCTGCTCTACGCACATGCTTTCGCCCACGCTCTATCCGGCGCCCGGCTGGGATTGCCCCGGCGTTGATCGACTTACGGCGTTTTTCGATGAGCTGGAAGATCGCTTGGACTACAAGCGCTGGTACTACGGCCATTTTCATCGGGATGCCAACCCGGCCGAGCGCCACACCGTGCTCTACGACTGTATCGTTCGCTTGGGTGATGAACTCCAGCCCTGGGATGTTGCGTAGCGGCAAGACGTTTGGCTACTCGGCCGTTATGGTGATGTTTTTCCGGTGCGCGTGGATAACATCCCAGCTAAAGTGCTCGACCAATTGCTCGGCGGTGCGCGGCGTGGTGTCCGGCGCGATGCCTGTTTGCCCGGCGAGCCAGCCCAGCAGTGCCTCGGGCGTGCCAAAGCGTGCGCGTAGCTCGCCCAGGTCCAGGTCGCGATCGCGCTTGGAAAGGCGGCGGCCGTCCGGCGACATGAGCAGCGGAATATGTGCGTAGTGCGGCGTGGGAAGTCCCAGCAGATGCTGCAGGTAGATCTGGCGCGGCGTAGAGCCCAGCAGGTCGCATCCGCGCACGACCTCGGTGACGCCCATGTCAGCGTCGTCGACCACCACGGCTAGCTGATAGGCAAAAACGCCGTCGCTGCGGCGCACCAAAAAGTCGCCGCACTCGGTGGCGAGTGCTTCGC
>DAWEIC010000031.1:0-12953 GCA_052364855.1 Collinsella sp.
CGATATAGCAGCCCAGCTCCACAAAGCGCTCCATCGTGGCGCGGTCCTCGCCAAAACAGTGCAGCACACAACCGGCCTGGGGCACGCCCACCTCACGAAGCACGTTGTACGCATCAACGTGCGAGGTGCGCTCCCCATCCGAGTCCTCGTGACGCAGGTGCAGCTCCACCGGCACGTTACGGCACACGGCAAGCTCGAGCTGGCGCGCCATGCAGTCAATCTGCACGTTATGGGGTGCCGGCGCGATGTCGTCGTCATAGTCCATGTGGTAGTCCAGGCCGATTTCGCCAATACCGGCGCATAAGGGGTCATCAAGTGCGGCAACGACCTGTGCATGGACGTCGTCGGTATAGTCCGGCGCGCCATACGGATGCACGCCGGCAAGATACTTGATCTGCGGGATATCCTGCATCGGCAGAATCTCGCGCGTCAGCCAGTCGCTATAGTCCGTCACGCTGCGTTTGTCTGCGATGGGGTCGAACATCGTCACCAACAGGTCGACGCCCGCCACCTTGGCACGCACGAGCGTCTCAGGCACATCCTTGCCCCAGAACGAAAGCAGATGCGCATGCGTGTCGGCAAGCGGTGCCAAGGGCACGGGACAAGCAACCGTCTTCTTTTTCTTGGTAAACGTCACACGTTCGGCATTAGGCATCATGGATTAGCTCCTGGGCCAGACGGACAAAGTCAGCAACATCAAGCGTCTCGGCGCGCGTGGTGGGTGCAATACCGCAAGCCTCAAAGGCAGCATCGAGCACGTCCTTGGCAAAGCCGTTGGCGCTCATGGAATTGCGGATGGTCTTGCGACGCTGAGCAAATGCAGCATCAATCACGCGGGCCACAAATTCGCGATCGAGCCCCTCGGGCACCACGCCGTCAACACGGTCGATACGCACGACGGCCGAATCCACGTGCGGCGCCGGCATAAAGCAACGCGGCGGCACCTCAAAGCGACCCGTCACCTGCGCATACAGGCCGAGCTTTGCCGTATAGCCGCCATAGGTCTTGTTGCCCGGCACTGCGGCAATGCGATCGGCAACCTCCTTTTGCACCATGACGACGGCACGCTTGAGCGCCGGCATCGTCTGGAAAAATTGCAAAATGATCGTCGCCGCCACGTTATAGGGCAAGTTCGCGACAAATACCGTGGGCTCGCCGCCGGCAGCCTGCTCAATCTGCTCCGGGCCCACCTTAAGCGCGTCGCCCATGATAAAGCGGAAGTTGGCATAGTCGGCGGCGTGGGCGTCGAGCACCGGTTCGAGCTCAGGATCGGCCTCAATGGACGTAACGCACGCCGCCTCCTGCAGCAACGCAAGTGTCAACGTACCGCAACCCGGACCCACCTCGAGTACGCGCTCGTCACCTGCAAGCTCGGCAAGCTCGCAGATACGCTCGATCACATGATTGTCGATTAGAAAGTTCTGGCCCAGGCGATGCTTGGTCGCAAGGCCAAACTCCTCTAGCAGCTCCCTGGTGGCCGTGGGGTTTGCCAAAGGCGAAGTTGTCATGGTTGCCTCCTTAGCATGATGGCGGCGTCTTGAAACGAAAGGGCATGGACCGTTGCGGCCATGCCCTTACATCTAAACAGCAAATTGCCGATATGGCGCTCGCGCGGTCTCTACGCCAGACGCGGGAACAGAGGATCGCCCTTCTCGACGGGCTGACCACCAGCAAGCAGGCCCCAAGCGCAAATGCCCTTGAGGTCGTCGGTCGCGGCCTCGTTCTCGCAGGACAGGCGGCGCAGGGCCTCGGCAGAGGTCTGAGGCATGAGCGGCATCAGCAGGTGAGCCGCAATGCGGATGGCCTCGAGCAGGTTGTAGATCACAAACGCCAGCTCGTCAGCCTTAGCCTCGTCCTTGGCAAGTGCCCAGGGCTCGGAGTCCTCGATGTAGTGGTTGGCGGCGTGGATGAGCTCCATGACCTCATCCTTGGCTCCACCGTAATCGAGCACGTCCATCTTGGCCATGTAGCGCTCGACCAAACCGTCGGCAATCTTTGCCAGCGGGTTATCGAACGCGTCGGCAGACGCCGGTTTAGCCGGGGCGCAGCCGTCAAAGTACTTTGCGCTCATGTTGAGCGAGCGCGAAATGAGGTTGCCCCAGCTGTTGGCCAGATCGGCGTTGTAGACCTGCTCCATACGATCGAAGCTGATGGCGCCGTCGGTGCCGGGGACCACGTCGGTCATAAAGTAATAGCGGTAGCCCTCGACGCCCAGCATGTCGATAACATCCTGCGGAGCGATGGCGTTACCGCGGCTCTTGGACATCTTCTCGGCCTTGCCGGTCTCGGCATTGCGCACGGTCAGGAAGCCGTGGGCAAAGACGTGCTCGGGCAGGGCCTCGCCGATGGCCATGAGCATGGCGGGCCAAATGACGCAGTGGAAGCGGATGATGTCCTTACCCACGATGTGGAACTGCGCGGGCCAGCGATAGGCCAGCTCGGCACGCGCCTCGTCGGTGTCGACACCGTAGCCGACGGCCGTCATATAGTTGAGCAGCGCGTCAAACCATACATAGGTCACATGGCCCTCGTCAAACGGAACCTGGATGCCCCAGTCAAAGCTCGTGCGACTCACGGAAAGGTCGTTGAGGCCGCCCTCGACAAAGCTGCGAACCTCGTTCATGCGGAACGCAGGCTCGACAAAGTCGGGGTGCTCGTCATAGAGCTTAAGCAGCTTGTCCTGGAAGGCGGAAAGCTTAAAGAAGTAGGACTCCTCCTGCACGCGCTCAAGCGGACGGTGGCAGTCGGGGCACAGGTGCTGGCCGACGCTGCCGTACTCCTCGTCGCCCTTCTGGACCTGCGTATCGGTGAAGTAGGTCTCGTCAGGCACGCAATACCAGCCGTCGTAGCTGCCCTTATACAGGTAGCCAGACTCCTTCATGCGCTCCCACAGGTACTGCACGGCATGATGCTGGCGCGGCTCGGTGGTGCGAATGAAATCATCATTGGAAATCTCGAGCTTGCTCCAAAGCTCCTTGAAGTGCGGAGCCTGGCTATCGGTCCACTCCTGCGGCGTCATGTTGTGCTTGGCTGCGGCCTCGGCGACCTTCTCGCCGTGCTCGTCCATGCCGGTCAGGAATTTGACGTTATAGCCGGCGGAACGGCGATAGCGAGCCTGAACGTCGGCGATGATGGTGGAATAAGCCGTGCCCAGGTGCGGATCGGCGTTGACGTAGTAGATGGGCGTCGTGATAAAGAACGAAGGCTTGCTTTGATCCATGGGGTTTGTCCTCCAGAAAAACGTTGCATACAGAGGATGATTCTAGCGCAAGGGCTGGATATCCTCCATCTATTGCATATCGAGCACCATGGCATAGACATCGCGCTTGCGGCGCGAATACTTCTGAGACAGGCGCTTGGCCACCGCAGAGGCGGGCTCCCCCTCCTCGAGCGCGGCGCGGATATCCGCGCGCAGGGCCTCGTCGGGATCCGCTGCCGCGGCGCCAACCGGCACGATACCGGCCTCCTCATCCTCGCTCGGCGGCGCGATGACCAGCGCAATCTCGCCCTTTACCTCGCCGCGAGCACGCAGCTCCTCGGCAAGCTGGGCAGCGGGCCCGCGCAAGACCTCCTCGTGCAGCTTGGTGAGTTCGCGGCAGACGGCAACCTCACGCTGGGGAAAGACCTCCGCCACGGCCTTGAGCGTCGCCACGATGCGATGTGGAGACTCGTAGAAGATGAGCGCGCCGGGCACCACGGCAAGGCGCTGCAAACGGCGCACGCGGTCGCCGTGCTTTCGGCCCAAAAAGCCCTCGAAGAAAAAATGCTCGCAGGGAATGCCGGACGAAACGAGTGCCGTGACGCAAGCGGAGGGCCCGGGAATAACTTCGACGGGCACATCGGCCTCACGCGCCGCCTCGACCAGCGCCTGGCCGGGATCGGACACGCTCGGCATGCCGGCATCCGAGGCAAAGGCGAGGGTCTCCCCCGCCAGCAGACGGTCGACCAGGCCGGCGGCGCGGCTGGCGATCACATTCTCGTCGCAACGGACAAGTGGCTTGGAAATGCCCAGGTGCATCAGCAGCTTTGACGTCACACGCGTGTCTTCGCAGCAGATGGCATCGGCGGCGGCAAACGCCTCGCCAACGCGCGGGGACAGGTCGCCCAGGTTGCCGATGGGCGTGCCGACCACATAGAGTTTGCCCGTATGGGCGCTGTTTTGCGTCATATCAACCTATTCAATCATGCCGCGCTCGAGCGTACCGAGCGCCGCGCGGGCGTCCCATGCTGCAATGCGCTTCTCGGTCTTCCACGTTTGGAAGAACCAACCGGCAGCCGGCGCAAACGAAGCCAGCTGGTTGGCGATAAACACGCGCTCGTAGGCATTGCGGCCCTCGGGCGTAACCGACGAGTTAGCAAAGATCGCCGCGCCCGACCATTCGCCCACCAGCACGGGGAACCCAGTCGAAATCGCCTCTTTAAGCTCGCGCTTGTTACGCGAAATCGCCGTCGTCAGCCCGCGGGGGCTCGTGATGTCGAGCGCATACTCGTCGCGGTAATGGTACAGGTGAAGGTCCATGTAGACGTTCTTGTACTTGGCGCCGCGCATAAAATGCTTCCACTCGCTGGGATGCCCCGACGACGAGAAAACGACGATCTTATCCTCGGGCATATACGAACGGACGAGCTCGTAGGCATCGCGATAGAAATTGCGCAGGTAGTGAGCAGGAATGCCATCCGTCATGGTGAAGAGGCTCTTGCGAACGCTCATCTGCGGCGTATCCAGCAGCTCAATGCCCAGCAGGCTCTCGGCCTCGCCGTAGCGATCGGCCAAGCGCTCGAGCACGTCGAGTGCGACATGACGGCCGTTGGTGGACGAATGCCACTCGGCGACAGCCTCCGGCGTGGTGGGTGAATCGTTGGAATCGCCCTGGCCACCGGGCACAGTTGCCAGATCGAGCAGCACGCGGATGTCGTACTTGGCAGCCCACTCAATCGCGCGGTCGATGTAATCGACAACCGATATGTAGGAGGCATCGGACTCCTGTGAGCCAAAGGCATACCAGGGCACCGGCAGACGCACGGCATTGAGACCGATCTGCGCCATGCGGCGAAAATCGTCCTCGCTCACAAACGTCTCGTAATGGCGGCGCATGCGCTCGTTATAGGCGGCGGTACCCATGGCCTCCTGTAGCTCGGCCGCGTTGGATGCACCGGTCGCCGCGTACAGCGACGGGGTCACCCAAGGCTCGGGAATAAACCAGCCAGAGAGATTAACGCCGAGTATCCTCTCCATCACTGCCCCCTTCGGATCATGCAGGTCGAACCCGCATCGTATTGCATAGGATAAGTATCGTTTTGAGTATACCCGCGTGTGCGGACAGGCGACCGAACGGTCTGTAAAGTGACGCGAAAGTGGGGAGGAATCTCTGGGAGCAGACGAGCTCGGAATGGTGCGACGAGGTGTGTACGCGCGCCGGAGGCAGGCACCGGAAAGCATGTCCCGTTCTATCGCTCAATAATGGGGCGCATTTTCCGCAGAACCCTACATAAAAGAAAAGGACCCCTTTGCAGAGATCCTAGTCAATTCAAGGTGGCGGGGAAGGGAATCGCGTCCGCGCGCTGCGCGGACGGACCGCTGCGGCGCTTACGCGCCTTGCGAGCTGCGCTGGCAAACGCTTACGCGTTTACTCAGCTCCGCGCCCTCACGGGGTTCGATTCCATGTGGGGGCTGCATAAAAGAAAAGGACCCCTTTGCAGAGGTCCTAAACAATTCAAGGTGGCGGGGAAGGGAATCGAACCCCTGACACGAGGATTTTCAGTCCTCTGCTCTACCAACTGAGCTACCCAGCCATTTGAGGTGTGCCTTGTTTCAAGGCTTGATTAGTATAACCAAGGACGCGTTCCGGTCAACCGAGAATTTTAAAAAAGTTTTTGAGCACAGCCTCGGTTCTATAAATCGGCACGTCAGAGGCATCAGCCGGCAGCAAGAAGTTTTTCGCTCAGTCCCTTAAGCCGGCACGCGTTGGAGAGCAGGGGTCGAAACAATGATTGAAGGGCGCTCTAGTGCGGCCCAGGCGCCGGGGCAGGAGCACATACGCCAGGGACATACGTTTTCGTAGCGCGCGAGGATATTGCCGTCGCGATCGATGAAGGCGATGTCGATGGGATAGGCCATAAAACACGTATGGACCGAAGAGCAGCGTGGAAATGCCATGACGAGCGGCAGACCGTTGGCGGCAACCGGACACCGTCCCAGCATGCCGCGCAGGCGCACGGCAACCGACTCCGCCACCGCAAACTCGGCCGGCGTCCAGCCCAGCCTATTGAGTGCCCGCGCGTAGGCGATGTAGGACAAGACCGCGGTCACATGACCACCCCCGGACGCCATGGATCGACCGTCACCGCGCGCTCGTGTGACAACTTTGCCGGTGCCCCCAGCGAAACGCCGGCGATGCTGAACGAGCTCGGCCACGGCTCATAGCGCATGGTGCAGGTATAGGTCCTAAACGTACCGGATAGGGAGAGCAGAGCACCATCCGTTGCCTCCGCGCCTTGCTCGCTCGACACTTCGATCTGCAAGTCATAGCCTTCCATGGCATTCAGAATTTGAGTCTGGACCGTCGCCGAGGCATCGACAGAGCTTTCGTCGCTCTCCCCCTCCGATGCCACGGCGTGCGCCAACACGATGTCGGGCACCACGCGGTCGAAGCGCGCGACAGCGCTGGCATAGATCATGACGTTGTACACGATGAGTGCCAGCACCAGCAAAACGGGCGCAACCACTGCCATCTCCACCGTCGCTTGGGCGCGCTCCTCGCGCAGACGCATGCGGATACTCATTACGACCCACCGCCCAGAGCGCCAACCAGCGTGGCGACATCGACGGTGAGTGGGATGGAGCTGCCGCCGGGCAGAGGAATCTCCGCAAGCGTGAACACCGCACCGCTGATGGTGCGTTCGACTTGATATTCCAACGCCTCGCAAAGCGCCTTGGGATCGGTCACGCCCAACGGAATACTTCGCAGCCTGTCTTGCGCTTGAGAGAGACCAGCAATGTCAGACCCCGGGCTCTTAATGACGTTGGCGGAATCGGTCAGCACCGGCTTTCGCAGGCGCAAGTCGCACGGTTCCAAACCCAGCGCCGCCACGGACGCCGAAACGGTATCGCCGAGCCACGATGCAATGGAGCCCAACGCGCCGCTGCCCCCTCCTAGGCCTTTAATCATCTCGTCCATAAGTTCGTCGGCCGAACCTTGGATGTCTCCGTATCCCACAAGCAGCCGTCCCCAGACATCCATGACGCCATCGAGTACGCCGGCAACGCCACCCGAGCGTTCCTTCAATGTCGAGAAAAATCGCGAAAGCACGTTGTTTTGCGCCGTCGCCTCATCGGGCGCCAGCACCGCGGCAGAGATGGCACCGCGATCGCCAAGCTCAACCGCCGTGTTAAACGAAGAGTTAAGTTGATCGGGGCTGGTGATATCACCCGAAACTGCAAAGGCGACTACGCCGTTGCGGCCAGGTGGGGCGATACGCGGACGCTCACTGGAAAGTTCTTTGATGGCGGTATCGAACGCATTGCCCACACGGTCGGCTTCGTCCTCGGTCTGACGCTCGAGCTCGAGCTCCTTGTTGCGACAGTCGACGTAGTCCTCCAGGGCGTCTTTAAACTTGTCAAAGTGATACTCGAAGCCGTTTTCGATAGAGGTTGAAGGCGCCGCAACAGCACCAAGCGACAAAACGCCAAAATGGCATTTGCTGCATTTATCCTGTCCATCGTAATCGGCAACCGAAGCAAATCCGCTCGGCGTCCCTTTCTTATAGTTAGGGCAGGTCGTCCCGTAATGCAGATACGCCTTGTCATCGTTCACGCTCGTCGGCCACACCGCATCGGTATAGAGTTCCGTCGCCCGAACCTCATCAGAGTTGCGCGGCAGCAGCGGAATATAGGAGGAAACCCTGTCTCCGTTCTCGGTTATATGTGCCCGATCGACCTCCGCGCTCGCATAGGTATAAAACGCCTTACGCGCCGCAGACTCTGCCTTCATCTCGACACTCGAGCCGTGGGGCTTCTCATTTGTCAGACGCCAATGGTAGTAGTCCTTCGCGCGATCAAGGGCAACTTGGGGCTCCCACGTAACGCTCGATGAGTAATGCGGATTTTGAACACCGGAGAGATCCGTTAGGCTTTTCATACGCTCCCACATGCAAGAACAGCTGCCGACCGAGCCCTTGTCAGACCCACCACAATCCGCCAGCCAAGCACGCTCTTTAGCCTTCGCCGTGTCCTCAGAAGCCTTCCGCAGCTCCTCGGCCGCACGCTCTAAATCATCTGATGTGTCTTTCATGGTATCGGTCGAGATCTCGGACCCTTTGAGCGCAGCGAAGTCCGACTCGGATGTCCTAGGCACGGCAAGCGCCGTACCGGTATAGGTCACACTATCGGTATCCTGCGCCGACACCGCCTGCGTGGCACGCGCGGCGATCAGATACGGCAGAGCCGTCTCGATTTTCCGTAAGCCTTCCGATGCGCTTTTGGCAAACTTGTTGCGCGTTTTAATGATCTCAATCCCGGTGTCGACCATATTGCCGGCAACCGGCTCGGCACCCGGAATGAGGATGGCGACCAGACCCGTCCCGATCGTGGCAAACCCCGCCAGCCCCAGACTCAAAATGCTCGCATCAACCACCGTGGCAGCCGTGTGATAGGACGACACTACGTTGGCACCCGCCAGCGCGCCGCTATCGGCCGCCACCTGGGTATCCCCCGCGCGCGACATGCTCCATATCGCCGCGGTCGACGAAAACAACAACGTGAGCACCACTAGGATGACCACGGCAGAGGAAAGCGTGGTGTAGGCACCGTCTTCGATAAACAGGTCGATACCGGCTCGACCCATAAAGCCGCCTCGCTTGCGATGGTAGCTCGAACGGCGTGTCAAAACGCGTCTAGACCAGAAGCGCTTAATCCCATGCAGCAATCCACGAATCATAATCTCCCTCCAGCCATTCGGGACGCGATTGATACGAGACATCGACCTTGAGCTCAACGTAGCCGCCCTCGGCGGTACCACCCATAGCCTGCGCAAACGCACCGATCACAGGCAACGGCTTGACCTCGCCGGAAACGGACACGGACGAGACGCCACCCGCACCGGCCCGGCCAAGCTCGATATCCCACGACAACGGCCCGCCGGCATGAAAGATCGAGACGTTGGGCACTGCGGCAAGCCGGCGGCGGGTGAACTCCTTAAGATCGTCGTCCTCCGCCGTCGTCGTGGTCATGAGCCGCGCGGTCTCGGCGGCGGCAGACTCCATGACCGCGCGCGTATAGAGCAGGCACACCGGTTGCAGCGCGAGAAGGATGAGTGTCAGAAACGTCGGCAGCAAAAAAGCGGCCTCGACCGTAGACTGCGCCCGGTCCTCGCGCGCGGCATCAATACAACGCGATGTCCTTAGCGGCCGCAGCGGCGTCGATAACCGACGTCGAGGCAACGCCATGGGATGCCGCCCGCTCAACCAGCGCCGCCAAGCGCCCATCGGTGCCGGCACGCCAAAGCCCCGCGATCGCCAGCACGATCGATAACAGCGCCATTGTGACGATGGCGTATTCGACCGTCGCCTGGGCAGATTCCTCACGCAGGACATCATGCATTTCACGATCCCTCCTTTGAGCTTATTGTTTGCGGGCTCAGGCGCACGGCGCGCAGACGACACGAAGCATCGCCAGCATCCGCGGCAATTGTCACCATATCGACCCAGCCGCGTCCGTCGCGCACGATGGCGCCCCACACGTTTCCCTTGATGTCGAGATAGCCGCTCAGAGCAAGTTGCGCCGTGGGTACCTCGCGATAGGCACGCAGCATATCCGCCGCCGCTTCGGTCATCGGTCGGTCCTCGGACCATGCAAGCCGGACCGCAATCGCGTTGCCCTCAGGCGAATCCGTCGCAGTGCCAGACCGCTTGTCGAGCGTCCGCAGAAAAGTTTGCGCCGTGACAGCGACATCCGAATCGTCTGCATCTCGCATCTCATCTTTTTGAGACGCCACCGCCGAATCTGAGCCCAAATCGGAGGCGGTCCAAGGACGCTGCTGCCGCGCGGCGTTAAGCCCCCAAAGCACCGCCGCTATCGCCACGGTCAGGCAAGCAAACACCAGCAGCACCCCGATGGGGCGCTCGCCCTCTACAGGCTGTTGATGCCCTCGCTGATAGCGTTCCATAGATCTTGGACCTTGCCCTTAAATGCGACGATGGCGATAATCGCGATCACCACGAGCACGCCGACCAAGATGGCATACTCGGTGGTACCCTGTGCACTCTCCTCCTGCAATAGTTCCTTGGCGCGCTGACGAACATGTGCCGCCCGGCAAAACGCCCAGCCCTGGACCTTGCCAGCAGCGTCAGTCATCGTGTTCATGTATTCCTCCCTACATCATCCCGCCTGCTCCCAGCAGCGGGCCCAATATGGACAGAAGCAACGCCGGCAAGATGAGCGTGCCGGTGGGAATCAGCAGCTTGACGGGCGCACGCTCGATCTCGCGCTCGACCGCGGCGCGATGAGCCGCACGGATCTCGCGACTTTGAGCGGCCAGCGTCTCGGCAAGTGGGGCACCCAGGGCGAGCGCCTGCCCCACCGTGATGGCAAAGGTCTCGAGCGCTCGCACGTCCAGGTCGCGCGCGGCGGCCAACAACTCGTCCTCACGCGTGCCCACGCCCACCTGCCACGCCATGCAGGCCCGCTCAAGGCGAAGAGCCAGCACTGACCGGCGGTTGGCGCAGAAAATCTCAAGCGCCGCATCAAACGAAAGACCGGCCGAAAGACCCAAGCGCACAACATCGATCATCTCGGACACTTCGCCGAGCGACACTCGCGCCGGGCCGCCCGCTCCAACCGCGCCCTTCACTCGCGCGGTCAGGGCATCGACCACCGAGCGACCCGCGGCAGCGACCAGCACCGCCTCGCGCTTGCAGGCCCCTGCGATCTTGCGCGCATCCGCCCGATCCAAACCCGTCGCGACAAATACACTCAGGGCGCACAGGCAAGCCGCAACTGCAACCGGGGCGCTCATAGCTCCACCCGCATAATGCGCCGGATAACCACCAGGGCAACGGCGTTGAGGGCAAGACCCAGCACCACAGCGCCCGCGCCGGCAGGCGTCGCAAGACCACGACGAAAATCTGCCGAAAGCAGCGCCAACACCGCGCACATGCCCGCCGGCATCGCCGCGACCATATGCGCAGACATGCGAGCCTGCGACGTCTTAACATCCAGGCGGCGCTTGAGCTCAATGCGCTCCCCCACCATGCTCGACGCCTCGGACAGTAAGTCGGCAAGCGGAGCGCCGGTGCGCTGAGACACCTTAAGCGCCAAGGTCACAAGCGAAAGACCGGGGGCGTCGATACGCACGAGCAAGTCATCGAGCGCGTCGGTCGCCGAGATGCCGCAATCGATCGCCGCCGCCACCCGCAAAAACTCGGCATGCACTGGCTCTTGCGCATGAGCGCCCACAAAGCGCATGCCCTGGGCCAGCGAATGTCCCGAGGCAAGCGACATGGAAAGTGCGGTAAACGCCTCGGGCATTGCCTCTTCTGCATCGTGTTGCTCGCACCGGCTCTCAAAGCCATCCCGAGCGGCACCAACGGCAAACGGAGCAACAAGTCCCAAGGCAAATCCGAGGAGCGATAACGACACCATCGTTAGTAAAACGCAGCAGACACCGCTCGATAGCAGCAGAAACGCCAAACGTCCCGAAGCATCTTCGATCACGAGGCCAAGGCGATGCGCCGGAGCCAGCGATGCCCACGAACGGGCGATCTTTTTCAGCAGATCGTTTTCCACCAGCTCACGCGGCAGCCTCTCTGCCACCGTCTCGAGCGCCTGACGTGCCAGCTCCGCCGGCGGCACCTGCGGCACACGAGGTTCCGCCCCGCACGCCGTCGCGACAGAAAACCCTGCCAAACCCCCTACGACGAGGGGCACAGCGACCTCCATTCGTCCACCTCCTCTTGCGTGAGCGTCCCCGACCGCAGGCCTTCTGCGATAAACGGCGGCTCGCGGTCAAGCGTCCAGGCGCGCTCGGCGGCATCGAACGTCACATAGCGCTCGAGCTCTACGCCGCCCGATGCGGCGCGTCGCACCCCCGAATACGAGGAGACGAAACGCCTGCCATCGGCGTGGCGCTCGGACATCACGATGCCGTCGAGCGCCATGGCAATCTGCTCCTCGATGAGCTCGCTCGGCAGATCGATGCCATAACGTGCAAGCAACGTCAGACGCACCACGGTCTCCTGTTCTGAACCCGCATGAAGTGTGGTGAGCGACCCGTCGTGGCCCGTGTTCATGGCCTGCAACATGTCGCAGCACTCGGCACCGCGCACCTCGCCCACCACGATGCGGTCGGGGCGCATGCGTAGGGCATTAGTTACCAGGTCGCGGATCGTCACCGCGCCCTCGCCCTCAATTGAAGCCTCGCGCGCCTCTAGGCGCACCACGTGCGGATGATGCGCAAACTTGAGCTCGGCAGAGTCCTCGATTGTCACGATGCGCTCGCCGGTGGAAATCTCACATGACAACGCGTTGAGCAGGGTGGTCTTACCAGATCCCGTGCCTCCCGCAACCGCCAGGTCCTGTCGCAGCGACACCGCGCACGACAGCAGCTGCGCATACCAAAGCGGCAGCGATCCCAACCCCACGAGCTCGTCCAGCGAGCAGATACGGTCCGAGAACTTTCGGATGGTGAGAATCGGTCCGTCAATCGCCACAGGCGGAATCACCGCGTTGACGCGATAGCCCGTTTTGAGGCGGGCGTTGACGATGGGGCTGCGCTCGTCGATACGGCGGCCAAGTGGCGAGATAATGCGGTCGATAAGCACACGGATCTGCTCATCATCCTCAAACGCATGCTCGATGGGGTGCAAGACGCCGCCGCGTTCAAAGAAAGCCGAGCGGCAGCCGTTGATCATGATCTCGGTAACGGTGTCGTCCTCGATGAGCGGCTGCAACGGCCCCA
>DAWEIC010000032.1:0-12922 GCA_052364855.1 Collinsella sp.
AGCAAAAACCACCACAAAGGGGATAGGCACCTTTGTGGTGGTTTTTGCTTTGGTAGATGTTTGGAACATGCCTTAAAATCTACCAAGTAGTTCATCCGGGCAAAAACGGAGAGAAGAGGCCCGATGCGTCCTTAACGTTGCATACAGAAAGATTGAGTCGATGGCCGGTGGTCAATGCCTGCGGCCCGTATTCGTATGCAACAAGGAGTGCCCATGTCCCTTTCGCTATTCTCAAAATCTCGACCGTCGTTGTCTGCTCAGGCGAAGCGCCTGGTGGCAATGCGGTTTCTCATCTACACCGGCTTTCAGACCAGTTACTTTATCGGCGTTATCGGAACGCTCACCTATGCGGACGGCGCTTCGGTCGTCGCGACGTCGCTTGCCGTTCTGTTTATGAACGTCTTCGTGATCCTGGGGTCCTTTGCGGGCGGTGCAGCGCTCGACGCTTGGGGCCCGCACCGCCATTTTTTGCTGAGCATCGTCGGCACGCTGGCTACCGGCGCGGCGATCATCGCCTTTGGCGACGCGACCGAGACGGTCCTTGCCGGCGCGGTGCTCTTGGGCTTTGTAATGGGATTCGCCCAGCCCATCGCCACGTCCTATCCGGCTTATCTCACCGACGACCCCGTCGAACTCAAAGACATCAACTCCACCATCACCATGTTCTCCAACGTGAGCATCATCGTCGGCCCCACGCTGGGCGGCTTTGTTGCGGCGGCAGCATCGTCGCGTGCGGTGTTCGTGCTCATGATATTGTTTACCCTGCTTGCGCTCATCGCCGGCTGGGGGTTTAAACCGCAGACGGGTCGCATCGCCGGACAGGAGAAGGCCGATTCGGCGGAGGAGGGGAGACGCGCAAGCCAAAGCTCCAACCCCAACACGTCCGCCCGCGCTACCTTCGCGACCAGCATCAAGACGGTCTTCACCAACAGCGTCCTCGCGCTACTTTTCTGCATCATCTTCCTCTCGAACTTTGGCTACGGAGCCTTCGACCCGCTGGAGTCGTTCTTCTATCGTGACGTCCTGCACGTCG
This sequence comes from Collinsella sp., assembly GCA_052364855.1. GTDB lineage: Bacteria > Actinomycetota > Coriobacteriia > Coriobacteriales > Coriobacteriaceae > Collinsella. The sequence goes on from DAWEIC010000032.1 coordinate 1,034, forward strand.
GCGTCGAATGGATGGGCTGGCTATCGTCGGCCTCCGGCGTGGGCGCTGTGCTGGGCGCCGTGGTCGCGCTCCGCATGCCGCCGCGCTTCGTCAGTCTTAAAACGCTGCTCGTGGCGCTCATGTCCGTTGGCCTGGGAAGTCTGCTCTACGTGGGAACGCCGTACGTAGGCGTGGCCCTCATTGGCCAGATTGCCCTGGGCGTTGCCTGGGGTGTCGTCAATCCGCTCCACAACACTATCGTGCAAACGACGGCCCCGCTCGAGCAGCTCGGCCGCGTCAACTCGGTCATGGGCTTTGGCAACATGTTCGCTGGCGTGGCCCCGCTGGCGATTGCCCCCTGGCTGGCGACGACATTTGGCGTGCAGCAGACGCTCGTAGGTGCGGGCATGGTCGTGACGGCGGTTCCCGCGGCGCTGCTGCTGTTTGGACGCAAGCATTTTGATCGTGCTACAGAACGGTAAGAAACCGTCAGAACATTCGATGAAAATCGCGATTTTGCCGAAAAACGTCGAATGTTGTGATGGATTGTGCTGAGACCCGAGCACCACAAGCCACCACAAAGGGGCCAGGCACCTTTGTGGCGGTCGGGTTCTAGCGGCCCGCGCATTGGTATATCATGTACGCCGCTTACGAATACATCCCACACCGTCACACTACCCAGAAAGGGCCCCATGGACGCCACATTCAGCAACATCAAAGCCGTGTTCTGCGATATCGACGGCACGCTGCTCACAAGCGAGCACACGGTGTCCCCGCGCACCGTGGCCGCGATCCGCGCCCTGCGCGAGCGCGGCGTGCTCTTTGGCCTGTGCACCGGGCGCGACGCCCACGCGACCGAGGCCATGTACGAGCTCTGGGGCATCGACGGCCTGGTAGACGTGATGGTGGGCTGTGGCGGCGCCGAGGTCATCGATCGCGCGCACGGCATCAACGAGCTGAGCTACCCGCTGCCGGGCGAAACCATCGCGCGCATCTGCAAGCACATGGCGGACCTTCCGACAACGCCCGTTTGCCCCCGAGACGGCGTGTTCTACGTTCCCGAGAGCAATGCGTGCGTGGAGCACCTGTCGCAGGTCGATGGCGTGCCCTACAAGGTGGTCGATTTTGCCGAGTTTCTGCGCGAACCGCAGCCCAAGGTGATGTTTACCATGGCGCCCGAGGTGATGCCGCAGGTCATCGAGCGAGCATCGACGTTTGCCGACGACACCGTCAAGGCAGCCGCCCTGCAAACCACGCAGCGCCTCTACGAGTTCATGGATCCGCGCGTGTCCAAGACGCGCGGCCTTGTGCGCGTGGCGGAGCTCAACGACATGGAGCTCCAGAACATCTGCGTCTTTGGCGATGCCGATAACGACACTTGCATGGTGGCCGACGCCGGCGTGGGCGTGGCCATGGCAAACGGCAGCGAGGCCACCCGCGCCGCTGCGGACTATGTAACCGCGAGCAACGACGAAGATGGCATCGCGATCTTTATCGAGGAGCATTTGCTGTAGCACCTAGAACAGAACCACCACGAAGGGGACAGGCACCTTTGTGGTGGTTTGTTCTAAGACTGGCGAGCGGGGCGCTATTTGTGCCGAGGCAGTTTCCCGCGAACTTAAATGTTGATGTATAAACATCATGATATATACCGGTCGCCACTAATAGGCCATCTAGCTGGCAGGTTGTCAGAGCAGGCAAACGCTCTACCGTTTACAGCTACAAATCGACCGCTCGCAGAATATACTACTAAAAATAAAATGTTGTACAAATAACAACAAAGTATGAATTACCTAAAGTAGATAACAAATCTACCTGCGGTTTTTAAATAAAAGAATTCAATAAAACAATGCATACTTTGAGCAATTGTCAAGAATAAAGATTGTTTGACGCAAAAATGGAAGAAAAAGACGCCCCACATGTTTAAACAATAGCTAAACTTATCAATGTAAGGCGCGCGTAAGTATTGACTGCGTGCCGGTTAGATAACGAAAGAGCAAGATCGCGGTCTCTTGGGGAGGAGGCATCGATGACAGCAAATTCAAATAAATCTAAGCAAGGTAATAAAGCGGCGCATCGTGTGATAGCGGGTGTTTTGTGCGGAGCTTCTGTCTTGAGCTTGGTACTGTCGCTCGTCATGCCCCCGATCTCCCAGGCCATCGCCAACGATGCCCAGACGGCTCCTACCGAGAAAACTGTAATGGGGGGGGGTTCCTCAAGTGAGTCTACTGATGTAGACGACACTACCAACGGGGATACCAAAAACCAGAATAGCGACGACGCCGAGGGCGACGAGACTGGCGACGATGCTTCCGAGGCGGCCCCGTTGTCTGATGACGCGGAAGTTGAGGGTGCTGCGCAGCCCGCGGATGATGGGCAGTCTGTCTATAAGGCCGCTACTGTTGCAAATGAAGGTGAGGCTCAGGGACTTCAAAAAGATGCGGACGATTATACGCTGCTGACGAGTAACGATGATTTGACTATTTATCTTGCCATGCAGAATAAGCCCGAAAAGCTGCGTCTGACTGCTGACATTAGCTCGACCGTACCGATTACTATCAGGCAAAACACCACGATCGACCTTGCGGGGCACAAGATTTATTACCGCACTGGCAACAACGACACGTTCATTACGGTAACGAGTGGTGCACTTACTATTGAAGACAACACTGCCCAGGTAAGCGATGCACCTTCGGTCGTTGCTAACGATCCTGGCCGGCTCGCAATCATAAAATGGACCGGTGACAAGAACGATGCTCCTCAGAGCCTAACCTATTACGAAACCACGAGCGCGCTTAACGAAGACGGCCTTGGCACCACCGAAACCACGACTCAGCATGTCGTCAGCGGTTTCGGTGCAATTGTCGGTGCGTCCGAAGGCGGATCGGTTCAACGAGTCATTTCTGTTGAGGACGGCGGCACGCTTAACCTCAACGGAGGCATGATCACAACGCCTCGTACCCTGGGCAACAACGGTCACGTTATTTTATCTCAAGGCACTGTCAATATTTCTGGCGGCTATGTCACCAACGGTAACGGCGGCGGCTGGGGCGGTGGCCTGTGCGTGACGGGCGCAAATGCTAAGTTCAACATGACCGGCGGTGTGATTGCGGCAAACATGGCAGCCTCTGGCGGCGGCGTCTACGCCGACAACAGCGCCACGCTGAATCTTTCCGGTGGTGTAATCTCGGGTAACGCTACGTATAAAAAAGCGTGTGACGATGTCGATAACCCCAACAATGGCTATGGCGGTGGCGTCTTTACCAAAAATGCTGACGTTACAATCAACGGAACGGCAAACATTACCAACAATCGCGTCGACTCCTATATCACTACGAAATACAACAACGGTCTGCTTGGCGGCGGTGGTATTGCATGCACAAACCATGGCAAGCTGACCATGACGGGCGGCTCAGTTACTGCCAATTACTCCTATGAGGCCGGTGGCGGAATCTACGCTGGTTTCCATAATCAGTCAATCACGTTCTCCATGACTGGCGGCACGATTGCCGGCAACGAATCTGCAAACGCTGAGGGCGGTGGTCTCCGTATTTCTAGCGGTACTACCGGCGTTATTGAGGCAGCAAGTGCGTTCAGCAAGGTTTACATCACCAACAACAAGACCATGACGGGCAAGAGCCGCGGCGGCGACTGGGGCGGCGGTGGCGTCTTTATCCAGAAGGGCGGTAGGCTCAACGTCTTTAAGTCGCTTATCACTGACAATAAGGCCGGTGGCTGGAGTGGCGGAATTGGTGCGTGCCCTACAGGCGAGACAATCGTCTCGCACTCCGATGGTGCTGCTATCTATAACAATACTGATAACGTTGATCAAGATGGCAAGCATTTGGATACGCCCCATTATTCCGCTGGTGGCGACGGAAAAACTGAAGACAGCGATGAAGAAAATTACGTTACTCCTCTCTTCCAAACATCCGGCCATAAGGATTTCTTTCTGGTACGTAATAAAAATGGCGCGGATAAGACGATTGCTGTCGTTCTTGGCAAGATGCTCGGCGGCGGATCGGCTGGTTGGCAGGGCACTTGCGATGGTAACCCGATTACCATCGACCCAAATGGCGGTGCCGGAGCCAAGTATATGTTCGGTCTTCAGGCTAATCCTTCCCCAGATGCAAAAAAGAAGGCGCGAGAAGAGGCTACGACCATCATCAGTGGTAACTACTCCTACACCCACGGTGGCGGCATCATGACCAACGGCGATCTTGTCGTCGGTAAGGTCGACGAGCCTCTGAACGTGTACCCTGCAATCAAGGTCAAGGCAAATAAGGTCCTTTTGAAGGACGGCGAAGTGCAAGGCCTCTCGGGTCATGACTATCAGTTCAAGCTGTTGGGCAAAGCTGACGGTTCAGGTGGGGAGCCGTATTGGAATACGGACGGCACGCTCAACGCAAACGGCTGCGAGGCGACGCCTGAGGTTACCGTTAATGACGAGGGAGAGATTGTCATTGATACGGCTGCGAACTTCCAATCGGGCAATTACGACCTCTATCTTGTCGAAGTTCCTATCGATGAAAAAGGCACGACCTTTGATAAGACCATTTACAAAATACATGTAGAGGTCGGCACGAGCCCCGTTGAAACGACCATTTTTTTGGGAGTTAAGATCAACCGCTATGCGGTCGATGCGAGTACTTCCAAAGTATTCGTTAAAAAGAAAGACGCTACCGAATTTAAAGAATGTGAAGCTGGCTTCTATAACTGGAGCACGGATACGGCTGACAGCGCCGTCTCGACCGTAAAAATCGGTGACGGCTCCAACCCTGCGTTTAAGAACGAACTTGCTCCCTACAAGACCTCGGGCACTTGGACACCTCAGGTGACCAAGAAGGTCGATGGTGGCGAGATGAAGAAGTTCAAGTTCGAGCTGTACACCAAGGATGCCAGCGGTAACGAGACAGTGCTTGATACTCAATGTACTGAAAAGGGGACGAGCGACGAATCGCCAGTTAGCTTTGCTACGCAGACAATCAGTCTCGGCATTAAAGACCTCGACAACAATCACCAAAAGCAGCTCACCTACTACATCCGTGAATGTCCCGCCAGCAAGCCCGATGGCACCAAACACGAAGGCTACAAGAACGACACCAAGAGGTTCAAGGTCGTGGTGACGGCAACGGACAACGGTGGCGGCACGTTGAACTGCACGCCGACCTACTACGAGGTCGACGCCAACGGCGCGGAACGCAAGACCGATGACCCCACCTTCACCAACACCTACTCCACCTCATTGCCCCTTTCTGGTATGTCAGGCGTCACTCTGACGTACCTTGCCGGCGCGGCGGTGCTTTGCGCTGCTGCGGCCTGGATGCACATTCGTCGCAAGGCGAATGCGAAGGGGGGTGAGCGTCGTGAATAAGAAAGTTAGCTCCTTCCCGATCTTGTTTGCGCTGCTCACCCTCTTGGTCAGCACCTGCGCGGTCGTGTTCCCCGCCTCCGCGCAGGCCGCGCCGACCTCGACCGGTTCCATTACGGTGAGCGGCACCGTGGCGAGCAGCTACGACGCCTACCAGATCTTTAGCGCCGATGTCTCCGACGGCGACAACGACGCCAAGGTCTACTCCCAGATCGCCTGGGCAAGCGACGCCGCGCGCGACGCTGTCCTGCCCGTGCTGCACAGCGCCGGCATGCCCAATTCCCAGACCACCGCGCAGGAAGCTGCCGAGTGGCTCAACACCGATTCCCACCTTACGAGCGCGCTGAGCGCACAGCTCGCTCGTTCCCTCCAGAGCTCCGACGCTGTGTCCGTGCCCCTTAACGCGGGCACGGCGGCCGAGCTGCCCTGTGGCTACTGGCTCATCGTCGCCGACGACGACGCCATCGCCCAGAACGAGGCCGGCACCGCGCCGATCATGGCGCTGGTCGGTGGCAGCGCCGTCACCGTCAAGCCCAAGGCCGCGACGCCCAAGGTGGCCAAGTACGTGCTGGAGGACAGCACCGCAGCCTGGCAGAAGGCCGCCGATGCCACGGTCTCCGACGACCTGTACTGGCGCCTCTCCGCCACGGTCCCGGCGGGGCTTTCCGCCTACGACACCTACGCGGTGCAGTTCGTCGACACCATGAGCGCGGGGCTCGACCCCTCCAAGGTCGCCTCGAGCATGCACGTGTACGTGGTGGCGGGCGCGGACGGTAACTTCGACGCCGTCCCGACCGGCAAGGATGGGCGCGCCGGCACCGAGCCTGCCAAGGGCTGGACCGACATCACGGCCCAGTGCAGGGTCTCGGTCGAGGGGAGCTCCTTCACCGTGCGCACCGGCGACCTAATCGCCGCGCTCGGCGGGACCGACGCCTTCGCCGCGGGCGCCCGCGTGGTCGCCGTGTACGACGCGCCGCTCAACAGCGCATGCAACCACGGCATCGCGAAGGGCAACCCCAACGAGGTCTACCTGCGCTACCCGCGCTCTCCCTTTGCCGACCAGTCCGGCGACGCCGGCTTCACCCGCACGCCGAGCGATGACGCGACGGCCTACACCTGGGATCTCGCGCTCACCAAGCGCGGCAGCGACGGCGACAGGCCGCTGCCCGGGGCGGTCCTGAGCATCACCGACGACCGCGGTCGCACGCTGGCGGCCGATGGCACGTGGGATGCGGAGGGCAAGGCCACCGTCGCCACGGGCGAGGACGGCCGCGTGACCGTCTCGGGCGTGGACTCGGGCAAGCTGGAGGTCCGCGAGCTCAAGGCACCCAAGGGCTACACCGCCTTTGAGGGCACGCGCTCCGTGACGGTCAAGGCCGAGGGCCTGGACGTCGACCAGGTGGCCGCCGCCAAGCCGAAGCTCACCATCACGGCAGAGTCGCCCCTGCGCGCCGACAGCGCGGACGGGTCGACGGGCAGCCTGGAGGCGTCGCTCATCAACACGCCCACCGGCACGCCCCCTAGCACTATCACCGGAGGCTTTATGCCCTTGACAGGCGATATGGCAATGTACGCCGCGGCCGCCGCAGCGGTCGCCGGAGCCGCACTCCTCGTGGTCGCGCTCCTGATCAAGCGGGGAGGCGGCAACCATGCAGAGTAGCCAATGGCCCCACAGAGAGCGGGGCGAGACATAACCAAGCAGATGCTTAGACACAGACAGATGGTTTTAGATCAAATGGATTTCAAGCAGAAAGCAGAGGAAAAGAAGATGAGTATGAGCAAGAACATCGCCCGCCTGGCAGTAACGGCAGGCCTCACCGCAGCGCTGAGCTTCGGCGGGGTCATGGCGCCTGTGACGATGGCGTTTGCTGAGGGTGCGGAGACGGCTCCGACCAACAGCATCACCATCAATAAGAACAATGCGAATGGCGATGTGAAGTACAAGGCATACCAGATTTTCAAGGCAAATGTCGTGGATGAAGACGGCAACAAGGTCGTCTCGAACATTGATTGGGCGAGCGGTAAAGCGAAGGACGCCGTCCTTGGATATCTTAAAACCGTGCCCGGCTCTGGTATTACCATAAACTCTACAGCGCAGGACGCCGCCAAATATCTGACCGACCATTCAGAGGGTACTGGCAAGACGACCGCTATCGAGAATAACAATTTGTTTAACGGATTGGCAAAGGCAGTTGAAAATGGAGTAGATCAAACGGAGAAATCCTTTACCTCTGACACTGTTTTTGAGCCCAAGGACAACAAAGGCAATGCTCTGCAAGGCTACTATCTTTTTGTGACTGATGGAAGTACCTTGGGCACCGAAGAGAAGCCAGAGAAGAATACTGGCACTTCGCCGATCTTTGCTGTTGTTGGTGGTAAAGGCGTGACCGTTACCGAGAAGACCAGCATTCCTACCGTTGAGAAGGAGGTCCTCGAGGGCGGGGAATGGGGAAAGGTAAGCGACTCGTATATTGGCGAGGAGGTCAAATATAAACTGACTGGCCACGTTGCTAGTAACATCGCTACGTTCAATAAGTATGAGTATGTATTTCAGGACACATTGAGCAAGGGTCTTGAGGTTGTGAAGGACCCAAGCGGCACGCCGGAGGACCTCCATGTCTATATTATCAATAAAGACACCCCGACTGAGATTAAGCAAGATGACAACGTCGGTTATAAGGTAACGTCGGAAAAGGACAAGCTCACCGTTTCTTTCGACAACCTTAAGGCCGTTGAAAGTACTAGTGATTCTGCGATTACTGTTGATGCTGATTCCAGCGTGGTCGTAACCTACAAGGCCAAGCTCAATAGCGAAGTCGAATACAAGGCCGACGGCGCCACCAATGAGGTCAAGCTTGTCTACTCCAACGACCCTATGTCTAGCGGCACTGGCACTTCCGAGTCAGATGAAGTCACTGACTACGTCTTTGGTCTCGATGTCACTAAGACCGACCCAGATAATAAGGACAAGAAGCTCGTTGCTAGCTTTAAGGTCAAAATGACCAAGGAGAAGAACGCCGACATCCCCAATGGCGGAAAATGGCTGACGCAGGAAGGTGGGCTCACCGACGACGCAGACCATGCCGGAGTGTTTACGACTAATGCTGATAGCAAGGTATTTATTCCCGGTCTTGTTGAGGGCACATACGAGATCACCGAGAGCGAGACGCCTGCAGGTTACAACACCATCGATCCATTTACCATTACGGTGACGCCTAAGTATGATGCGACTGGTACACTGAAGAATCTTAAGGTGGAGTCCAGCTCCAATATGGCAACTGCTACGACTGGAAACACCATTACCTCGACCAAGATCCCCGTCACCATCCAGAATAAGAAGGGCTCCGGCCTCCCGCTGACCGGTCTTAACGGCGTGACCTTCACTTGGATCGCTGGTGGCGCGGTGCTATGCATCGGCGTGGCTCACCTCATCCGCAGCCGTAAGCAGGCTGAGGAGTCCGAGCAGGAGTAACGTTCGCTCGCCCATCCCTTTGGCAGGTGGGATGTGATGGCCATGAGACTTGCGGACACTTTTCTCGTCCATCGACGTTCTGGCTTTGCCATTCTCTTTTCGGGGCAGACTCCGCACTGGAGCCTGCCCCGTTCTTTTTGGACAACGCAGGCAGCCTCCACCGTCCGATGCGGACTCATCCGTCATCGCGTTTCTTGACTCGTATGAGGTTCGGTTTAAGGTCCGTAGGCGCACGCGCGGTGCGGACGGTGGAAGGCATTTGCGCCGCAACAAGCGCAAATAAGAATGCCCGGGGTTAGAGGCCCGGGCATTTAACAACACCGGAAACTGGTCGCCCGCGCTCCTAAGTACTTACGCGGGATGCGTCGTTTCCTATAGACATCGTATCCCGAATCGCCTCGCCGATTCGGGACATTTTGAAAACTCAAACACGTCGGGCAAACCCGGACGACGCGGCCAGGTTCCGCCGTTCGAGGGATCGTGTGTGTAGCTATCGAACAAATGTTTGTCAAAATCGCGTTCACCAGGCGCAGGCGCGTCCGCTCGCAGTAAAATACCCTTGCGACGCATCCCGTGCGCGGGCGGCCGACGACTCGATCGGAGGTCCCCAAATGCTGAAATTCCTTAACGTGCTCGCCGCCCTCGCGGCGGTGGGCTCGTTCGTCATCGCGTTTTTTGACTCGTATGAGGTTCGGTTTAAGGTCCGTAGGCGCACGCGCGGTGCGGACGGTTCTCGGCGTTTGCGCCGCAAGCGCAAATAAGAACGGCCGGGGTTGCAGCCCGGCCGTTTAACACGTTAGAAAACTAGGCTGCCCGCGCTCCTTAACACTTACGCGGGATGCGTCGTTTTCTATAAACATTGTATCCCGAATCGCTCAGTTGATTCGAGATATTTTGAAAACTCAAATACGAGCCTATGGCCTAATAATCTAGTAATTTCCAAAAATAATGTATAATTACAAGACAATCTGGAACTAAGCGAAAAAGATGGAAATGAACGAAGCGCTTACCTACTTACAAGAAGCACTAGGCCTCTCCGCCAAGGCTAAAACTTGGCCTGGATTCGCACGCTTGCCGCTGCATCTACGGTCGATTGAGGTCCGCGCCGTTGACGCAAACGGTTTTTCTTTTTTGCTTGCAAGTTTGCCTATTGGCGTCGGGCTTCCCGAGGCTAAGAGAGTCTATAGCCAGCTAGCCTTGCGTGCGGAGGCTCCTGTCGTCGTTTCGTTTCCTGATGCCGATGCGCGCCAACGCAAGGCATTGATCGCACAAGGGATCCCCTTTGTTTGCCCTGGTAGACAGGCTTTTCTTCCATTTGTGGGCGCGGCCTGCACGGAGAGGGGCGGCACTCGATTTCATAGTCGCGCGACCAAGATGTCACCCAACGCGCAGGCTGCCGCAATCTGGGGAGCAGGGCAGGAGTCATATCATTCCGATGACCTTTGTCGTGCGCTTGGGATTTCGGCAAGCCGCGCGAGTGAGGCCATAACCGAGCTTGTAGACAGGGGGCTCGCAAGGCGCGAGCGGCGCGAACGACGTGTCATTGTGTTTCCCGTTGCCGTGGATCTTCTGCTCAGTGAGCACATGGCAGAGCTTTCCTCGCCTGTCTCAAAGGTTATTTTTGCAAGGAAGGCACCACAGGTCGACTGTCTCGCTGACGCTGGGGAGACGGCGCTCGCTACGCGTTCGATGCTCGCTGCGCCGGGCATAGAGCAAAAGGCCGTCTTAAGAAGTGCATGGCGTGACCTGCGTGACCTTGAAGTCGCAGACGGGGAGCTGCCAGACAACGAAACGGCGATGATCCAAGTGTGGCGCTATGCGCCTGTGTTTGCCGAGTCCTCCCGTATCGACGACATTTCACTTGCGCTATCTTTGGCGGCAATCGACGATGAGCGAATTCAGCTTGAACTCGATCACATGTTTGGAAAGGAATATCCATGGCGGGAAGCGCTGTAGAAGGTCTCCAAGAATTCGGACCGTAGGCGGTGTTTCGGTCCTGGCTGCGTTGTCCGGGGTATGGGCTCGCGAATCGGCTATTATTTGTTTAGACAACCTGAGCTGTAGAGGAGTGACCGGCGATGGTGCAGGGCGCCAAACATATGAAGAGCGATGACGCCGCGACCAACGGCGGCTCAAGCCCACAACCCAAGCCCAAGGGTGGTAAGCGTCGTCGCAAGCGACTACCGCGCTGGGCTGACCGGCTCATCACTATCGTCATCATCCTTATCGGCGTGGGCCTTATGACCTGGCCGTGGATCTTGGACCGGCTCGAGGCCTCGGGCGTGTTCAACCAGATCAGCACCGTGTCCAGCACCGTGGACGCGCTGTCTGCCGAGGAGCGCGAGCGCATCCTGCTCCAGGCACGCTCCTTTAACGAGCAGCTGGCGGGCGAGGCCACCGAGCTACCCGCCGACCAGATCGAGCCCTACGCTCAGCAGCTTATCTTTGACCGCGATCCCATGATGAGCTGGGTCGAGATCCCCTCCATCGACGTGAGCATGCCCATCTACCACGGCACAAGCGAGGAAGTCCTTATGGCGGGCGTCGGCCACCTGGAGGGCACGAGCCTGCCGGTGGGTGGCACCTCGACGCATTGCGTGCTCACCGCGCACTCGGGCATGCGCAACCTGAGTATGTTCGACGACATCCACTCACTGGAGCCCGGCGACCTGGTGCTGCTGCACACCATGAACAAGACACTCGCCTACAAGATGGTCGACTCCGAGGTCGTGCTGCCCGAGGAGATGGAGTCGCTGACCATTGAGCCCGGCGCCGACAAGGTGACGCTCGTCACCTGCACGCCCTACGGCGTGAACGACCATCGCCTGCTGGTGCATTGCGTGCGCACCAAGTACAACAAGAAGGACGTCGACAAGCAAAAGTCGCTGGCCGGCCGCCACTGGGGCAAGCGCGAGTTTGCCGTGCTTATTGTAGTCGTGGCCATTGTGCTGTTGCTGCTGGACATCGTGATCCACGCGGTCCGCAAGCGCCGCAAGGCCAAGGCCTCGGCATAAGACATTCTTCAGAACCACCACAATGGGGACAGGCACCTTTGTGGTGGTCGGGG
>DAWEIC010000033.1:0-12791 GCA_052364855.1 Collinsella sp.
CCATCGCCGACCGCTACCTGGATATCAACTGCTCGGTCATGACGCCCAACGACGGCCGTATGGAAAACACGCTGGCCATGTGCGAGAAGTATCACGTCGATGGTGTAGTGGAGAGCGTGCTCCAGGCGTGCCACACCTTTAACGTGGAGAGTGCACGCATGCAGGAGGCCGTCGAGGGTGCGGGTATTCCGTACATGAAGATCGAGACCGGCTACAGCAACGGCGACATGGGCCAGATCGAGACGCGCATCGCCGCCTTCATCGAAACCCTCTAGCTTCCTCAGGCACCGGATCTTGCCCCTCAAACCGTCGCTTGCGTACCCAAAGTACGCTGCGCTCCTCTTTCGGGGCAATCTTCGGCACCTGAGAAACCTAGAGCTAAGGCGCCTGAACGCGCCGCTGTCTTTGATGTTTAGATTGGGAGAGAGCCATGATAGGGATCGGGATCGATATCGGGTCTACGGCGGCTAAGGCTGCTCTGGTCGATGGGGAGGGTTCGGTGGCGTGGACGTGCGTGCAGCCAACCGGGTTTTCCTCGGTCGATGCTTCCGAGCGGCTGCGCGAGGCGCTGGCAGCGGCCGGCTACGACGTGACGGCCGACGACGTGCGCGTGATCGCGACCGGCTACGGTCGTGTCGCCGTGCCCTATGCGCACAAGGTCGTGACCGAGATCACCTGCCACGGCACCGGTGCCGTGCGCCTGTTTGGCGATCACGGCACGGTGATCGACGTGGGCGGTCAGGACACCAAGGTCATTCAGCTTAAAAGTGGCCGCGTGGCCAAGTTTGCCATGAACGACAAGTGCGCCGCCGGCACGGGGCGCTTTTTGGAGATCATGGCCGACCGCCTGGGCATTTCCCAGCAGCAGATGGCCGACCTGGCGCGTTCCGGCGAGCCCACCAAGATCAGCAGCATGTGCACGGTGTTTGCCGAAAGCGAGGTTATCAGCCTGATCGGTCGCGGTGAGCCGCGCGAGAACATTGCGCGTGGCGTGATCGACAGCGTGGTCTCGCGCGTGGCCACTATGGCCGGGCAGGCGGCGGGCGCCCCGTACTACCTGACCGGTGGCCTGTGCGAGAACGCCTTCGTGGTGGAGCGGTTGGGCGAGCTACTGGGGTCGCCGGTGACCACCTCACCCCAGGCTCGCTTTGCCGGAGCGATCGGCGCGGCGATTCGCGCACAGGCGCTCAATTAATGCATCCGCCGCAGGCTCGCATTCATGCGTATACTGGGAGAAAATGATTGACCGATGAGAGGAGGTATCGATGGCTGACGATCAGATTAGGCTCACGTCCATGACGGCCGCGAGCGGTTGAGCCGCTAAGTTGGCTCCCGGAGCCCTCGCCCAGGTCCTGGGCGATTTACCCAATGTGCATAACGACAACCTGCTCGTAGGGTTCGATACCTCCGACGATGCGAGCGTCTTCCGCGTAGGGGAGAACCTGGGGCTCGTGCAGTCCATCGACTTCTTCCCACCGATGGTCGACGACCCGTTCCTCTTTGGCCAGATCGCCGCGGCCAACTCGCTGTCGGATATCTACGCCATGGGCGGGCGGCCGAGCCATGCCATGAACTTGCTGTGCATCCCGAGCTGCCTGGGCATCGAGGTCGCCGGCCAGATTCTGGCGGGCGGCGCCGACAAGTGCGTCGAGGCGGGTTGCTCCATCGCGGGCGGCCATACCATCAACGACGACGAGCCCAAGTACGGCCTGTCCGTGAGTGGTTTTGTCGCGTTCGACCGCATGCTCGCCAACAGCGGCGCACGCGTGGGCGATGTTCTGCTGCTGACCAAGGCGATCGGCTCGGGCATTATCACCACGGCCATTAAGGGCGAGCTCATCGAGCAGGACGAGGCCGCAGCCATGTTTGACTCGATGCGCACCCTCAACGAGGCTCCGATTCGTCTGGCCGAGGGACTTGAGCTTCACGGCTGCACCGACATTACGGGCTTTGGTCTGATCGGGCATGCGTGCGAGATGGCCGAGGGCTCGGGCGTGCAAATCGAGCTCGCGTCGGGGGCGGTGCCGCTCTTTGACCAGGTGCTCGACATGGCGCGTCTGGGCATTATCCCCGCGGGCTCCTACCGCAACCAGGACTTCTTTGGCCCGCGTGTAGCTGCCGACGATGACCTGGAGCCGGGCATGCTGGATGCGCTGTACGATCCGCAGACTTCGGGCGGTTTGCTTATTGCGGCGCCCGCGGCGGATGCGGATGAGCTTGCGCGTCGTTTACATGCCGAGGGGCGCGTTGCCGCTACGATCGGCCGCGTGTGCGAGCCGGTGCCGGGCGGTCCTGCCGTTCGCGTTGTTCGCTAGCCCGCACGTTTATGTAACTGTTTACCGTTCTCTAGAACGGTTCTTTCGAAAGGAATTTGCTATGTCTACCAAGATTGAAGTCAATGCCATGGGCGATGTCTGCCCGCTGCCCGTCGTCAAGACGCTTAAGGCGCTCAAACAGCTTGAAGGCGAGGGTGCCGTCGTGACCTCGGTCGACAACGAGACCGCCGTCAAGAACATTTCCAAGATGGCGCAGGAGAAGGGCTGCACGGCCTCGGTCGAGAAGATCTCGGACGCCGAGTGGCACGTGACCGTCGCGACCGCCGGTGCCGTGGCCGTTGCTGACCCCGTGCAGGACGGTGCCGCTTTCTGCGACGCCAGCGCCGGCAAGGGCAAACTCGTCATTTCCGTCTACACCGATTGCATGGGCCGTGGCGACGACGAGCTGGGCCACAAGCTCATGAAGGCCTTCATCTTTGCCGTGACGCAGCAGGAGGAGCTGCCCGCGACCATGCTGTTTTACAATGGCGGCGCCAAACTCACCGTTGAGGGCTCGCCGGTGCTCGATGACCTGAAGGGCCTGGCGGAGCAGGGTGTCGAGATTCTCACCTGTGGCACCTGCCTCGACCACTATGGCATCAAGGACCAGCTTGCCGTGGGCGAGGTCACCAACATGTACGTGATCGTGGAGAAGATGGAGCAGGCCGTGCGCGTCGTGCGCCCGTAGCGTATTGGTTGGAGTTGCCATGAGGGAGAAGCGCCCGGCGCTTGTCATCACGTTTCCCACCACGGCGGCCGCCATGGGTTGCGAGTCCCTGTGCATCGAGCGCGGTCTTCCCGGGCGGACGATTCCCGTGCCCGGGGAGGTCGCTGCCGGCTGCGGTTTGGCGTGGAAGGCGTTGCCTGTCGATGAGGAGCTGCTGCGCGGCGAACTCGCCGCGGCGGGCGTTCCCACTGAGGGCTATACCGTGATTAATATGTGGGAGGTCGTGCGATGATCTACCTGGATAACGCGGCGACGACCATGCACAAGCCGCAGACGGTCATCGATGCCGTGACGCAGGCGATGTGCTCGCTCGGCAATGCTGGGCGCGGTGCCACCTCGGGTGCGCTCGATGCGGCACGTACCATCCACGGCTGCCGCGCCAAGCTTGCGCGCTTGCTGGGCTGCCCGCGTGCTGACCATGTTTGTTTTACGCCCAACTCCACCGCGGCGCTCAACACCGTCATCAATGGCGTGGTGCGCCCCGGCGACCGTGTGGTCACAACGGTGCTCGAGCACAACTCCGTACTGCGTCCGCTCAACCGCCTGGCGGCAGAGCAGGGTGTGACGGTTGAGCATGCGGGCTGTGATACCAACGGCGTGCTCGACTACGACGAGCTCGAGCGGCTTGTCACGCCCGGTACGCGTGCTGTGGTGGTGACGCACGCCTCCAATGTGACCGGCAACGCGGTCGACATTGCGCGCGTGGCTGCCATCGCGCATGCGGCCGGCGCGCTGGTGATCGTCGATGCTTCGCAGTCTGCCGGCACGGCGAAGATTGACATGGATGCCATGGGGCTCGACGTCGTGTGCTTTACCGGTCACAAGGGGCTCATGGGTCCGCAGGGGACCGGCGGCCTGGCCGTGGCGGAGGGCATTGACGTGGCTCCGTGGGCCATGGGCGGCACGGGCGTGCACAGCTTCGATGCGCTGCAGCCGCTTGGGTGGCCCACGCGCCTTGAGGCGGGCACGCTCAACGGTCATGGCATCGCGGGACTTTCCGCTGGTCTCGACTTTATCGAGGCCCAGGGTGGGGTCGAGGCGATTGCTGCCCACGAGCGTGCGCTCGCTGATCGCTTCCTTGCCGGTGTGCGCAAGATTCCGGGGATTAAGCTCTACGGTGCCTTTGACCAGCAGGCGCGCTCTGCGATTGTGTCGCTCAACGTAGCCGATATCGACTCTGCCGAGATCTCGGATGCGCTCATGCAAGGGTGGGGGATTTCGACGCGCCCCGGCGCCCATTGCGCCCCGCTCATGCACCGTGCGCTGGGGACCGAGCGCCAGGGCGTCGTCCGCTTCTCGTTTGGGTATTTCAACACTACCGAAGAAGTCGACACGGCTATCGATGCTCTGTGCGATTTAGCCTGCTAAAGCTGCTAGACCGTTTATACTTGCGGGACGGGTGTATTTGCCCGTCCCGTTTTTGTTTCGACCCGAAAGGTGTGCCTATGGCCTCATCCGCTCCGCGCGGCCTGCGCTCCGACCATGTCGTTACCGTCGGCATTGCGCTGTTCTCGATGCTCTTTGGCGCCGGTAACCTCATCATTCCGCCGTTGCTGGCGCTCCAGGCCGGCACGGCCACACCGCTTGCCATGGTTGGCTTTTTGATTGCCGCCATCGGCCTGCCCGTCATGGGCTTTATCGCCGTGGCGCTTGCCGGAACGGCGCGCGAGCTTGCCGGCCGCGTGCACCCCAAGTTTGGCGAGTTCTTTGTTGCGGCAGTATATCTGGCAATCGGTCCGTGCCTTGCCATTCCGCGTACGAGTTCCACGGCGTTTGAGATGCTGGTGCCGCTACTGCCCGAGGGCGTTTCACTCGGCACGGCTCGCCTGGTGTTTGCCGTTGGCTTCTTTGTCGTCGCGTTTGCGCTCACGCTGCGTCCGGGCGTTATCACGCGCGTACTCGGGCGCATTACGGGTCCCGCGCTCATTGCGCTCATCGTGCTGGTCGTGGGTGCCGCCGTGATCTCGCCGCTGGGACCGGCTGCCGCCCCGCAAGCTCCCTATGATGCCGGTGCTGCCGTGCAGGGCTTCTTGACCGGCTACCAGACCATGGACCTGCTTGCGTCGCTCGCCTTCGGCATCATCATCGCCGAGACCATCCACGAGTTGGGTGTTACCAATGACAAACGCGTGGCCTTCGAGATTTCGCGTTCCGGTGTGATCGCCGGCGTGCTCATGGCCATCATCTACTGCGGCCTAGCGCTTGCCGGTATGCAGCTCGGCACCGTGATGCCCGACGCCACCAACGGCGCTGCAATTCTTGCTCGTTCGGCCTCCATGCACTTTGGCCTTGCCGGCACGGTTGTGGTATTTGCGATTTTCTTCCTCGCCTGCATGAACGTGTGCATCGGCCTCATCAGCTGCTGCTCGCGTTACTTCTGCGAGACGTATGTGATCGAGGGGGGAGCGGAGGCCTCCGAGGAGGCCATGCGCCGCCCCTTCGCGATTC
Organism: Collinsella sp.; assembly: GCA_052364855.1. Lineage (GTDB taxonomy): Bacteria > Actinomycetota > Coriobacteriia > Coriobacteriales > Coriobacteriaceae > Collinsella. The sequence goes on from DAWEIC010000033.1 coordinate 5,491, forward strand.
TCGCCTTTGTGTTCGCGGCGTTTTCGTGCGTACTCTCCAACGTGGGCCTCGACGTGATCCTTATGTTCTCGGTGCCCATGCTCAACGCCTTGTATCCCGTTGCCATCGTGCTGGTGCTTATGGGCCTGGTGCACGGTTTTTGCGACGCGCATCCGCAGGTGTGGGTTTGGGTCGGCGGCGTTGTCGCGGTGCAGAGCGTGATTACCTCGGTTCGAGACGCGTTCTTTGCGGGTGCGTGGCTGCCGTTCGATGCGCTGCCGCTGGCGGACATTGGAGCCGCGTGGGCGCCGGTTGCCGTGGTGGCGTTTGTGATCGGTCTGCTCCATAGTCGTTTTGTCGCACATTCGAGGAGCTAAGGCATCAATGCTTGCACAGGCGGGGAGTCTCCCCTATAATTTCCTTCGCTTTGGGACACGCAAGGTTTAGACCTTAGCTGCTCAACACCTTCGGGACGTGGCGCAGTTTGGTAGCGCGCCTGCTTTGGGAGCAGGATGTCGCAGGTTCAAATCCTGTCGTCCCGACCATATCTTGCGGGCGTAGTTCAATGGTAGAACCCCAGCCTTCCAAGCTGATGACGCGGGTTCGATTCCCGTCGCCCGCTCCATAGGATATCTTTAACGGCTTTGGCTCCTTTTGGTGCCAGAGCCGTTTTCATATACATGCCGGGGACCCCACATCCCCTCCTAAGTTGCGGTGAAATAGTTCCTGGATTAGCCGCAAAAGCTGTTATCCAGGAACTATTTCACCGCAACTTATTGAGGCCGAGCGGGCTGGGTCGATGATGGGTTCTGTTGTCGAGAAGATGAGGACAGCCGGTCAGGAGTCTGCGTAGGGTTTTGTGGTTGGTATACCGTAGCCGCGCATCATGGAGCCGAACGCTTCGACATTGTAGGTGTCAGAAAGTTTGAAATGGATGATGTTGTGGCCCATAGCGCGTAAGTTTGCATCGCGTATAAGGGCGGCTCGATAAGTTTTTGCCGCGGCGTGTTCGGAATCGTCTTGGTGATTGTCTTCAAATTTACCCAGGCCATGGAGTTCAGCCAGCTTCCAAGATCCGTCCGGCATCTGCCAACCGTAATCTGCAAGGTAGTATCCTGCATTTCCCGGCCGAGTGATTTCAACCTGAAGTTCGGGAGTGGCTACTCCAGCGAGGATCATCGCTGCCCTTGCCTCAGATTCACCGCCGTTGTCTGACCTGCCGTCCATGTGCTCAAAAACGTCAAACGCACGTGCGATGCCGTGCAGCCCACGGCAATTGGCCTGTGCATACGCGCGCAACTCTTCGCGCTCGACATCATACTCACGAGCCAGGCCATCGACATAGCCCAGCGCATATCGAAAAGCGCTCGTTCGGGCGATATCGACCACCGTGCGGTACGGATCTGTCAACGTAAACGGACCGAGCTGCCATACGTCGCCCGCCCGCCAGCGACGATACTCAACGAATTCGTACGTATCGCGCCTGGTGGCTCGCGGCAACAGAACTTGTACCTTATCGAGAAGTGTGTGTGCCGAACCGATACCATAGAGCAGAGCCGCGGTCGCCCCACAAAATACCGCTTCGGGTTCAACGACCGCAATGGCGGATGCCAGCTGAAAAATGCGGTCTTCTATACCAAGGTCATTCCAGTATGCAGGGTCGGCATAGACGTGGTTATAGAGTCGAACGATCATTTGCTTTTGCATGAGCGAGTAGGCACAACGTTCGTCCCATTTTTCGGTGGCAATAAACAAGCGTCCGTCATGATGGGCCTCGAATAACCGGAAGAACAGCTCTAATTGCGGTTTGGTACAGCGTTTATCATGACTCATTTTCGACCCCATGGTCTCGAGGGGGAGTGAATGACACTACGCTATCCCATATTTGGCCCGCCTGACCTTGCCATGAACTGACCAAAAGCTTGACGGGGCAGGTCAGAGTCATGAGTCGTAGCCAAACATATCGGCAAACGGTTGATTAGTGCCCCTCGGCGGCACTAAAAACCACCCTTACAGAAAGTTGCGGTGGAATAGTTCCTGAAAGGCTCGAATAAGCCTAAATCCAGGAACTATTTCACCGCAACTTAAGAGGGGATGGGGCTGAGTGGCGGGCGATGCCGTTGCCTGTCGGTTAGTGGCGGGATTGGTGGCGGAGTTTGTCGATGGTGGAGTCGGTGCTTCGGCTGCGGGCTTCGGCGGCGCGGTCGCGAACGTCGGCCACGGTTTGGCGCTTGCGGCGGTAATCGATCATGCCTTGGATGATGGGCTTGCCAAAGCTCACGACATCATCGTTGTAGATGGCGGTTCGGGCTGCAAGGAGGCAGTCGGTAAAGTCCATATGGGTCTTGCCAAAGAGTTTGACGGCAAGGGCGACAACGGTGGGCTCGTCGACCATGACGTCATCGAGCAGCCTTTTCATGGCCGCGGCAATCTCAACGCGGGGAACCTTATAGACGTCGCGCAGCGTGACCACGACGCGCGTGATGATTTCGGGGTAGACACGAGCGGTGCGCGTGGCGATGACCTTGGCGGCGCGCGGTGACAGGACCTCGTCGTCGTTAAGCAGGTAGCGCAGGATGACGGTCTCGTCGATGATGGTGCTACTCATGGATATCTACTTCCTCGGGACCCAAAACCGACTCATCGCTTTCTGTGGCTAGGTATTCAATCCAGGCATTGCGCTCCTCGGCGCGGCGATTGGGGTCACCATATGCTTTGAGCGATCCATAGGCGGCGGTGCCGTCCTTTGAGCGCACGGCGACCGGCTGAAAGGGGAGCTTGCGCATCAAAATGCTTTGCGCGACAAATAAGCGGACAGCCTCGGCGAGCGATGTGCCCATGGCATCGTAGAGATGCTCGGCATGCTGCTTGTCTTCCTCGCGAATGCGCACCTGCAGGATGGCTCTTTTTTGAGTCGATGACATCACTGGCCCCCTTAATGAGCGTGCAATATAGTCGGTCAAATGCGGCATGTGCCGATACTTGAGCATCTTATAACGATTGCTTTATTTCACTCAAGTTGATAACCATAAACACGAATACAAGCGTAGTACATCCAAAATGAGAGCGCATAAAAATCTCTGAGGCGTACGCATGTAATACACTCACCTTTATAGCTTCTAGAGAATAATTCCAACCTGCCAAAACCCCTGCAATACACCCGTATTGCAGGGCCTATGCTCAAGTTTGCCCCCTGCAACTGCGTATATTTAACCTGTATATCGTTGGAGAAACTCTACCGAGTGCATGTTTCGCCGCATGCATTCGATTCGTCGATGCCAGGCCACGGGCGGCTTGGGTCAATGTCGACAGGGTCTCTCCGGCAAGGGATTCAGGAGGGAGTGAACAACATGGGTAATAAGCGAGTCGTAGCCGATTCTTCGCGCTGCATCGGGTGTCAAACCTGCATGGCGGCGTGTATCGAGGCGCACGACATCCCCGGTAACATCGCCGCGCCGCGCCTGCGCGTGACGCGTACGTACGAGATCTCCGCACCGGTGGCTTGCCGTCACTGCGAGGATGCCCCGTGCGCGAAGGCCTGTCCTACGGGCGCCTTGTTCTTTGATCCAAAGAACCATCGCATCGGCGTCAACGAGGACAACTGCATCGGCTGCAAGAGCTGCGTCATGGCATGCCCCTTTGGCGCCGTGAGCGTGGCGACCACGCAGGTCCCCGTCTTGATGGGTGACGTTCGCGTGGGTTCGCAGACTAAGAGCTTCGTGCTCAAGTGCGACCTGTGCGTGGACCGTCCCGGCGGTCCGGCGTGTGCCGAGGCGTGTCCGACCAAGGGCCTCACCCTGGTAGACGAGGAGCGTCTGGCAGAACTGACTGCCGAGCGTGCCCGCGCCACCATCGAAAACGAGGCGTAAGCGTCGGGCGACAGGCCCAATGATTGTCAAATAAGTACCGAGTATTCGGTAGCAGAGAAAGGAAGGAGGGTGTCATGGAGAAGCATAAAGTGATTTGCCCGTACTGCGGCGCCGGTTGCCAGTTTAACCTCCTGGTCCAAAACGGCCAGGTCGTGGGTACCGAACCGCTCAACGGCATCACCAACCAGAGCGAGCTGTGCCTTAAGGGCATGAGCGGCTACGACTTCATCAACGACACCAAGATCTTGACTCCTCGCGTACTGCACCCGATGATCCGTCGCACCAAGGGCGCGGATCTTGAGCGCGTAAGCTGGGACGAGGCACTGGATTTCACCGCATCTAAGATGCAGGCCATAATTGACGAATATGGTCCTAACGCTGTCATGACCACCGGCTCTTCGCGAGGCGGCGGCAATGAGGCGAACTACGTCATGCAGAAGTTTACGCGTGCGTGCATCGGCACCCACAGCGTGGACAACTGCGCCCGTACTTGACACGGCCCTACTGTCCTCGGTCTGATGGACACGGTTGGTTCAGGTTGCATGTCATGCTCCATCCCCGGTATGGAGGATGCGGGCTGCATTTTCCTCTTCGGCTATAACCCTGCCGATTCGCACCCCATCGTCGCAAGGCGTATCGTGCGAGCCAAAGAAAAGGGTTGCAAGATCATCGTCGCCGATCCGCGCCATATCGAAACCGCGCGTATCGCCGATCTCTACCTTCCGATCAAGAACGGTTGCAACGTCGCGTTCCTCAACGCCTTTGCCAACTGCTTGGTCAACGATGGCCTCTACGACAAGGAATTCGTCGCCGAGCACACGAACGGCTTTGACGAGTGGTGGGAGACCATCAAGAACTACACTCCCGAATCCGTACAGGACATCACGGGTGTCGAGCCCGCGTTGATCCACCAAGCTGCCGAGATGTACGCCACGGCGAAGCCCTCTGCCATCATTGGCTGGGGTATGGGCGTATGCCAGCAGAAGCAGAACCTGAAGACGGTGCACACCATCGCCTCCATCGCCTGCGTTGCCGGCCAGATCGGCAAACCCAATTCCGGCCTCGCGCCCGTGCGTGGTCAGAACAACGTCCAGGGCTCCTGCGATATGGGCATGCTGCCCAACCTGTACCCTGGCTACCAGAAGGTCACCGACCCGGCAGTGCGTGCCAAGTTTGCCAAGGCTTGGGGCGTGCCCGAGGAAAAGCTCCCGCTCGAGGAGGGCTACAAGCTCACCGACCTGGGCCACCTGGTCGACGAGGGCAAGGTGCACTGCTTCTACAACTACGGCGAGGACCCGGTGCAGACCGAGCCCGATTCGGCCGGAATGCGCAAGACGCTCTCCGAGCTGGATCTGTTTATTTGCCAGGACATCTTTATGACGCAGACGACCATGCTCGCCGACGTCATCCTGCCTGCCACCTCTTGGGGCGAGCACGAGGGTGTCTTTACCGCATCCGACCGTAGCTTCCAGCACTTTGACGCGGCTGTTCCGCCCAAGGGCGAGTGCCGTCACGACTGGGAGATCTTCGCGGACCTGTCTACGCGTATGGGTTACCCCATGCACTACGACAACACCGAGCAGATCTGGAACGAGTGCATCAGCCTGTGCCCCAACTTTGTGGGCGCAACCTACGAGAAGATGGCTCCCGAGGGCGGCTACGCCCAGTGGCCCGTCAAGAGCACCGATGTGAACGACCACGGCACGGCCGACATGTTCGCTGGTGGTAAGTTCACCACCAAGGACGGCCGCGCCAACCTGATGGCGCACGACTGGGAGGCGCCATCCGAGCTTCCCGACGATGAGTACCCGCTCATCCTGTGCACCGTCCGCGAGGTCGGCCACTACAGCTGCCGCTCGATGACCGGCAACTGCAAGACGCTGGCGCTGCTCGCCGACGAGCCCGGCTTTGTCCGCATGAATCCCGCGGACGCTGAGGCACGCGGCATCAAGAACGGCGACATCGTCTCGATTCACAGCCGCCGCGGTCAGGTATACAGCCGCGCCGACGTGAGCGATCGCATCAACAAGGGCACGGTCTACATGACCTACCAGTGGTGGATCGGCAAATGCAACGAGCTGACCATTCACAAGGTCGACCCGGTCTCGCATACGCCCGAGGACAAGTTCTCCGCCTGCCAGGTCGACGCTATCGCCGACCAGGTCTGGGCTGAGGGCGAGGTGGAGCGTCAGTACACCGAGCTCAAGCAGGCTCTGGTGGACGCCGCCGCTCCCCAGGACGTTGAGCCCGGCGCCGCCAAGTTCGACGACGAGACGCACGTGAATCAAATCGTGTAGTCCCGTTCTCGTTGGCTATTTGGGCCGGGCGTCCCGTACGTTCGGGAGCCCGGCCCGTTATTTTGAAAGGAAGTGGGGATGAACCGCTTCATCGACATCAACCCGGAGAGGTGCATCGGCTGCGGAACATGCCAGTCCGCCTGTGCCGACGCTCACCGGATGCAGGGTCTTCAGGATACGCCGCGCCTGGCGCTCGTGAAGACCGGCGGTATTTCGGCCGCCCTTGCCTGCCACCATTGCGAGGGTGCCCCCTGCGCCGAGGTTTGCCCGGTGAATGCCATCGAGCACGATGGCGATCGCATCCACGTCAAGGAGCAGGAGTGCATCGGGTGCAGGCTGTGCGCCATCGCGTGCCCCTTCGGAGCCATCCATCCCGATGGCACGTCTATCGCCGGTGTCGCAGGCATGTGCGACCCGACGCCTTCGTATCCTAAGTCCCTGAGCAGCCTGCTTACGTGGGCTCCTGGCCAGTACACCTGCGCTGTCAAGTGCGACCTGTGCGCCTTCGATCCGGACGGCCCGCATTGTGTGGCGGCGTGCCCCACCAAGGCACTGACCGTCATGGGCGGCGCGGCCGATCGCGAGCTCGACGAGGCCAAGCGCCTGCGCTCGATCGAAAACGGTCCCGTCGTCGACGTTACCGCTGTGGCCCAGGGCCTGTCCGAGAAAGCAGAAGGGAGCGTAAACAATGGATAGCATGACGTTGTTTATCGCATCGCTTGCCGTCTCGTGCATCGGTGCGCTCGCCTCGGTTCTGCTGATCAAGGCCGATAACGCCGCCAAGACCGCCGGCTGCCTTATCGGCGCCGTCGCCGCGGTGCTTTCGTTTGTGGCCGGTATCCAGGCCGTGCTGGGCAATGTCACGTCGGTCGATACCATCGTGTTTTTCCCGTTTGCCCATTTCCAGCTGCTGCTCAATCAGCTGTCCGGCCTGTTCGTGGCGCTCATCTCGGTGCTTGCGTTTGCCGGTTCGATCTACGGTCTCAACTACTTTGATGAGTACCCGGGCAAAAAGGGCCGCGCCGGCTTCTTCTTTAACACCTTCGTGGCGTCCATGATGCTCGTCATCACCGCCGACAACGTGTTTTGGTTCCTGGTCGCCTTTGAGCTCATGTCGCTGACCTCGTACTTCCTGGTCGTGATCGAGGAGAACGAG
>DAWEIC010000034.1:0-12593 GCA_052364855.1 Collinsella sp.
GGTATGCGAGAGCGGTGTGTTCGAGCGCTATGGGGCTGACCGCATTTTTGGCTTCCATGTGTGGCCCGATCTGCCTGCCGGCACGTTGGCGAGTTGTTCCGGTCCGCTGCTGGCGCGTTCGAGCGAGACGCATATCCATATTCACGGTACGAGCATCCACATCGCTAAGACCTATGGTGTGCCGGTTGGGGAGTCGCACGATGCCGCGTTGGCGGCAGCGAAGTTTTTGGTTGCCGAGCGCGAGCTGATGGACGAGCTGGGCACCGACGAGCCCTGTATCGGTAAGTTTGGTCTGCTGCAGGCCGGTGCCGTCTGCAACGCGGTGGCGGGGGAGGCCCATGTTGCCGGCAGCCTACGTGTGTTTACGGACGACATGTTCGACCGTGCGCGCGAAGGCGTACGCCGTGTGCTCGACGAGGCGTGCACCGCAACGGGCTGCACGTATGATCTTGACTTTGCCGAGGGCTATCCACCGGTCGATAACGACCCTGAGTTGTTTGCCCGAATCGCGCCCGCTCTGCCCGAATTGCAGCTCGTGGACGAGCCGCTGCTAATCGCCGAGGATTTCGCGTTCTATCAGCGCCATCTGCCGGGCGTGTTTTTCCTGCTGGGCACGGGTATGCCAGAGGACCAAGACAACCCGAGTGATTCGGATGGCTGCCCCGCCTATGCCACAAGCGCTCTGCATACCGATAGCATGCTCTTTGACGAGGAAATTCTACTCAAGGGCCTTGATGTCTACAAACGATTGCTTTTGCTTGACTAAGGTGTGAAGGACTATTTGTTCTAGAAAACACGAACAAACGTACGATATAATAGAGATGTAAGTCTATAGAAACGTTTGACGTTACTAACGTAAGGCGATACTATGATTGCATCGTAATGAGCGCTATCGGGTCTGTTTTGAGTGGAGACAGGAGATGGCTTGGAATGTCGAAATCGTCGATTATCACAAGTGATGAGACTTCGGCCGATTTGCTGTCGCCGGTGACTCCTGGTGAGCTTCTCAAAGAGGAGTTTCTTGTTCCCATGGGCATTTCTCAATATCGCCTTGCGAAAGAGACTGGGATTCCGGCTCAGCGTATCGGGCAGATTGTCTTGGGAAAACGTCGCGTGACGGCCGACACCGACCTCCGTCTTTGCCGTTATTTTGGCCTGACGGATGGTTATTGGCTGCGCGCTCAGGTGGCGTTTGACCTTGAGGCCGAGAAAAGGCGGATCGAACCGGAACTCGACAAGATCGTTCCTGTTCAGCAGGCTATCGCACTGTAGTGCTCAAAGATGATGGGGGTGGCGCGGCGATGAGGCGACGCCGACAGTCTGCCGTATATAGTCCGGGTGGATGCGGGTGCGGTTTGCTGCTGCTTCCGGTTATTGCCGTGAGCATTGGCGTGATGTTTGCGCTTGCCGGGCTTGCCGCGGCGGCGCTCGTGCTGTTTATCACTGCCATCGGCGTGACGATTTGGCTCTGCCGCAATCGCGAGCAACGCCGTGTCGACGGTAAAACCAATGTCGGCTGGGTCGTCTTTCTGATCATTGCGTACCTGCTGAGTGCCAGCTACCTTGTTTTCTTTGTCCTGTTGATGATCAGTGCCTTTACCGGGGAATCCGTCACGGTGGGTTGATGCACTGCCAGCAGACGGTCGCGCGCAGTGCGTTTGCTCGGCGTTTGGATAACTGCATTGGTCGTTTACCGCAGCCTTAGCTCTCAGCTAATGAATTCAAGTTCAATCCTTCCTACGATGTGCTGTGTACCGGCACGGTAGCCGGATCGTAGGAAGGATGAATAATGGCAAAAGAGGGAAAGAAGCCAATCGGCAAGATTGTCCTAGGCATCATCGTGGTGCTGGTTATTGTCGGTGCCGTGGGCTCTATGGGCGGCAACTCAACCGATTCGTCTGCGAGCGATTCGGCAAAACCTGCCGAGACGACACGGCAGGCTGAGGAGCAAAAAGAACCGCAAGAACCGTATACCATTGCTGACGAGGCTGAAGACACTTCCAATCAGTTTACCTATAAGATCACGGGCACCCTGACCAATAACACGGACAAGGAAAAGAGCTACATTCAGATTGAATATGTTCTGTATGATGCCGATGGCAACCAGGTTGGAACGGCTCTTGCAAACACCAATCATCTGAAGGCGGGCGGCTCCTGGAAGTTCGAGGCGCTGGGTACGGTGTCTCCCGACCAGGTTGCTAGCTGGGAGCGTTCGGACGTAAGCGGTTTCTAGCATGTTGCATGCACTGGGGGAGGTGAAGTCGTATGTCCGATAAAAAGCTGACCGAGGAGTTGCTCAATGAGCTTCTCGATGCGCCGAACATCGATGGCTATATCAGGGAGCACGACTTTGCCGCCCCGTCGCTTTCGGACTACCTGAAGCAGCTACTGCAGGAAAAGGGCTTGGAGCGCTCGCGCGTGGTCCGTATGGCTGATCTCAATGAGACCTTTGGCTATCAGATCTTTACCGGTGCGCGTCATCCGAGTCGCAATAAGGTGCTGCAGATTGCCTTTGCGATGGCGCTGACGCTCAAAGAGACCAACCGTGCGCTGACGGCTGCCGGGGTAAGCGTCCTTAACTGCAAGGACCGCCGCGATGCGATTATCATCTTTTGCATCGATCGCGGGTGCAGTCTCCAAAAGGTCAACGAGGAACTGTATCGCTTTGGCGAGGAGACGGTGAGTTAGCGGCTGATATCTGAGCCGGTAGAGCTGTCGAACAACGATGCAAACGAACGGGGCGCGGATGCCATGGGGTGTCTGCGCCCTGCGCTATGATGGAGGCTATGGATACTCAGAGCCCAACATATTCCGATGACGAGCTGACCGCAGCGCTTGCCGAGCACCTGGCGTCGCTCGATTGCGACGACAGCTATCGCGTGGAGCGTGTACTTAAGCGCTCGACCGTTGAAACAACCGAGCTCGTGTACTTTGAAGGAACCGGCGGTGGCTCGCTCGGCCCCTTTGTCCGTAAACGCATCGATGCTTCGGCTCAAATCGGCGGGGCATACGAGCGTCTGTTTGCCGTTCAGCGGGCAGGCAGGCGTTTTGAGCACCTGCCCAGAATCGTCGATTGTCGTCGTGTGGGCGACGAGCTCAACGTGGTTATGGAATACATCGAAGGGGAGACGCTCGGGGCGCTGGTGGACCGTCTGGGAGCCACCCCCGATTATGCGCGTGAATTGTATCCTGTCCTTTGCGACGCCGTGGGCGAGCTCCATACCGGTTTTGCAATGGCGGGGGAGACGTCGGCGCCGGTGATCCATCGTGACCTCAAGCCGTCGAATATCATCGTGACAGGTGCCAACTATACGCCTGATGACGGCCTGACGTTTTCATCGCTGGTGATTATCGACCTGGGGATCGCGCGCGTATGGCACGATGGCGCCGATGCCGACACCGTCAAGTTTGGCACGCGACCCTATGCGCCGCCCGAGCAGTATGGGTTTGGGCAGACGAGCGTGCGAAGCGACGTCTACGCACTCGGCGCCCTGTTGTTCTTCTGCTTGACGGGAGTCGACCCTAAACCAGGGCTTGACATGCGCGAGCAATGCGAGGCGCGTGGCATTCCCACTCCACTGGCCGATGTCATCTGCATGTCGATGGCGCTCGACCCGGCCAAGCGTTTTGCGAGTGCGGAAGCGTTGGGACGGGCGACGCGCGCGGCATACGACCTGATTCACCCCGTGCGGCCTCCTGCGCCTGCGCTTGTCCATACTCCGGCCTTGGAGACGGGGTTGACGCCCCAAGGGCTCCGAAACCCCGCAGAGCTTCCTAGGCCTGCCACCTCCGCTGCATGCGGTCTGCTCTCTCGTGTTCCGGAGTCTCTGGGGCGCATTTGGAATACGCTCGTCTGCTTCTCGCTGCTTGTGTTCTTTGCCGGAAGTCACTTTGCCGTCTTTCACCCCACCGGAGCAAACCAAAGCTATCCGACCTGGCTTCTCATAATCGAGTATTTTTTCTTTGTCGATGGCCTTATGGTGCTTATGCATTTTGCGCTGCTCGATAAGCGCCGTCTTCGTCGGCGATTCGCATTGCTCGACAGCTATCGCGGCAAGAAGCTCGCGAAACTCTGGCTCAAGGCATTGGGTGTGCTGCTCCTATGCATGATCGTCATAGTTGCGGTTGCCAATGCGACCGGCGTCGTCGATACCTCCGCTACCTAAAAGAAAAGGGCCCCATTGGGGCCCTTTGCAGTTGCACTTAGATGCGGTTCATCTGAGCGGCGACTTTGTTGTACCAGTCCTGCCACGTGGGCGGGCAGTACTTTTTGGCTGCTGCCGGGGTAAGGGTGGAGCCGTAGTTGGCGCCCAGATAGGCAACGTGAGCGGAGATGCCCTCGCTCCAGCTGCCAAAGCTGCGCCAACCGCCGCCACGGGCACTCCAGCCCCAGGCGTTGTAAGAATTGGCGCAATAAGCGCCCTTGGTGCTCTCGATGCAGGCGATGGCGGGGGACCAACGGGGGTCGACACCGGTATTCCAAGCGGCGACGGCAAAGTTATAGCCCTGGCCTGCCATGGGGGAGCCGGCGAGATAATTGTCGACGCGGCTCGTCCACTCATTAATGAACGAATCGTAATCGGAGCTACCGGTATTGGCGTTGTTCACCGTGGTGTCGATGGTGGTGTTGGTGTTGGTGGCCTGGCTGCTGGAATTGCTGCCGCTTACGCCCTCGCCCGAGAGCTTCTCGGCGGCAGCGGCCTTATCGGCCTCAAGCTTGGCAAGCTCGGCGGCATTTTCCTGCTCGGCTTTTGCCTGTGCCTCGCTGCGGAGCTGCTGGGCCTGCGCCAGCGCATCCTCGGCGTTTTTCTGCTCTGCCTCAAGCTGAGACTTGGCCTGCTGGAGCTCGGCCTTGTTCTGCTCGAGTTCGGTTTGCATGTTGTTGAGCTCTTCGATCTCATCGACGCTCGAGCTCGTGATCTGGTTGGTGTATTTGCAGGTGGTGATGAACTCACCCAGGCTCTGCGCGTTGACCAGGAAGCTCACGATGGGATTGGTGCCCTTCTGGTACTTGTACAGATCGCGCATGGCGGAGCTTGCCTTGGCCTGCTGCTCGGGAAGCTTGGCCTCGATTTCCTCGATGCTCGCCTCATTGGAGTCGATCTGCTTTTGCAGGTCGTCTAGTTTGGTGCGGGCATCGTTGTAGGCGCTCGTGGCGGCTTCGATTTTTTGCTGCGCGGCGGAAAGCTGATCCTGCGTTGCCTGCGAGGCGGCATATGCCGCAACGGGGGAGAGCATCGGCGTGGCAGTCAGTGCGACAGCGAGTGCGGCGCTCGTGATGATACGAGCTGGCTTCGACGCGATGAGCGCTGCGACGCGATGATTCGAATGCTGCATCCAATCCCTCTGCAATCAATCGTAGGTTATGGTTCGAACGGTATTCTACTACTGCTTTCGACCTCAACTTGAACCTTAAAGGTTCCAAAGGGTCAAGTTAAACTTGAGGCTTTGGCTTTGACCTGCAGTTATAGTGAATTGTTGAGAAACCATAGAGTTCAACTTTAACGTTACGGAACTCGGTCTGATCGCAGATTCACGCCTTAAGGGCTACTCCAACATGGGGTTTTGCACCTATAGGGTTCCCTCGCGGCGAGCCTGCTCAATTTCTTCGAGCGCCTCGGCTGGGGTGAAAGAACATGCGCCGTTGCCGAGCTTGACTGTCTGGATATCGTCTCCGACATGCACCTCTCCGCCTCGAAGCACCACACCGAAAATGCCCTCGTGGGGAAAGATGCAGTCGCCGGCGAGATGGTAGATAGCGCAGCGGGTGTGGCAGACTTTGCCGATCTGGCTGATCTCGACCAGAACGTCGTTGCCGATCTTGAGCTGTGTGCCCAGGGGGAGCGAAAGCAGGTTGATACCTTGTGTGGTGAAGTTCTCCCCAAAGTCGCCTTCGTGCACATCGAGCCCGCGATGCTGGGCAGTCTGGATTGATTCTGCGGCCAAAAACGAGACTTGGCGGTGCCAGTGCCCGGCGTGTGCATCGGAAGCGAGGCCAAACTGCTCAATGACGGTGTCGTGCCCATCGGAGACGGGTGACTTGCGTGTGCCTTTGTGCGCCGACGTGTTAATCGAAACGATGCGGGCGGGTGCTTCGTAGGCGTTGCTGGCGGTGCGCAGGGGAGCGATCGTCTGAGAACGTTCCGCTAGCTCGCGTTTTGCGGCGTCAAGGATGGGGTTGTCGGTCAGATGTTCTTGGGGCACGTGTGCGCCTTTCGCTTATGAGATTGACAATATGTTGAATCCTACAACAACGGTAGGTTCATTGCCCGTTGTCGTACAGCGGTGAGCGCCGTCTTTGCTCGAGTCTGATTCTCCGATTGCCATAGATACGGTGGAACTTTGGGTGCTGGCGGTTTGGCACGCTAGAATGAATCGGTTGCACTAAGACCGCCCGTTGTGCGGGCAGTTCATGATAGGAAGTTTCCATGGCATTGCAGTTTACAGAGCGCGAGTTCGTTCCCGTGCTGCTCGGTGGCGACATCAACGCCTATTCGGTGGCGCGCGCCTTCTACGAAGAGTATCAGGTCAAGAGTCTGGTCTTTGGCAAGTATCAGACGGGCCCTGCGTATCGAAGCCAGATTATCGACTACACGCCCAATGTCGACATCGATACCATGCCCGTGATGCTCGAGACCGTCAACGGCATTGCCCAGGCGCATGCCGATAAGACGATCGTCCTGATGGGCTGCGGCGATAACTATGTTGCCCTGGTGGCCCAGGCAAAGGATGCCGATGAGCTGGCGGATAACATCGTTGCGCCCTATGCACCCTACAGCATGCTCGAGCAGTGCCAGAAGAAGGAGATCTTCTACGAGCTGTGCGAGAAGCATGGCGTGCCCTATCCGCACACGTTTACCTTTACCAAGGCGATGCTCAATGCTCAGGGTGAGGCGCCTGCCGAAGTGCTCGACCAGATCGATTTTCCTTACCCGATGATTCTGAAGCCTTCCGACGGCATCATGTGGTGGCAGCATGAGTTCGAGGGCCAGAAGAAGGCCTATGAGATTGCCGACCGCGCCGAGCTGGAACAGGTCATTCGCGATTCGTATGCCAGCGGCTACACCGACGACCTGATCTTGCAGGATCGCGTGCCCGGCAACGACGAGTACATGCGCGTGCTCACCAGCTATTCCGACCGCAACGGTAAGGTCCGCATGATGTGCCTGGGCCATGTGCTGCTCGAGGAGCATCAGCCCCACGGTGTCGGCAACCATGCCTGTATCATTACCGAGCCCAACGACGAGCTCATGGGCGGCGTGCGCAAGTTGCTCGAGGACCTTCACTTTGTGGGCTATTCTAACTTTGACGTAAAGTACGACGAGCGCGACGGCTCGTTTAAGTTCTTCGATTTCAACACGCGCCAGGGCCGCAGCAACTACTACGTTACCAACAGCGGCTTTAACGTTGCCAAGTATGTGGTGGACGAGTATGTGTTCAACCGTCCGTTTGAGCCGGAGTTTGTGACGGCTCAGGACGAGGCCCTGTGGATGGTCGTCCCCATGGGCGTCGTCGACAAGTACGTCAAGGATCCCGAGCTGCGCGCTAAGGTGCATCGCCTGGACAAGGAAGGCAAGGGCGCCGACCCTTCGTTTATGAAGGGCGACTTTGTCTTTAACCGCTGGTTGCGCATGTGGCACACCAAGCTGCGTCACTTTAAGCTGTTCAAGACGTATTACAAGTAGACGAGTATGGCGCCCGTCCGGTGTGTATCGGGCGGGCGCGGGTATGATACGCGCAATTGCGTGGGCGTCACCAAGGAGGCGGCGATGGAAAAGCTGGGAGTTATCGGCGGCATGGGCGCCGAGGCCACGTCGTATTACTACGACCAGGTCGTGCGTCATACGGCTGCTACCTGTGATCAGGAGCATATCGACATGGTGGTGCTTTCCAAGTCGACCATGCCCGACCGCACGCTGGCCATCAAGACCGGTGAGCATGCCAAGCTGCTGGCGACCATGAAGGAGTGCGCTCAGGCGCTCGAGTCGCTGGGCTGCGCGCACATAGCGATTCCCTGCAACACGTCACACTATTTCTACGATCAGATTCAGTCGTTTACCAAGGTGCCGATTATCCACATGCCGCGCGAGTCGGTGCGCTATGCTCTGGCCGGCGCGGTGATGGGGGAGTGCGAGTTCGACCCCAACCTGAGTATGCCGGCCGAGCCGGTGCGCAAGATCGGCATCATGGGCACCGACGGCACCGTGGGCGCGGGCGTCTACGGCCGCGAATGTAAGGCTGCGGGTGTTGAGGTTGTCTATCCCAGCGAGAAACGTCAGAACGATGTGATGTCGCTTATCTACGATGATGTGAAGGCCGGACGTGAGCCCGATATGGATAAGTTCGACCGCGTGATGTGGGAGTTCGCCCGTAGCGGCTGCGACCGCGTCATCCTGGCCTGCACGGAGCTCTCGGTGCTGCAGAAATACCGTGAGATGCCCGAGATCACCCTCGACGCCATGGACGTCCTGGTGCGCGAATCCATCATCCGCAGCGGCGCTTCCTACCGCCTCTAGCTTCCGACCTGCCAAAAAGGGACAGGTTAATTATGGTGGGTTTTATCTGGAGAAACAGTAAAGGCCTCGGCTCGTTTGGTGCGAGCCGAGGCCTTTTGCGTTGGGCGGTTGCTGTCGGTGGTGAACTAGAACAGGAAGCCGATGGCGATGAGGGCGATGCTGACGATGAGCACGGCGATGTCCAGACCCTTGATGGGATAGCGCTTGTACGAGCTGGCGCGTGTGCGCAGGTAGAAGCCGCGCTGCTCGGCGGCAAGCGCGGTGGCATCGGTCTTGCCCACGCTCGAGATGAGCAGCGGCACGCACAGTGGCAACATGAGCTTAAGCTTCTTGATGGGGTTCTTGGTGTCGTACTCGACGCCGCGTGCGGTCTGCGCCTCCATGATGGCGTTCATCTCCTGACCAAACACCGGTACAAAGCGCAGCGCCGTGGTAAAGGTGAAGGCATAGCGATACGGCACATGCAGCACCTCGACGCAGGCGTTGGCAAGGTCGTTGAGCTTGGTCACCATGAGCATGAGGATGAGTGGCAACGCCACACCTAGCAGGCGCAGGCAGGCCTTCGATCCCGTGATGAGGCCCGCGTCGGTGATAAAGCCCCACACCACGTTGCCATCGCGCATAAAGGCCAGCTGGAGCACCAGCATGATAAGCGCGAGCGGAATCAGCAACTTGAGCAGCGAGAGCAGACGGTCGACGACGCCGGCATAGGTACCCAGTGCAAGGGTGAGTGCCAAAAAGCCCAGCAGCGCCACGTAGGTGTCGGACAAGAAGATGCCGACGATGATGGCGGCGGCGAGGCCCAGTTTGACGACGGGGTTCAGGCGATGCAGCAGCGTATCGCCCGGCATGTAGTCGATGACGTTAACCACGGTGGACCATCTCCTTGGTAATTCGAACGACATCGGTGACCTCGCTCACCTGCGCAAAAGCGGGCGAGACGGAAGATGCCAGACGGCGCGAGAGTTCAATAACCTGGGGAGGCTCCACGTAGGCACGCCGCATGAGATCGATGTTCGAGAACAGCTCGTGCGTGCGGCCGCGGTCGAGGATGCGGCCGTCGGCCATTACTACGATGCGCTCGGCAAAGTCGGAGACGACTTCCATGTCGTGGCAGACCATGATGACGGCGCATCCGCGCTCGGCCATGGTGCGCACGGTTTCCATGACGGTCATGCACTCGCGGTAGTCAAGGCCGCTCGTGGGCTCGTCGAGCACGACGATCTTGGGCTCAACCACTACGACGGAGGCAAGTGCCACCATTTGTCGCTGGCCACGCGAAAGCGAGAACGGTGCCTCGTCGGCGGGCAGACCAAAGCGGTCGATGACCAGCTGGGCGCGACGCAGAGCCTCGGCACGGTCGATGCCGGCAAGCTCCAAGCCAAAGGCGACCTCGTCGAGCACGGTATCCTTGCAGATCTGGCGGTCGGGGTTTTGGAAGAGGGTCGCGACCTCGCGGGCAATGCGGCTCGTGGGAACGGTTGCAGTATCCAGTCCCGTGACGCGCACGCTGCCCGAGGCGGGCTTGAGCAGGCCCGTGAGCAGCTTGGTGAGCGTGGTCTTGCCGGCACCGTTCTGACCGACGATGCCCACGAGCTCACCGGGGTAGAGGGTCAGGTTAAGGTCGTGTACGGCGGCGCCGCCGTTGGGATAGGCAAACTCAACATGGTCGAAGGTGAGTACGGGTTCGGCATCCTTGGCATGAGGACGCAACGACGGTGCATGCGGGGAACCGGCGGGCGCCTGGGCTTCGATGGCAGCGTGTGCGGGGTCGACGATACTCGAAATCAGACACTCGGCTTCGTCGACATCCAAGCAAGGGGTGCCGCTTGCCAGGCCATCGGCCTCGAGGCTATTGAAGATGCGTGTGACACGGGGACAGTCGACGCCAATGGTGCGAAGCTCATCGGTGTGTGCGAAGACCTCGTGCGGCTCGCCCTGCAGTGCGATTTCGCCATGGTTGAGCACGAGCACGCGGTTGCAGTACTCCGAGAGCAGGGCGACCTTTTGCTCAACGACGACGATGGTGATTCCAAGTATGCGGTTTGCCTCACGCAGCGTCTCGAAGACCAGCGTGGAGCTGGCGGGGTCGAGTGCCGCGGTGGGCTCGTCGAGAACCAAGACGCGCGGACGCATGGCGAGGATGGCGGCGATGGCCACCTTTTGCTTCTGTCCGCCCGAGAGGGTGGCGATCTCGCGGTCGCGCAGGTCGCTGATGCCGACGGTCTCGAGCGTTTCGCTCACGCGCTGCTCGATCTGGTCGTGGGGAACGCCAAAGTTCTCGAGGCCAAAGAGCATCTCGTCCTCGACGACCGAGGCGACCATCTGCGTGTCGATATCCTGCAGCACACTGCCGACGATTTGCGAGACGTCGGTGAGCGAGACTTCGCAGGTGTCGTGGCCGTCGACCATGACGGACCCAAAGAACGTGCCGGTGTAGTGGTGGGGCACGGCACCCGACAGGCAGGCGGCAAGCGTGGACTTGCCGGCGCCCGAGGGCCCGATGATGCCGATGAAATCTCCCTTGTTCACGCTGAGCGAGATGTGGCTGAGCGCCTGCTCGGTCTGCGTGCCATAGGAGAACGAGACATCGTCGACGTTGATGATCGTTTCCATGGATACCTTTCATAGTCATTGGGGACAGTCTTAAATGACCAGTTGTTTAAGACCGTCCCAAAAAAATTCGTTGTTTGGGACGGTCTTTGGTGGTGAAGCACGGAGACGGCTTTACGAGGGGCCCAGGTTGGCACGAAAGAGGAGCGAAGCGTACTTGGGTACGCGAGCGACGAATGAACGCCAAGATGGGGTGGCTCGTAAAGCCGAGCGGGTTAGTTGAGCCTAAGGGCCTTCTGGATGGGCAAGTAGAGGGCACCGACCAGAATGGCGTTAAAGACGGCGGTCATGGCGACCACGGGCAGCATAGCGGCAGCGAGCTCGCCCACCACGCCGAGCATAGCCATCTTGATAACCATGAAGATAACGCCCGAGACAAAGGTGGTCACGAAGGTTGCGACGATGGCGATGGCAGGCTTAACCTGCCCGTTCTTGCCAGCGGCGTTGACGATGGCGGCCATGAGCATAGCGGCGATGCCCTCGGCGGCAAAATCGACGAACGGCGAGGTGGTGGTGATCTGAATCACGGCGGCCGAGATGAGGCCGATGACGAGCGCCTGGCCAATATTGGGGCGAACGACCAGGATAGTGAGGCAGAAGGCCGAGATGATGAACTCGGGGCTGATCATGCCGCCCGAGATGCCCGAGATGGCCTTGCCAACAGTGAAGTTGAGGATGAAGCCGGCGGCAAGCAGGATGGCGAGCAGGACAAGGGCGCGGACATCGAGCTTGCCGCGGTCGGCGGTCTGGACGGTACGGGGCTGGGTGGCGGTGGTGTTCTGGGACATGGTGAAAATCCTTTCGGAAGGGGGTGTAAGAGAAAAGCGGAGGCGCGTGATGCGAATGCGATCGGGCTCGAGATAGAAAAAGGCCCCCGGTCGAAACCGGAGGCCTTCCAATCACCTAGAGCGCAAAAACAGGCGTGAGGGACTCACCGTCGACCGATCGTATTCGCATCACGCCACCACCAGTTGTTGAGAGACTTCATCGTGTTCTTCATATCGGTGGCTCCTTTCGTGATGCCGTGGCGCAGTAGCACCTGATTGCTGTTGCGCTGCACTATAGCACAGCAAAGTGTTTGCGGGGAAATCTTTTTTGAAAAGATTTCAGCGGTGTTTCCCACTGGTCAAAAAGGCAGGCGGGACGAACCGTGCCATCCCGCCCGCACCAGTGAGGGATTACTCCTTGTTGCGGCGATAGAGGATATAACCGCCTGCGGAGATGACGGCAACGCCAGCGATGGCGAATGCGGCCACCATGCGGCCATCAAAACGATCGCCAGTGGTGGGCAGGCCGCCCTTGGTGTTCGTCTTGTTGGCGGTTACCGTGGTCGTGGTGTCCGACTTGCCAGGCTTCTCGGGCTTGGTGGTGGGCTGCTCGGGCTTAGCGGGCTTCTCAGGAGTGCCAGGCTGCTCGGGAGTTCCAGGCTGATCAGGGGTCACCGGGTCGGTGGCAAGAGCGTCC
>DAWEIC010000035.1:0-12556 GCA_052364855.1 Collinsella sp.
TACTTTCACGGCAGCCGACGCCTGCATCCGCGCCATCGCCCCCATCATCGCCTAACCCGCCAAAAAGGGACAGGCACCTTTGTGGTGGTTTTCATTCGTGGTACCATGGTTTATGTAGTTGTTTAAACGACTAAGGGAGCAACATCATGGAAGAGGCCTATCGTCAAGCACGCAAGCGCGGCGAGCAAGGACGTCGACGCGCCATTAGCCAAAGCGAGCATCCATACCTTACGGACCTCGACAGTTTGATTGCTCAGCTCCCCTTAGGTCAGCGAGTGAGTGTCGGCCTGCGGGATATTCCGATCGAAATGGTCGTCGGCACTGTCACCAAGGGCCGTCAGTCCGCCTTTTCATGCAACTTTATGCCCCTGCTGCCGTTTAACACCGAGTTCGCCCGCAAGTGGTCCAACCTCTACGACATCCAGGTAACCGAGGGCTATCGCGACCCCATCATCGTCACCGAGTTCATGCATCGGTTCTATGTCCAGGAAGGCAATAAACGCGTCAGTGTCCTCAAATTCTTGGACGCTCCAACGGTTTCGGCCAGGGTCACCCGTCTCTACCCCGGCACATGGGATTCCGTCGAAAGCCGCCTGTACGGTGAATTCTGCGCGTTTTGGCGCGTCTGCCCCCTATACGAGATCGAGTTCTCGCGTGAGGGAAGCTACGAGACGCTCGCCAAGATGCTCGGTCGGAACCTTATCGAAAAATGGCCGCAGAAAAAGGTCGACTACCTGCGCCACACCTTCCTGCTCTTTAAGCGCGCCTACCTTCGCGCAGGCGGCGACCACCTGGACATTACGCCCGCCGACGCCATGCTCGTGTACCTCAATGTGTACAACCAGGACCGCCTGCTGGATACGCCAACGGATATCGTCGTAAACCGCCTGTGCAAGATTTGGCGCGAGCTGGTCATTGCCGGCAAAAATGACGAGGACAAGGTCGATCTTGTTGAAGCGCCGAGCGTCGACGAGGAGGAGTCGCCCGCCAAGTCCACCTCCGGCGTGCTCAACTTCTTTATGGGCAAGACCGTCTATTCGGCGACCAACCCCCTGCGCATCGCCTTTATCCATGAGTTCCCCTGTGCGACGTCGAGCTGGGACAGCCTGCACGACCAAGGGCGTCAGTATCTCGATGAGCACTTTGGCGGTATCGTGCGCACCGAGGCGTTCGAGGACTGTCACGATCCGGATGTGTTCTACGCCGCCGTGGAAACGGCTGTCAAACATGGGGCAAACGTCATCTTCTCGACCTCGCACCGCCTGATGGAATACACGCTCAGGGCTGCCGTTGAGTATCCCCAGGTTCGGTTCCTCAACTGCTCTATCGGCCTTCCCCATCAAAGCGTCCGTTCGTACTTTGGCAAGATGTACGAGGCCAAGTTCCTCCTGGGCGCCCTTGCCGCCAGCATGGCGGACAACCACCGCATCGGCTACCACGCGTCGGTCTTCGCCTCGGGCGCGCTCAGCGAGATCAACGCCTTTGCGATTGGCGCCTCGCTGCTCGACCCCCGTGCACAAATTATCCTGACTTGGGGCGATGTGCCCGCCGGAGGCCTTGCCGAGGCCATGTGCCGCGAAGGTGTAAGCGTCATGACCGGCGCCGACATGTCAAAGTCGCTCGAAGACCCCACGGCCTACGGACTTCACCGCCTGGTCGATGGCAAGGTTACCGGCATCGCCATGCCGGTATGGAACTGGGGCCGTTACTACGAGCTCATCGTTCGCAGCCTTCTGCACGGCACGTGGGACGAGACCAGCGATGACAACCAAGTGCGCGCCGTCAACTACTGGTACGGCATGAGCTCTGGCGTTATCGACATCCGTTACGCTCCGGGCCTACCCTACCAGACGCGCAAACTCGTGCAGTTGCTCCGTAACGGCATTGTTGAGGGATCCATCAACCCCTTTGGCGGCGAGCTCCACAGCCAGAACGGCGTGGTACAGATCGAAGGCTTCCCTCCGCTGCCGAGCACGCAGATTGTCGAGATGAATTGGCTGGCGGATAACGTGGTAGGCACCATTCCGCAGCTCGACGATGAGCCGAAAGTCCCTGCCCTATGAAAATCCTTGCCATAGCCGATACCGAAGAACGATGCCTTTGGGAGTGCTTTCGCAAGGAACGCTTTGAGGGCGTCGACCTGATTTTGTCCGCCGGCGATCTGGACCCGGACTATCTTGAGTTTTTGGTTACGGTCATCAACAAACCGCTCATCTACGTGCGTGGCAATCACGATGACCGCTACGCACGTCATGCACCGGGCGGATGTATCTGCGTAGAAGACAGCGTGTACACGTACCGAGGGATTCGCATTGCGGGCCTTGGCGGGTCCATGCGTTATCGCGACGGCGCCAACATGTACACCGAACGCGAGATGTCCAAGCGCATGCGTAAGCTGTCGCGTAAGGTTAGGATGGTCGGCGGGTGCGACATTCTGCTTACCCATGCACCCGCCGCCGGTATGGGTGATCTGGACGATCTGCCGCATCGAGGGTTTGAGTGCTTTAACACGGCGCTTGAATCCTGGGGGGCCGACTACATGGTGCATGGGCATGTACACCAAAGCTACGGTTACGATTTTCAGCGCGAGCGGCAGCATGTGTGTGGAACGACGATCATCAACGCCTGCGGCTATACGCAGTTTGAGCTCGACCAGACGCGCTACCCCATCCGTGGCTGGCAGGCAGCCTGGCTCAATTCGCAAACCATGCGCCGCGAGCTCAAACGCCACGATGCCATCGAGTCTTCAACAGCCAGAACACCCTGGTAACCACCATAAAGGGGACACTGTCCCCTTTATGGTGCTTTTGACGCGATAGCAAGAAACCCGGTCCTGCACAAGGCAGAACCGGGTTTCTTTAGCAATGCTTGCTGTACTCAGGCAGTAACTAGCAGTTACTCAGCCAGGAAGTCACGCTGGACAGCGGGATCGACCTTGACGCCAGGGCCCATGGTGGAAGACACGGAGATGGACTTGACGTACTTGCCCTTAGCAGAAGAGGGCTTGACGCGCAGAATCTCGGTGTACAGGGCAGCGTAGTTCTCGACGAGCTGCTGCTCAGAGAAGGACTTCTTGCCCAGGGGCACGTGGCAGATGCCGTAGCGGTCGGCGCGGTACTCAACGCGGCCAGCCTTGAGCTCGGAGACCATCTTGGCGACGTCCATGGTCACGGTGCCGAGCTTGGGGTTCGGCATGAGGCCACGGGGACCAAGGATCTTACCGATGCGGCCAACCTTGGCCATCATGTTCGGCGTAGCGATAGCGGCGTCGAAGTTGATCTCGCCCTTCTGAATCTGGGCGACGAGCTCGTCGGAACCGATGATGTCGGCGCCGGCAGCCTCAGCCTCACGGGCCTTCTCGCCCTCGGCGAAGACGGCAACACGAACGGTCTTGCCGGTGCCGTGGGGCAGGGAGATGGAACCACGGATGTTCTGGTCAGCCTTACGAGTATCGATGCCCAGACGGAAGTGAGCCTCGACGGTCTCGTCGAACTTGGCGGTGTCGAGCTCCTTGATGAGCTTGGCAGCCTGAAGGGGGGTGTAGAGCGTGGCGCGGTCGATCTTCTCGGCAGCGGCGTTATAGCTCTTACCATGCTTAGCCATGTGCATTACCTCCTGTGGTTAAACGGGCGTGAGCCCTCCCACATCGTATCGTGTGCCCTATTGCACACATTTAACGGGCGCCCCGGTCGGAGCACCCGCCGTTACCATAAGAAATCGCTACTCAGCGATGGTGACGCCCATGGAACGGGCGGTACCGGCGATGATCTTCTTTGCGGCGTCAATGTCGTTGGCATTGAGGTCCGGCATCTTGATCTCGGCGATCTTGGTGAGCTGCTCCTGGGAGAGCTGACCAACCTTGTCAGCCTGGGGCTTAGCGGAACCAGACTTGAGGTTCAGCTCCTTCTTGATAAGGTGAGCCGCCGGCGGGGTCTTGGTGATGAAGGAGAAGGACTTGTCCTCGTAGACAGAGATCTCAACGGGGATGATGTCACCCTTCTTGTCCTGC
The DNA here is from genome assembly GCA_052364855.1 of Collinsella sp. Classification (GTDB taxonomy): domain Bacteria; phylum Actinomycetota; class Coriobacteriia; order Coriobacteriales; family Coriobacteriaceae; genus Collinsella. The sequence goes on from DAWEIC010000035.1 coordinate 4,010, forward strand.
GTCTCGGCGTTAAAGGCCTGGCAGAACTGCATGATGTTCACGCCAGCAGCGCCCAGGGCGGGGCCGACGGGAGGAGCGGGGTTTGCTGCACCAGCAGGAATCTGGAGCTTAATGACGTTGGCAACCTTCTTCTCAGCCATGGTCATTCCTTTCGAATCACGAGTGTGAAGTACTTGCTATATCGTAAGCACGCACGTGTTAGAAGCACTCCTGAGATGAGCAGTCACAGAAGAAGCACGCTCGCGCGAACGGACGAAAACTTAAGCGATGACAGCGACCTGGTTAAAGTCGAGCTCGACCGGCGTCTCGCGGCCAAAGATCATCAGCGTGACCTTGAGCTTGCCAGCCTCGGTGTTAACCTCGGAGACCTTGCCATCAAAGTCGGTAAGCGGGCCATCGGTGACGCGGACGGACGTACCGACCTCAATATCAACCGAGGTGCGCTTGGGCGAATCGCCCTTACCGGGACGACGAGTCATCTTGTTGTACTCGTCGCGGGAAAGCGGAGCGGGCTTGCCGTTGCCGCCTAGGAAACCGGTGACGCCAGGCGTGTTACGAACACACGTCCAAGCATCGTCATCCATCTCCATGCGGACCAGGACATAACCCGGGAAGATCTTGGAATCCTTGGTCTCACGCTTGCCACCCTCTTTAATCTCGGTGACGCGCTCCATAGGAATCTCGATATCAAAGATACGGTCCTGCATGCCCATAGTCTCGATGCGATGCTCGAGATCGGACTTAACGCGGTTCTCGTATCCAGAGTAAGTGTGAACGACGTACCAACGCTTAGACATGGTTTAGCCCCTCAATCCAGAGAACAGAGCAAGAGCCTCGCCAAAGCCAGCATCGAGCAGAGCGATGACGACGCCGACGACGATCAGAGAAGCGCAAACAACAACCGAGTAGTTCACGAGCTCCTTCTTATCGGGCCACGTGACACGCTTCATCTCGGACTTGACCGAAGCGAAATACTTCTTGGTGCGGGCGAAGAAACCAGGCTTCTCGTTCTTCTTGGACTTCGCAGCCTTCTCGTTCTTCTTGGCAACGGCCTTCTTGGCCTCAACCTTGGAGTTGGCGGCAGCTTTGTTGGCAGGTGCCGGCTGCTGAGCCTTCTTCTTGTTCTTCTTGTTGGCCATTTGGGTTACCTCCGCGCAATGCGCTTATACATGAGTAAACCGTAAGCCCCCAAGTGGGAGCTTACGGAATAATGACTGGCACGCCAGGAAGGACTCGAACCCTCAACACTCGGTTTTGGAGACCGATGCTCTACCAATTGAACTACTGGCGTATGTGACTAGAGACTAGCGAGTCTCTTTGTGCAGCGTGTGGTGACGGCACCAGGGGCAATACTTCTTGATCTCCATACGATCAGGCATGGTCGACTTGTTCTTGGTGGTCGTATAGTTGCGGCGCTTGCACTCAGTGCACGCAAGAGTAACTAGAGTACGCATGTATCCTGAACCTTTCATTTCCGCCCCGTACGGGCACGAGTTGTTACTTTATCAGCTCCACGTAAGTGCTGTCAATGAAAACCTCGAGTCAATTAGTTCTCGGTGGATCCATTCATATTTGGAACACATCAATGAAGCCATCGAGAGCTAATCGACGGTGCATCCAGGACCATTATCGATCCTCTCGACACCAGCAACGGCTCAATATCCATTGCAGAAAAGAACCCGGCACCCATATAAGTGCCGGGTTCTCTAAGTCAGCTATATCAAAGAGCTAATTTACTCAATGATCGTGGAGACGATGCCCGAACCGACGGTGTGGCCACCCTCGCGGATAGCGAAGCGCAGGCCCTCCTCCATGGCGATCGGGTGGATGAGGTCGCCCTCGATGGTGATGTGGTCACCAGGCATAGCCATCTCGGTGCCCTCGGGGAGCTTGACCGTACCGGTAACGTCGGTGGTACGGAAGTAGAACTGAGGACGATAACCATCGAAGAACGGGGTGTGACGGCCGCCCTCCTCCTTGGTCAGAACGTAGATCTCGCCGGTGAACTTGGTGTGCGGGGTAACCGAACCGGGCTTGCAGAGAACCTGGCCGCGCTCGATGTCCTCACGCTTGATGCCGCGGAGCAGCAGACCGACGTTGTCGCCAGCCTCGCAGAAGTCCATGGACTTACGGAACATCTCGATACCGGTAACGACGGTGTTCTGGGTATCCTTGATGCCGACGATCTCGACGGGCTCGTTGAGCTTGAGCTCACCGCGCTCGACACGGCCAGTAGCAACGGTACCACGGCCGGAGATGGTCATAACGTCCTCAACGGCCATCAGGAACGGGAGGTCGTTGTTACGAGCAGGCGTCGGGATGTACTCGTCGACGGCCTTCATGAGCTCGCGAATGGCGTCCATCCACTTGGCGTCGCCCTCGAGAGCGCCCAGAGCGGAGCCACGGATGACGGGGATGTCGTCGCCGGGGAAATCGTACTCGGAGAGGGGCTAACGGGTGTCCATCTCGACGAGGTCGATGAGCTCGTCATCGTCGACCATGTCGCACTTGTTCAGGAAGACGACGATGTAGGGAACGCCGACCTGACGGGCGAGCAGGATGTGCTCGCGGGTCTGAGCCATGGGGCCGTCGGTAGCAGCGATGACCAGGATAGCGCCGTCCATCTGAGCAGCGCCGGAGATCATGTTCTTGACGTAGTCAGCGTGGCCCGGGCAGTCAACGTGAGCGTAGTGACGGGCAGCGGTCTCGTACTCAACGTGGGAGACGGAAATCGTAATGCCGCGCTCGCGCTCCTCGGGAGCCTTGTCGATGTTCTCGAACGCAGTGAAGTCAGCCTTGCAGCCCTCGGTCTCGGAGAGAACCTTGGTGATGGCAGCGGTCAGCGTGGTCTTGCCGTGGTCGACGTGACCAATGGTGCCGATGTTAACATGCGGCTTAGTGCGCTCAAACTTCTCTTTGGCCATAAAGCCCTCCTCTTAACAGGTCGTCCCCGGACGGGACTTTGCCTTTATACCATAGTGGCCTCTCAACATACTATTGAGAAGCCACCGTGTTACCTATGGTAGCGGTGACTGGATTCGAACCAGTGACGCCACGGGTATGAACCGTGTGCTCTAACCAACTGAGCTACACCGCCGGATGGAGCCTGCAACCAGACTTGAACTGGTGACCTCTTCGTTACCAACGAAGTGCTCTACCGACTGAGCTATACAGGCACTTGACGGGTGGGAGCTATAGGATTCGAACCTATGTAGGCAGAGCCAACGGGTTTACAGCCCGTCCCCATTAACCACTCGGGCAAACTCCCAATCGTTCAAGTATCCGCAGGTCCTTTGGTCTTTTGGACCGCCGCCCCCGCGAACGAAGAAGATAATACGATGCCACCTTGGGGGCTGTCAACGAAAACCTCTAGATACACGGTGCCGGGCGTATCTATATAGCCGTGACCTGCGGTTTTATTGAGTTTGGATATGAAGAACGGTGGATTTCGCTACGCGGATGACATTTCCCGAGGGAACACTTTGTCACAGTGGAGTACGCCGGAAGGAACGAACTTCGATAACGGTTCATTTGCACCTATATATAGGTCGTGATCGGGCCCGGCAGAATCGAGCGTGGATTTTCTCCCGTTTAAAATCAAGCGTGGATAATCTCCCACCTTTGGCGTGCCCCCAAGGCAAAAGTGGCAGATTATCCACGCTCATTCACCAGGCGGGAGATTTTCCACGCTCGTATGTCCGATAATCCACGCTCGACCAGAATGACCGGGACCGGTCCGGCCTTTATCTCAATCTGTAACATCTAGAGAACATTTTCTCCCCTATCTGTTACAGATCGAGATGTTTCGCAGAGACCCCAGCTTACGTCTCATTCTGTAACAGTAAGAACGGTTTTCAGCCTCTTCGTGTTACAGATCGAGATATTACCCGCCAACCCGTTTTAGCATCTCAATCTGTAACAGCTTGAAGAGAAATACCGGTCTAGATGTTACGGATTGAGATTGACTCGTTTGGGCTGAATGTCCCCAAGATATTGGCTGGCGCTCACTAGAACTCAATCTCGTCAAAGTCAAAAGCTTTCAAAGTGAGTCCAACGAGCTTGTCTGTGCGCTCCTGAATCTGCTCGCTGGTCCAGGTATCCGTGTTTACCAACTCGTCGTTCAGGTTCAACCCGTTGCGGTATCCGACATTCGCCCCGTAGACATCCTTGCGGTCTCGCTTGGTCACAAAGGGCATGTTGCTCAGCTTTGAGTTATACCCGGTGATGGTTAGATTTCCAAGCGTGTGGACCTGCTTCTCCTGCACCTCAATCGCCTTAGACATGTCGCCGTCCGCAACCATCTTCACCCATTCATCTGGAATGTTCTTGCCCTGTGGGAAGATGTGCTCAATTGTCCAGACGTAGTTTCCGGAGGCGTATCGTTCCCAAAGTGGCTTCATCTCTTTCGTGACGCTCGGAGATGCAATAACAGTAAGGATGTAGCGCGTCATATCGGGATTGACGTCGTAAATCGGCCCCTCAAGACGTTCTTTGAAGGAAGCGTCACTGGCAGACACGTCGACGAGGCGCTTCTTGATGTACTCCGCGGCTGCAATGCCCTTGAGACCCTCGCTTTCGAGGCTCTCGCAAATACTGATGAAGAGTCTCTCAAGGTCACGTGTGGGAGGCGTATCGGTGAGGTTACGTCGGACAAAGAAGCAAACGAGAAGCTTAACAAGAAGCGCGAGGGTTTCATCTTTTAGCTCCAACTGGTTCTGCTTCTTGAAAAGGAGCAACAGCATCAGGTAAGATGCGACGCCCTGGGCTCTCGAAAGCTCCAAAAGCTGATTCGAAAGCTCGGAATCCGGGCCCTCTTGATCGAGTCCAATGATCTTCGAGTAGAGTGCGGAATTCTCCGTCAGCTCGTCCAACACCTTAAGGGCGCCGTCATCGGCTTCCATCCGCTTCTCGTAGATTTTCAGAAGGTTGGAACGCGTGGCAACGGAACCGAGGGGGAGTTGGGAGCCAGATTCGCCGATAAATGGCTTGTTCACCTCCCGGCGGAAGGCATCGTAGTTCTGGCGGAAGAAGCGCTCCTGCGTCTTGTAGTCATCGCCGAGATTGTGGAGCACTTCCTGCCAGCGTTCAAAGTAATAGTCGAGCTGTCCGTCATCCACCCCGGCAACCTTGCCGAGAAGCATGTTTTTGATAAGGTCGACGGCGCTCAAGGGAACACCGCGGTTGTTAAGGGACGCGAACAAGGTGTAGGCGTCAGCATGGCTATCGACGGTAATCTGGACCACGACCGCCGAGCACACCAGCCTGCAGATATCAAGGAGGCAGCGAACGCACTCGATTCCGTCCCTGCCTCCAACGTCCTCACCCAGTCGATCGTAAAAGTAGTTGAATGCCTTAGACATCTTTCTCAGACCAAGGAACTTCGGCTTTTGCATAACCGCATCTAGGCCGATATGTTCCTTCAAGATCCAGCGGTAATCCTCAAGGTTATGATTCTGAACCTGAGGAATAACGCGCGTCATTGACTTGTCAGATTTCAAGATCAGACGATTGCGCAGGGGTCGGATATCATCCAACATCATGTCGTCATGGATAGAATCCTTATGCTCCATGATGCGAGTATAGAGGGCGGCAAGGAGAAGGCTGAGCGTCGTCAGGCGTTGCTGGCCATCGATAACTTCATAGTGAATGGTATCCATCTTGGAATTCACAGTCCCGTTCACGACAATAAACGAGCCCAGAAAGTAGCCGGCGTCGTTTTGGGTGATATCGTCATAGAGATTCGCCCAGTCGCGCTGATTCCAAGTATATTCGCGCTGGTAACGAGGAATGTCATAGATTTTTAGCATATCGGTCGACAAAATATTGGCAACCGTTGGATCCTCTACGCTATTAATCATCATGAGTCCTTTCGATCGGCTTGCTCACAAACGACGGGAAATCCTTGTCGCTCTTGACCTCTCACGCCAAATTAAATCTAAACCATAGTAATACCCATGGGCTACAGGAAAGAGAGCCGTGCACGGTGCGCGGTCTTTCGAGAAGCAGCATCGGAGCTCTCAGCGCCTTGGTCACTTTCCACCCTATCCCAGTTATAGAGACAAAGCCCGAAAACTCTAATGGAGACAGCAACTGTAAGCTTGACTTTTCCCGCTTCATTGCACGCGTTTGTTGACAATGACTATCGGTCACAAAACGCATCCAAATACAATTTCGATTTAATTGTTGCATGTTTGTTGCATGAGCTGTTGCACGAGAAGGCAGAATCAGAGGCTATACCGCCTCTGACCTGCGGAAACTCATGGAGCCAGTGACAGGAATCGAACCTGCAACCCACTGATTACAAATCAGTTGCGCTACCGTTGCGCCACACTGGCACACTTGGCGCTTTCGCGCGAAGCCAGTTAAGAATAAAGGAATTGCGGACGAGGCGCAACAGGCCACACGGCGTTATACAAATATGCAAAATCCAGCAACAACAGGTACCAGGCCCGTTCATTTCTGTCGGTTCGCCCCCAATCTCAAAACCATTCGTCAAAACGAATAGTTTTAATTACAATTGCTTTATATAAAACTATTCGTTCTAACGAAGGGTTTCGCGATGCTTACTACCAAGGAAGCAGCCGAACTGCTCGGCATCACTCCGCGCAGGGTGCAGGAGCTCATAAAAAACGGAGCACTTGAGGCCCGCAAGGCTTCTGGTGTATGGCTCATCGACAAAGACAGCGTCGACACGCGGCTCCGCTCCGTGACCAAAACGGGGGGACGTCCCCGCCGCGGCCACGGTAAGAGCGAGATCGCGTTCACCCTCATGAACCGCACGCACGAAGTCGCTCAGCTGGTCTACAGCACATCACGAAAAGACTTTACCCACATCGGCGCCGACATCGATTACGCCCACGCCCCTATTGGAGTATTTGGCCCTAATAGCCCCATATCGCTCGACTCCTTCCGCATCTGGTGGCGCGGCCGCGGTATCCCGCTCGCACGCATTGGGCTAGCCTCCCTGCTTGCAGAAGCCGCAGTCGATGTTCCCGATGAACTCGTACAGCGAAATCTCGGCCTCTCCTTATCCGACCAGTATTGGATTAGGCCCCAAGACTCCGGCCTCGCGTGGGAAGATATCAATTTCTTCAATAATGCCTTTGATGACGTCTCGCTAACCATTGCACCCTTCGCCCCAGAGGGAAAAGCGGCTGCCGCAAAGCCCGACAACACCTCGGACGGCAATCTTCAAAAGTACTGGACATGCGAGGGCGAACGTCGAATTCTGCATAAGGCAGGAGCGCACCTGGACCAGGAACCTTATAACGAGCTGGTGGCGACCGCGCTCCACCGTCGCATCCTAAACGCCTGCGATTATGTGCCTTACTCGCTCGAGGGCACGGGCACTTCCGCCCTGAGCACATGCGATGTCTTCTTAACTGATGAAGAAGAGTATGTCCCTGCGTTCTATGTAAACCAGCACGCAAACGCAGATGAACGGCTAACCGACTGCGAGCGATATGTAGCAAACTGCGAGGAGCTCGGGGTGACAGGCGTCAAGGATGCCCTTGACCGCATGATCGTATGTGACGACATCATTGCCAACTACGATCGTCATTGGCGCAACTTCGGCCTCGTGCGAAACGTAAACACGCAAGCTTGCAGACCTGCCCCCATCTTCGATTCGGGCTCATCGCTCTGGTGCAACATATCACTAGAGGAGCTTAGGGCGGGAGAGCACAGTTTTACCAGCGCACAATTTCATTCAAGTCCCGCCAAACAAATGTTGCTCGTCGAGGACATGGGCTGGTTTGACGGCGACAAACTCGAAGGCTTCGTTGACGAGGCAATCGAGATTCTTTCCAGAAACGACGCGCTCACGGCAAGGCTGCCATATCTAAAAGAGGCGCTAACGTGGCGCCTCGAAAGAATGATCGACATCGCTGAATGGAGTTAGCGAGGCAGCATTGCCCCGCCAACTCCCCTACCTCCCGCGCAGGGCCTTGAGCTTGGCCAGGGCATCGGGGCTCAGGCGACTGCCCAGAGTCATCTTGATCTGCGGAGCTTCCTCTGCCTCGTGAACGTCGTTATCGATCTGTTTAATCTCGTCTACCAGCATACGGCTCGAGATGCGCGTAACGCCCTTGCCCATGACGACGGCCTGGATCGTGCCGTCGCTCGATACCACGGAGCACGCGCGACCTTCCTCACGTGCCTCGATGCAGAGCTTCTGCACCACGGTATCGGCCGATACGCCCGTCGGCGAAAACTCAATGCGCACGCCGCGGGCCGGTAGGTTGGGGCGCTCGCTGGAGATATTGCCCGCGCCGTCAAACACGATTACGGCCTCGTAACGGCCCTGGGCAAAGGCGGCGACGTCGTTGATGAGGGCGGTGCGCGCCATATCGTGAACGTCGCTGGAATACGGATCGTCGGAATGGTCGTACACGAGCTTTTCGTAGCGCGGCGTGCAGTGGATCACGTTGTAACCGTCGACCACCAGCAGCTCAGGCTTATTGGAGTGCACCGTCGAGACTGGGTCGGCGATAGCCTGCGCAAACGCATTGCCGCCCACGCCATAGGTCGCGGCCGAAACAATCGGCT
>DAWEIC010000036.1:0-10909 GCA_052364855.1 Collinsella sp.
CGGATCATTCCAACATGTAAACGTCGATGTTTTGGCAACGACAGCGAGCGGGTCGCATTTGAGGCAAGATGACGTGAAACGAAAGGGCGCTGACCTTCTGGTCGCGCCCTTGGAGTTGAACGTCAGATTGTCCAAATGCGGCCCGCGCAGCGTCGAGCGGTTACGGCGTTTGGTAAAACGCCGTAACTTAATAAGTTTGGTACCTTGACATTGATTTCTCACGCTCCTAAATTGGTTAGGCACAAAACAATTTCACTACCTAACTAAAGAAAGGAGCGAAGATTAGATATGCGTGTTGAACCACTCGCCTATCCGCATGAACCCGGCGGCGACCCCTCACGGCCAGCAGACGAGCCCGAGACCCAGTCCGACAAAGACCGTCTCGCCAAGCGAATCCTCAATGGGCTGGGGTTTTGCGGCCATTACATGCATTTTCACGGCGGCGGCATATCTGGCAAGGCGCCTATTGTCTGCCTACTCGCCAAGCAGCCGACCGGCGAGCTGTCCCAACAGGAGCTCGGCATGCACTTCGACCTCAAGCCGGGGTCCCTTTCCGAGATTCTGTCCAAGCTCGAACTGGGCGGTCTTATCGAGCGCAGTCGCAATCCCAAAGACCGTCGGCAGCTCACCATCCGCCTGACCGATGCGGGATGGGAAAAGGCCCGCGTTGAGCAGGCAGCCCGCATTCGCTTTAGAGAGCAGGCCTTTAGTGCCCTCACCCACGACGAGCGTGAACAGCTCGCCGAGATGCTCGAGAAAATCCGCGTAACCTGGGAGGAACTGGATGATTAAAACCCTTATGGGCAGCATCCGCGATTACATGAAGGTCACGATCGCCACGCCGCTGCTGGTGCTTGGCGAGGTAATCTGCCAGATGATGATCCCGTTTATCACCGCCGACATGATCGACGCCATCAAGGACGGCACCGCCGTTACCGAGATGCTGCCCACCGCCGGCCTTCTCGTACTCATCGCGCTGACGTCACTCGCCTTTGGCGCCGCTGCGGGCATCACCTGCAGCCATGCCAGCTGCGGCTTTGCCAAGAACCTGCGTCGCGACCTGTTCTACAAGATCCAGACGTTCAGCTTCGCCAACATCGACGAGTTCTCGAGTTCCTCGCTCGTCACGCGCCTCACCACCGACATCAACAACGTGCAGCAGGCCTTTATGATGCTCATCCGCATCGCCGTGCGCTCGCCGCTGGTGCTGGTCTTTGCCTTTACCATGGCATACGCCATGGGCGGCAGCGTCGCCATGGTCTACCTGGTCATCATTCCGCTGCTGGGCTTTGGCCTGTTCTTTATCATCTATAAGGTGCGCCCGATCTTTACCCGCGTGTTCCGCAAGTACGACGCGCTCAACGAATCGGTCGAGGAAAACGTCACCGGCATGCGCGTGGTCAAGAGCTACGTGCGCCAGGACTACGAGAAGGAGAAGTTCGCCACCGCCGCGCGCGACGTCCAGATGGACTTCACCCGCGCCGAGAAGTTGCTCGCCTTCAACAACCCCATGATGAACATCTGCGTCAACGGCGCGTTCGTCGTCATCATCTACCTGGGCTCCAAGCTCATCATCACGAGCCAGGGCACCCTGTTCGATGTGGGCCAGCTCTCCTCCATCTTTACCTACGGCTTCCAGATTCTGATGAGCCTAATGCAGCTGTCGATGATCTTTGTCATGGTAACCATGGCAGACGAGTCGGCGCACCGCATTACCGAGGTGTTGGCCGCCGAGCCCACGATCGCTAACCCGACCGAGCCCGTGCACGAGGTTGCCGACGGCTCCATCGACTTCGATCACGTGAGCTTTAAGTATTCCGAGCATGCCCGCCGCCAGGCGCTCGACGATATCGACCTGCATATTAAGAGCGGCGAGACCATCGGCATTATCGGTGGCACCGGCTCGGCCAAGTCGACGCTCGTGAACCTGATCGCCCGTCTGTACGATGTCACGGAGGGCACCGTGCGCGTCGGCGGCGTGGACGTGCGCGACTACGACCTGGACGCGCTGCGCCACCAGGTAGCCATGGTCCTGCAGAAAAACGTGCTGTTTAGCGGCACCATCGCCGAGAACCTGCGCTGGGGCGACCCGAACGCCACCGACGAGGAAGTCCGCGAGGCCGCACATCTGGCCTGCGCCGACGAGTTTGTCGACGGCTTCCCCAAGGGCTACGACACCTGGATCGAGCAGGGCGGCTCCAACGTTTCCGGCGGCCAGAAGCAGCGCCTGTGCATCGCGCGTGCCCTGCTGCGTCGCCCCAAGATCTTGATCCTGGACGACTCCACGAGCGCCGTCGACACCAAGACCGACGCCAAGATCCGCGAGGGCCTGGCGAGCTATCTGCCCAACACGACCAAGCTCATCATCGCCCAGCGCATCAGCTCCGTGCAGGACGCCGACCGCATCATCGTCATGGAGGGCGGCCGCATCAAGGACATCGGCAACCACGATGAGCTGCTCAAGACGAGCGAGATCTACCGCGAGACCTTTACCTCGCAAAATAAGATGAGTGCCGAAGGCGAGGACGCGGGCGAGACCGCCGCAGCCGACACCGAGGCATCCGCACCGCAAGCTCAGACCCAGGAAGGAGGCGAGGCACATGAGTAAGGCCGCTACCGCCGAGCGCGCGCGCAACCGCAAGGGCGGCACCATGACGCGCCTGATCAAGATGCTCTTTGGCTTCTACCCGGTGCTTTTGCCCCTCGTCGTCGCCGGCGTTGTGCTCTGCGCCATCATCAACTCCATCGGCGCGACGTTTCTTCAGAGCGCGCTGCAGGTCATTAGCGAATCGTGGCAGTCGGGCGACTGGACGGCCGCGCAGCCCAAGATTCTGAAGCTCGTGACCACCCTCGGCTGCATCTACGCCGTGGGCGTCGTCTCCTCGCTCTTCTGGAACCGCGCCATGGCCGTCATCACGCAGGGCTCGCTCGAGAAGCTGCGCGAAAAGATGTTCAACCGCATGCAGGACCTGCCGATTCGCTACTTCGACACGCACCAGCGCGGCGACATCATGAGCCACTACACCAACGACATCGACACGCTGCGTCAGATGATCAGCCAGTCGCTGCCCAACCTGCTCATGACGATCATCGTCATCGTCACCGTGTTCTTCATCATGCTGTATTACAGCGTGTGGATGTGCCTGGTCATCATTGCCGGCGTCGCCTTTATGACCTTTATGACCAAGCTGCTCGGCTCCAACTCCGCGCGCTTCTTTATCGCGCAGCAGACCGAGCTCGGCGTGGTCGAGGGCCATATCGAGGAAGTCATGAACGGCCAGAAAGTCGTCAAGGCGTTCTGTCACGAGTCCGCTGCCGAGGCCGATTTTGACGAGCGCAACGAGAAGCTCTTCGAGGTCTCGCAGAAGGCCAACATGTACGCCAACATCCTCATGCCGATCCTCGGGAACCTGGGCGACTTGCTCTACGTGCTGGTCGCGCTGACCGGCGGCATCTTCCTGGCGCTGGGCGTGCCCAACCTGAGCCTCTCGGGCATGGCGCTCTCCATCGCCGTCGTGGTGCCGTTCCTCAACATGACCAAGCAGTTCTGCGGCCAGATCGGCCAGATCTCGCAGCAGATCAACGCCGTGGTCATGGGCCTTGCCGGCGCCGAGCGCATCTTTGAGCTGCTCGACGAGGAGCCCGAAGCCGACGAGGGCTACGTGACGCTCGTCAACGCACAGGTGAACCCCGAGACCTGGCAGCTCGAGGAAGCCGACCACCGCACCGGCATGTGGGCATGGAAGCACCCGCACCGCGCGACCGGCGAGATCGAGTACGTGCCGCTGCGTGGTGACCTGGTCATGGATAACGTGGACTTTGGCTATACGCCCGACCACGAGGTGCTGCACGGCGTGTCCGTATATGCCAAGCCGGGCCAGAAGGTCGCGTTTGTCGGTGCCACCGGTGCCGGTAAGACGACCATCACCAACCTCATCAACCGCTTCTATGACATCGCCGACGGCAAGATTCGCTACGACGGCATCAACGTCAACAAGATCCGCAAGGCCGATCTGCGCCGCTCGCTGGGCGTGGTACTGCAGGACGTGAACCTGTTCACCGGCACCGTGATGGATAACATCCGCTACGGCAACCTGGACGCCACCGACGAGGAGTGCATCGCGGCAGCCAAGCTCGCGGGCGCCGACGACTTTATCACCCGCCTGCCCGACGGCTACGACACGATGCTCACCGGCAACGGCGCGCAGCTGTCGCAGGGCCAGCGCCAGCTGATTTCGATCGCACGCGCCGCCGTCGCCGATCCGCCGGCAATGATTCTGGACGAGGCCACGAGCTCCATCGACACCCGCACCGAGGCCATCGTGCAGGCTGGCATGGATAAGCTCATGGAGGGCCGCACGACGTTTGTCATCGCACACCGCCTGTCCACCGTGCGCAACTCCGACGCGATCATCTGCCTGGACCACGGCCGCATCATCGAGCGCGGCAACCACGACGAGCTGATCGCTAAGCATGGGTACTACTACCAGCTGTACACCGGTGCGTTTGAGCTCGAGTAGGTAGGTTTGTTTCACGGAGGACCCCCAGGCGGGCCGGGGTGTAACCTCCGCGCTCAAACATTCTCGCTTCGCTGCGAAACTGCGCGCGGAGGTTACACCCCGGCCCGCCTGGGGGTCCTTCTGCGCGCAATCAGCCCGTCGTTTAGAACGGAATAAAAGTTAGTGAGGCCCTGGCCGGTTGGCCAGGGCCTCGTTTTGTAAGGATGATTTGGGAGGTGGTGGGGGGACTGGTCAAGCTAACGGAACGCCGTAGCTAAAAATCCCCGTCCCAGAAAAATCATTGCGCAGGTAGGACGGCAAAGGTAGCTAGAAAAGCCCATCCTAAATGAGCTACAAGATTTCGGCTAGGAGCGCTCGGCGCCCATTTGTTTTATCGCTGCAGGTAGAAAGCGCGATGATGCGTGCATCGGGGCCAACGTCATCCATGTTCTCGTGCACCGCCGTCTGCGAGACATGCGTGAGCAGCGTCTGCATCGAGGCCTGGTCCAGATTTCCCGGCCCAAAGATAATGCCATCACTCGCAGCAAACGAGCACACGGCAACAATGCGCAGGCGGAACGCCCCATCCTTCGTGTAGAGCGTGCCCGTGCGGTGCAGGTCAAAGAAGCCCCTGTCTAAAAACCGGTCGACATCGCCAAACATCGCGCCGTTATCCATGTGGTGCGCATAGAGCAGATTGTAGGAATCGGTCATCGCGCGACTGTTGCGCGTATCCAAAAACACCGCTCCCGAAACCGCGGACTCCCCCAACACGTTTTTGTTGAGGTATTCCTGGTTATCTTTTCCCTGAACAAAGGGATAGTCGATGTTGGTGCCATCGATGGTGACCCATCCGACCACGTCGGGATTTTTGGCCATCAGTTCCTGCAGGCGTGCGCAATCGTTGGCCCCGGTGGGTTTGTAGCGTAGCAGCTCGTCGCTGATGAACCCACCGTTCATAACGTTGTTTGTGTCCCACAGCGAATAGCCCCCGTACAGCAGCATGAGCAGCACGAGAAAGCCGGCAAACCACGTAAGCACGCGGTCGCCGGCCCTCGCCAGCCGAGCCATGCGTTTAAGCTCCATCGGCTGCAATCCTTGCTGTCTAACGGCGATTACGACGAGGACGGAAGAAGACCACGCCCATCACGGCAGCAAATGCGACGATTGCCACATAGGGAGCGACCGTCCGAATAACATCGGTGGGAACGGTAGCATCCTTGGTGTTGGTAAAGATCACCGTGGTGTCGTAAGCACCGATAGCTTCCTCGGCAATAGAGCTACCTTCTGTCGAATTGGTGCCATCACCAATCTTGTACGACGTCTTATAACCGTCGCCATGATAATCCGCCTCAGTTACGGCGAATTTATCCTCCGATGAGAGACCGTAAACGATGACGGATTCCCCATGCTTAAGCGTCTCGGTAAACGTAGCTCCCGACTTGGTTGTAGTTTTGTTCATGGTAGTAACACCGTTTTTCACAGTGCCGTACTTATAAGTCTCCCCGTCAGCGCCTTTAATCGTGACGGTAAACTCAAAGTCCTTATTTTTATCGCCCTGGTTACCGGCTACGACCTTTGTGATGGTCAGCTTATGGGTGACATATTTGTTCTCAAAGCCTGAGATCTTGCTGCCCGATCCCGCCGCTGTGCTAAGAGTGCAGCCCTTAGCAACTAAACCTGAGTTGCCATTTTCTACGTAAACATCCAGGAACAGTTCCTTGTACACAACGTTGAGGCCATCCAGCTCTGGCGGCGTCTGCGTAATTTTGTATCGATAGATGCCCGGAGCCGCGAACCTTGAGGTAACAAGGCTGACGCTCATTTGGGCGGTTATTGTCTTAGTAACGCCGTCGGCATTATCTTCGCTAGAAAGACCTTCGGCAGAATAATTTACGGAAGACGGCGAAAGCGAAACGGCCCCTTCCACTCCAGCAGTAGCGGGCATACCCGTGTTCGTAAGCTCGCTCGCCTCCGCCGGCGCAATCGTATATTTAAAGTCCGCATTCGGCTCCACGGCGTACTTATCCATGGTGAGCTTCGAGGTGATCGTGACCCTCCCTTCAGTTACCGACAACTGCGGATTAGTGGATTGCCCCTCCGCCCACGCGGGCGCAGCAACCCCCACCAAAGCCAGCACCATCGTGGCCGCCACAACCGCAAATGCAGCCAGTCGCCTCTTTCCAGTTTTCATTTTGCATCCTTCCTCTCGGGCATATGCCCTTAATAAAACCAGGCTTCGTGTCTACAGGTTCGACCTGCGCAGCACGCTGATCACATTGCCTTTGATCTGCGAACGGGCAATCGGTCCATACAGGCGACTGTCGTGCCCGCCCTCGCGCAAATCTGCCAGCACAAAGAGCTCATCCGTTCCCAGATGCACGGGATAGTCCACAGCAGACTCATAGCGCGGCGTCGGCGTGGTGATATCGCTTTCCACCACAACAGCCCCGTTAACCATGAGCTCGCCCGACTCGGTAATTGTGACCTCATCACCGGGGCGGGCAACCACGCGACCCAGGCGCTCTTCGCCATCCGCGGTGTATACCACCACGTCACCCTCGTTAAAGCTCCGGCTGAGCCTCCAGTAGAGCATGACGTCACCCGAACAGATGCGGGGGGCCATCTCGCCAGTCGTGACTGCGCCCACGCCCAAGACCACACCAAAGAGCAGCCAGAGCGTCACGACAAAAAATGCCAGGCGCGCCAGAAAGCCCACGATATCGCGCCGGTCGTCCGCTTCTCCCAAATCTGGTGCCGCATGGGCGCCCAACCTCACGTTCGACGCGGCCGAATACCGCGAGCCCCGGGGTCTTCCCTGCGGGGCCGCTCGTGCGGCTGGCCCATCACCAGCATTGCTGGCGCCATGTCTTCTCATAGGCGCCCACCCCTCTTGGAGCCGCGGTGTAAACGCAGCGCAACCATGCCCGTAGCCAACAGCACGCCGGCGGCCAAAATCGCCAGGGCATAGATGGGGTTGCGCGTAATACCCGTAGGCACCGCGACCTGTCGGGAATTGGTGGCCTTAGCTTCAACGGCAACGGTCACACGCGGACCGTTGAGCGTGCCGCTCGCACCCGTAAGCTTAGCCTGATACCCCAACGAAGAATAATCGTCTTCGCTCACGGTATAGACCGCGTTGTAATCCAGCGCCTTAATCGAAACGGTCAGGCCGTCCTTAACGGCAAACGGCACGGTCGCCTTGCCCTGGCCATCGGCCGTAAAGGCCGTCTTGTTTTCCACGGTCTCGGCCCGATCATTCGGTCGCGCCACGAGCGCATGGCTGCCTTGGGCAGACGCATCCGAATACTCGATGGCGTAGGTCTGACCAGCCTTGAGGCCCGTAAAGGTCGCCGTCATCTTAAAGTAGGCACGCTTGTCGCCCATATTGCCCGTAACGCTCTTGGAAACCTTGAGTGTGTAGGTGCGCGGGGTGAATCGTGCGTATACGCATCCCGTATGGCGATCTTTTACGTTGTACGTATAGGTGGGTGAAGACGACAGCAGCTCCGGGGCGTCCGGATTCGATAGGTCGTACCAACCCTCAAAGTGATAGCCCTCCTTGGGAGCGGCCACCGCCTCCACAAACGTGCCGTCATCCACAAAGTAGGCAACGCCCGATTTTTTGTACGCGTCCTCGTCCTTGCCCGAGCCATCCCCGGCATCGATGGAGCCCTTTGCCCCCTTAAGCTTGGAGCTGACCGTGCCGCCCGTCGTTACGTTGCTCCACGTGCCATCGGCATTTTTAAGCTGGGCAACAAAGGCCTGACGATACTTCCATTGCGCCACGAACGTCGCGCCCTGGCTCTCGGGAATGTTTTCGACGGTTACCGCATCGCCCACAGCACCGGTATCCGGATTGACCTTCTTGCCCTTAATGGTAAGAGTGCCGGAATCCGTGGTGCCCTCGGGAGCTGTATGGGTCACCGTGTGTTTGGCATCGAAGCGAACGGCTTTTCCCGAGCCCGCGTACTCCCAGCCCATAAACTTCCAGTCGTCGTTTTGTCCAACGGCAGCATGGGAGGTATAGCTCGCTCCAGCGCCAGAAAGCTGTACGAAATCGCCCGTGGACTCATTGTACGGATCGTAGTGATACGCTTTGCCGCCGTTCACATCGTATTGAACGCCTGCCTTGGAAAACACGAGGTGCACTTTGTAGTGCTTTGTGACCTTGTCGACCTCAAAGCGATAGGTACCATCTTCCAATCTGGTCCAATGTGCGTCGTCGTCTGCGGAATAGAACTCGCCGTTGACAAAAGCACCGATAAAGACTGCCCCGTCATCGCGTTTGGCATCGACCATAAAGTAGGAGTTCTTCTCCTGTTTACCTACGTAGTTTTTGGCATAGGTAAAGTCCGCCGTCTTGGTATTGGCGTTATAAAAATACGTTCCGCTTCCGTTGGGCGTCGTGTATGTCTCGATGCGATAGAACTCCCTAAACGAGATATTGTCGAGGAAGTTGCCGGTCGAATTGCTCCCGTTGGCCGTGTTGTAGGCCACAAAAGCAAAGACGCTCTGGTTTTGGCCATCCGGAATGGTGTAGGTATAGTCGTAGTCAACCTTTTTGCTCTGCTCGAGCGCGTTGGAACCGTAGGAAGCCCACGCGTCGTTTTCGGACGCCATGATCCATACGCACCATTTTTCGGTATGCTCCGCATCGGCCGTCCATGAGAACGCGCTTCCGCTGGACGCATTGGCAAATCCGCCCACTTTGTCAAACTTGGTTGAATACAGGATGATCTTTTTGCTGCAGCCCGATTGGGAAAAATTGACCACATCCAAGCCGACATAGTTGTCGACGCTCATTTGAATCCATTGAACAATTTGCTGGTACTGATCGAGTGCCTTTTGATTGTCCTTGTACGGCTCGTTTTCTTGTCGCGGACCGATGATAAGGGCCATGGCGTCTCGACCCGAGCGGCCGCGGTGGTCGAGCCCCCACTCGTACTGTTTTCCCGGCTCGGTCGTCACATATTGGTAGAGCGAACTCGCCTCGTGTGCGTTGAGCTCGGCTGCATAGTCACCATCGGAGGGCGTAAACGTAACAGAATGCCCAACTGGGTCGATATAGTAGTCGTTCTTGGCAACGATCTCGATACGATGGTCCGTCTCGGTCGTACGCCAATGGGGCGAGCACAACGTAAACTTGCTGGGCCTCTGGTTCCCTAGATGTATATCCTCTTCAAAGCTGCCGTTAGCAATGTTCGTATTCTCGTTCTTAAGATTCGAGGTCGAGAACGCATAGTTTGTGAGCGTTGTCATGGTCTCGGACGAATTTTCCCAATACACCTTGGCAAAGTCGCTATAGATGTCGCGTGTGCCCTGCTTTTCCACGTGAACGTCGTTGACCAGATTACCAAACCACTCCCGGTATTGTTCGTTCTCCCCCGTAAGATTTGAATCGTAGCAAGTCAGCGCAAGCATCGTTTTGTCGGACGCTGCGGTATAGTCAGCCTGATAGGCAAACTCATCGTCTTCCTCGGGAAGATTTCGATAATAATGCGTGCTGTTGGTGCCAAAGGAGAACCAACCCTGTCCGTTAGAGCTTACGAGCCACACAGAAAGCGCGATGCGACCGTCACTCTGTTCAAACGAAAAGTGGGATCCATCAGCACTGTTACCAGCAAATCCGCCGTTTGCAGCAAAGGGATCGCTGTAAACGGTGTACTGCTCAACGGTATTTCCCTGGGGCATCTTGACCTGCGCCTTAAGCCAAGCCCGCAGCTGCATAAGCTGGTCTTGGCCTGCGCTGTTAATCGACAGATTCTCCTGTTGAGGACCCATCGTGAGCATCAGCACGTCGTGGTCGGTTGCGGCGCGATGGTTTAGGCCCCACTCGTACGTGGCGCCGCTCTGGGTGGAAAAGGTGGTGTAGGTTGATCCAGGTTCAAAATAAAGATTGGTGCCCTGTGGCCTAAAATTCCACGCAAGCGCAAAGTGATTGCCGTTAGCTTGTTTGGTGTTCGTTTGGGGCTTGAGGAGCTGCGTGGAAAGCTCGAGCTTCATCGTCTCGCCGATTCTCTCATTCGGAGAGGTCGTCGACCAGCCAGTAGCTTGGTTAAGAAAGTTTGGGTTTGTTATAAGGTTGCCATCGTCACCGTACGCGCGCGAGGGCAACCCCCCCCCGGCCATAACGAACACGCATAAGGCCGCTGCCAACATCATAAAGGTGCGGCGCATCGACGCAATATGACCGAAAGGACCCTGCACGGGCGCATCCCCCCCCCAGCCGCAGCCCGAGCTTTCGCGCAAGCTGCACAAGTAGTTCGTTTAAGCTTTTTGATTCTACAACCAGCCCAGGGCAAAAGCAAAATCATGCGTGACCGATTTGCAGTCATTTTTCGCATCATTTTTCGCATTGTGCTGGTAGTGCGGCGAAAGTAGCTAAAAAGCCCCGTCCTAAATTAGCT
>DAWEIC010000036.1:10919-12442 GCA_052364855.1 Collinsella sp.
AAGGAGTTGGGCCATGGCGTTGACGAATTTTTGGACTTGGAGGGTGGGCTCGAGCGGGTAGTGCAGAAAGACTGGCACCTCGCGGCCGCACAGGAACGGCACGCCCACAAAGGCCGGGTGCACCCCCGACCACGCTCCGCAGGTGAGCACCGCGTCACCCTTTTCCTCCGCCTCGTTAAAGAGCGCAAAGTCGAAGCTATCCACGTCGATCACATCCACGCCGCCGTCGGCCAACAGATCGATACGCAGGCTGTCCATAGCGTCGTTGCCGTGACGGAGCACGCGCAGGCGCTTGCCCTCCAGGTCGGCAACCGTGATGCGCGTCTTGCGCGCCAGCGGGCTCGTGCGCGGCAGGTCGATATAAAACGGCACGTTGACAATGCGGAGCTTTTGGCAGGTGTCGCCCCAGCGCGGAGTCGAAAAACTCGACTGCACTACATCCACCTCGCGGCCAAGGCTGCGCATGACGGATTCGCGCTCGTCGTAGAGATCGCTTACCGGCACGATCTCAAATCGCAGCGACGGTTCCAAATCGTGGATGCCCGTCCACATCGACAGCGTTTGACGCCCCGGACACATCATCGACACGCCCAGGCGCACGGCACCGCCATCGCCCGCCGCGCGTCGGGCGCGGCGCAGCGCGTCCTCGGACTGCCGCATGATCGAGCGCGCGTCGTCCACCAGCAGTGCGCCCGCCGGCGTCACCTTGACGCCCGAGTGCGAGCGTTCGAACAGCGTGATGCCGAACTCGGCCTCGAATCCCGACACCTGCTTGACGAGCGCCGGGGTCGACACGCGCAATTTTGCCGCCGCACGCGAGAAGCTTCCCAGCTCCGCGGCGGCCGATATGGCCTCAAGTCGTCGATCGTACACGTCATTCTCCCGTTTTCGCACCCGTGGCCACATGGCGCCACAGGGGGTTATTTTCGCAGGTCACGCGCTCGGTTAAGCATAAACTACATTGACAGCGTAAACCTACGGTTAACTCCATTCTAACAAATATGCAATTCACCTGCGCAAATGCAAAGCATACGATAACCAACGAAAACCACGTGGGTCGGTTAATGGGAGCGACCCACCGGGAGGCACAAGAAGGGAAGTTCCTATGAGCAATTGGCTTAAGCTCGAGGGCGATGTCTGCGCCGTAACCGGCGCACTCGGCGGTATGGGCGTCGAGATTTGCCGCGAGTTCGCCCGCAATGGCGCCAACGTCGTTCTGCTCGACCTGGACGAAGAGAAGGTCAAGGCCGCAGCCGCCGACCTCGCCGCCGAGTTTGGCATCCACGCCGAGGGCTACAAGATGAACGCCACCGACGAGGCCGAGGTTCAGGCCGCCGTCGATGCCACCATCGCCGACTTCGGCCGCGTCGACGTCCTTGTCAACACCGCCGGCATCCTGCGCTTTGCCGCTATGGAAGACCTGCCGCTCTCCGACTGGAATGAGGTCATCAACGTCAACCTCACCGGCTACTTCATCACCTCGCAGCGCTTTGGTCGCGAGATGATCAAGGCCGGCCAGGGCC
>DAWEIC010000037.1:0-11942 GCA_052364855.1 Collinsella sp.
CTTCCATGTACCCCTCGGTGCCGGTGATCTGACCGGCCAGGCGCACGCCGGTACCAGGCACGGCAAAGGTGCCATCGAGCACGTGCGGGGCGTCGACAAAGGTATTACGGTGCATGACACCGTAGCGGAAGAACTCAGCGTTCTCCAGGCCCGGCACCATATGGAAGACGCGCTTCTGCTCGCCAAAGGTCAAGTTGGTCTGGAAGCCCACCAGGTTATAGGCGGTCTTCTCCTTATTCTCGGCACGCAGCTGAATCGCCGCCCAGGGACGACGACCGGTTCGCGGGTCGGTGAGGCCGACGGGCTTCATGGCGCCAAAGCGAATGGCGTCCTTGCCGGTGCGCGCAACTTCCTCGGCAGGCTGGCAGGCCTGGAACAGATCGCCGCCCTCAAAGTCCTTGAGCACCACGCGGTCGGCCGTGGTAAGCGCCTCGATAAAGGCCTCGTACTCCTCCTTGTTGAGCGGAGCGTTGAGATAGTCGCCGCTCCCCTGCTCCTCGTAGCGCGACTGCGAGAACAGCACGTCCATATCGAGCGTGGAGGCATCGACGATCGGCGCCGCGGCATCGAAGAACGCAAGGGCGTCGCCACCGACGAGCTTCATGACCTCTTCGCTCAGCGCCGGCGAGCACAAGGGGCCGGCGGCAATGACCACGTGACCTTCGGGAATCTGCGTGACCTCGCCGTGAATGATCTCGATATTGGGACGGGCGGCAACCTCGGCCTCGACAAGCTCGGAAAACTTGACGCGGTCGACCGCCAGGGCACCGCCGGCGGGAACAGCCGCGCGATGGGCGCAATCGAGCAGGACTGAACCCATGCGCTCAAGCTCGGCCTTCAGCAAACCAGCCGCGGAATCGGAACGGGTCGACTTAAACGAATTGGAGCAGACGAGCTCTGCCAAGTGATCGGTATGGTGAGCCGGGGAGCTAACCTGGGGGCGCATCTCGCACAGCTTAACGGCAAAACCGCGGTCTGCCAGCTGGATCGCGCATTCCGAACCCGCCAGACCGCCACCGATAACCGTCACCTGATCAAACAGCATCTGCAAACACCTTTCTAATTGACATGTTTTCCATTGTGACCGAAGGGTGTCTGGGCGTGAAGGGCAAACTTGGAGGGCGCATACCTTCCATCCATCATGCGCTCGATAAGACCCTCGAGCTCAAGCGAACCCAGGAGCTTATGTACGCCGACAGCATCGAGCGAGACGAGCGCCGCAATGTCGTCGACCTTGAGCGGAGAGGCGATGAGCGCATGCATCACGGTCTGCTGTGTTGGATCCAGGTCGGCAATGCCGGGAGCATCGGGGCGCGAGTAGCGCAGGGTGCCGTAGATGCGTGAGATAGCCATCTCGATAGATTCCTCGTCGATGATGCAGCAGGCACCGTTCGCAATGAGGTAATTCGTGCCACGCGACTCGGGCGATAGGATCGACCCCGGTACGGCAAGAAGTTCTCGCCCCAAATCCATAGCAGCCTCGGCTGTAGAAAACGTCCCGGAAGGCATACCCGCCTCGGATACAAAGAGGGCTTGCGACAGGGCCGCGATCACGCGATTGCGGCGCGGAAAGGCAAACTTGCGAGGACCCATGCCCCACGGGGAGATCGACACGACCGCGCCACCCGTATCGAGCGTGCGCGTAATAAGCCCCGCGCTCGAGCGCGGATAGACCACGTCGGCGCCCGTCCCCAGCACCACGACGTGTTTGCCGCCAGCGTTGACCGCAGCCCAACCCGAGGCCTGGTCGCAACCGACCGCGCCGCCCGAAACTACCGTCACTCCCGCCTCGACCGCCACCTTTGCCGCAAGCTCCGCGACGGCCAGGCCATACGGCGATGCCTTGCGTGCGCCGATGATGGAGATCGCGGGCATCGATAACACGGCAGGGTCGCCACGAACGTAGAGGGTCTCGGGCACATCCGAAAGCTCCAGAACGGTCTTGGGATACAACGCATCACCGGGATGAAGCTCAAAGGTTCCCTCAGCCATTATTGGTCCCTCCTTCCCTGATACATCGCCGCCTCGAGCACGTGGTCCTGCGTCACCCGCTCGCTCTCGGCGACATCGGCGATCGTGCGCGCGATGCGCACAAGACGCACGATGCCGCGACCCGTAAGATGCGTGCGCTTCGACAGGCCAAGGACGCACTTCTCTGCCGCCTCATCGAGCGCAAAAGTCGACACGACGCCGTCAATGGAGCGGGACTCGTCATCCTCGGCCTCGGCGTCCGCATCGTCCATATGTGACTCGCGCCAGGCACGGAAGGCTCGGCCGCGCACGACGTAATCGCGCAACTCAGCCGATGACATGCCTTCGGCGCCCTCGATAATCACCTGGGGATCGGGACGGGTCACATCGATCATCATGTCGATACGGTCGGCCAAAGGACCGCGCAGCTTTGCCCGATAGCGCTCGACCATCGATGCCGAGCAGCGGCACGGCACCTCGCGGTCGCCCAAAAAGCCGCAGGGGCAGGGATTGCTCGCAGCGAGCAGCTGAAAGCGCGACGGGAAGGTAAAGGCCCCGTCGACGCGTACGATCCTCACATAGCCGCGTTCGATGGGCTGACGCAGCGTCTGCAGCACACCCGTGGGAAACTCGGCAAGCTCGTCCAAAAAGAGCACGCCGCCATGAGCAAGGCTAATCTCACCCGGGTGCACCGGGCGCCCGCCGCCGATAAGGCCTGCGGTCGAAATACTGTGATGGGGACTGCGGAAGGGCCGGTGCCCCGCCAACAAGCCATCAATGTTCTCGCCCAAAACCGAATGGATGCACAGTGCCTCCTGCTGATCCTCAACGGAAAGCTCGGGCAGGATGCCGGTCATACGGCGTGCAAGCATCGTCTTGCCCGATCCCGGAGACCCGATCATGAGCAAGCCGAGTTCTCCTGCCGCCGCCAGTGCCATGCCGCGTTTGGCAACCTCCTGCCCCAGCACGTCGGCATAGTCGAGTTCGGGCTCAAAAGTAGCCTCCACACCCTCGGAATCCAGATAATGCCGCGCGGCATCGCCCATGCCATGGGCAAGCTGAGACAAATGATCTATGAATCCGCAATCCACGCCCGCGAGTGGCACATGCTGGTCTGATCTGCCGGCGATAAAAGACAGCCCCAAATCACGCGCCAATAACTGAAACGCCACCTCGCCCTTGACGGGAAGCACCGTACCGTCCAAGCCAAGCTCACCGGCGATAAGACAACGATCGAGGTTGTCGCGGGGAATCTGACCATCGGCCGCCAATACCGCGATGGCGATGGGAAGATCAAAGCCGCTACCGGTCTTGCGAATATCGCCAGGTGCCAGGTTAACGGTAATGCCCGAGCGTGGGATCTCGAACCCGGCGGAGCGCATCGCACAGCGAATGCGACCACGCGACTCCATCACCTCCATACTCGGGATGCCGAGCATCTGAATGCCCGGAACGCCGCCGGCAAGCGAGACCTCGACCGTGACGTGAATCGCCTCGACGCCGCGGATGCAGGCCGCGTGAACGGCAAACGTCTCGAACGCCATCACGACACCTGCCAATCGAACGCGTTGTACTGATGCTCGATCTCGGCGATATGCCCGCCGCGAATGGTGACACCCACGGCATCGAAGCGAATCGCCTTGAGCGGATAATGCTCCATGAGATAGCAACTTGCGATGCGGCGGTAGCGGCGTTGCTTTTGGGCGTCCACGGCTTCCTCGGGAAAGACCCGCGTAGTGCAATCCAGGGCGACGCGTCTGGTCTTGACCTCGGCCATCACCACGACATCGTCGAGCTCATCAAGCAGCACCAGATCGGCCTCGCCCTCGGTGCAACGATAACCCTGTTCCAGCAAGGTGTAGCCGCGCTCGTTAAAGTAGTCGATGGTGATCAGCTCGCCCAGCATGCCCAGCTCGCGGGGACTGAGTCCCTTGATAAACTCGGGCGTCATCGCCCCGCAGTCGAGCTCGCCGTTTTCCCAACGCTCCTTGAGCCGCTGCGTCTTGCTCTTTTTGCTTGCGGCACCCATGGGGTCTCCTTTCCCGCACACTGCATTGCCCCGATGATGAGGGCACCTTTCATGCGGGTAAGTACCGGAAGCAAACCAAAAGCTGACCAAATGCCAACAAAAAAACGGGCCGTACGCAACAATCACGTTGCACACGGCCCGCTACCAGCAGGTTTATAAAACGCCAGGGGTCCCTGTCTCCACAATTGACCTAGAAAAGGCGCTCAGTCTGCAGAAAGTTTCCGCAAAAGCTCACGCGGTGCAGCGGACAAAGTCCATGTTTGCGAATCGCCTCGATGTGCTCGGGGCTTGCGTAGCCCTTCGACTCGGCTAGATGATACTCGGGGTACTCGGCGTCGTACTCGACCATCATCTCGTCACGCGTGACCTTGGCCATGATGGACGCCGCGGCGATGCAGGCGATTTTGGCATCGCCCTTCACCACGTCGCGCTCGTTGGGAACGGCGCCCAAGGGGTTGCCATCCATGAGGACGCAGTCGGGTTCAAGTCCCGTATCGGCCACGGCGCCCGCAACGGCAGCGCGAATGGCGCGGGCCATGCCCATCTCATCGATATCCTTCGGCGCGATATGGCAAAAACCGATCGCCGTCGCCACCTCGGCAATCTTCACGGAGAGCAGCTCGCGGCGCGCCGGCGTGAGCTTTTTGGAATCGTTGATACCCCAAACGTGCGGCTCCATAGGAAGACAGACGGCGCACACCGTCAAAGGACCGGCCACCGATCCGCGACCCACCTCGTCGACACCAACGACCACCCCATCGCCGCCAAGCTCATGCATAAGCTCGTACATGTCATTGACGCGCTCGCGCTCGGCAAGCTCTTTGGCATGGCGTTTGAGGGCGCGTTCACAAGCCTTGATCACCTGCTGGCGCGGGTCCTCGCGATAATGCTCCACGAGGGCGGGAATCTCCTCAAACGTAGCGCTCGCCAACTCACCGGCAACCTGCGATGCCGAAACCGAGCTCGTCATGTTGGCCATACCAGGCCCTCCTTGCATGCAAATCAGATAAAAAGAAGGGCCACCCGAAGGTGACCCTTGTGTCCAAACGAGTGGACAGACGCTGCGATCTTCTTAGCGCTTCTCGGGGATGCGAGCAGCCTTGCCCACCTTGTCGCGGAGGTAGTACAGCTTGGCGCGACGGACGCGACCATGACGAACGACCTCGAGCTTGGCGATCTTGGGGCTGTGAAGCGGGAAGGTACGCTCAACACCGACACCGAAGGACATCTTGCGGACGGTGAAGGTCTCGCGGGCACCGGCGCCGGCCATGCGGATGACGTCGCCCTGGAAGACCTGGATGCGCTCGCGGTCGCCTTCCTTAATGCGGTAGTGAACCTTGACGTTGTCGGCGACGCGAACCTGAGGAATGTCCTCGCGGATCTGCTGACGCTCGATTGCGCGGATGTAATCCATGTGCAATTCCTTACTCTTCTAGAGGTGCCGTACCACCTTGGCCGGCACGTAGTTGAACAAACGTATTCGAGTATACACGCGCGGGTTTCTGCTGCAAGAACAATTTTTTACGCAGACAAAAAGACAAAACCCGCACATGACAACCGCCCGTCTCACGAATGAGACGGGCGGCATGAAGGGGGGCTACGCTAGGCGTCTAAACCCAAAACGTTAGGCGGAACGCTTGGCCTCGAGCTTGGCCTGAGCGGCAGCCAGGCGTGCGAGGGGCACGCGGTAGGGCGAGCAGGACACGTAGTCCACGTCGGCCACGTTAAACAGGCCCTTGATGGACTTGGGGTCGCCGCCGTGCTCGCCGCACACGCCAAAGTGCATGTCGGGATTGGTGGCACGACCCATCTCGACGGCCATGCGCACCAGCTCGAGCACCGCCGTATCGATGGTCTCGAAGGGATTGTCCTTCAAGATTTTCTTGTGCATGTACAGCGGGATGAACTTGGCCTCGGCATCGTCGCGGGAGAAGCCGAAGGTGGTCTGGGTGAGGTCGTTGGTGCCAAAGCAGAAGAAGTCGGCATGATGGGCGATCTCGTCAGCGACCATGCAGGCACGCGGCAGCTCGAGCATCGTGCCCACGGGAATATTGAGCTCGACGCCTTCCTCGGCGGAAACCTCGGCGATCACGCGCTCGATAACCTCGCGGGTCTGAACATGCTCGGCCGTAATGGAAACGAGCGGGACCATAATCTCGGGGCGCGGGTCGACGCCCTCCTTGATAAGGCGGGCGGCAGCCGTGGCGACGGCGCGGACCTGCATGAGCGGCAGATCGCTAAAGACGACTGACAGGCGCACGCCGCGTAGGCCGAGCATGGGGTTCGACTCGACCATGCCGTCGATACGACGCAGGCGGGTGCGCAGGACGGCAAGCTCTTCCTCGCTGGCGCCAGCGGCTTCCTTCTTGGTGATGGCGACCTCGAGCTCGCGAGGATTATCCAGGAACTCATGAAGCGGCGGATCGAGCAGGCGGACGACCACATCGCGACCGGACATGGTCTTGAACATCGCCAGGAAGTCCTCGGTCTGAACCTTGAGCAGGTCGGCCAGGGCCTGCTGCTTCACAGCCTCATCGTCAGACAGGATAAAGCTCTGGATGATATTCTTGCGATCGCCCAGGAACATATGCTCGGTGCGGCACAGGCCGATGGCCTCGGCGCCAAACTCGAGCGCGAGCTCGGCGTCCTCGGGGTTGTCGGCGTTGACGCGCACGTGGTTGGCGTGGCCGCAGGTCTCATCCAGACGAATCTCATCGGCCCAGGACAGGATAGTGTCCAGGTCACCAGTAAGCTCGGCGGAGACCAAGTCAACGGCGCCGTCGACAACGATGCCCTGGGTACCGTCGATGGAGATGATGTCGCCCTCGTGCAGTACGCGATCGCTACCCTCGATACGCACGACCTTCTCGGCCGCGTCGATATGGAAGCGCTCGACACCGCAGACGCAGGGCGTACCCATGCCGCGAGCGATAACGGCGGCATGGCTCGTCTTGCCACCGTGGCTCGTCAGGATGCCCTCGGCGGCAACCATGCCCTTCAGGTCGTCAGGGTTGGTCTCCCAACGGACCAGGATGACCTTGTGGCCCTCGGCGGAACGCGCGACGGCGTCGTCGCTCGAGAACACGACCTCGCCCACGGCGGCACCGGGGCTGGCGTTAAGACCGGTCGCGAGCGCCTCGTACTTCTTGGAGGAGTCGAACTGCGGGTGCAGGAGCTGATCGAGCTGCGCAGGATCGATGCGGCCCACGGCCTCCTCGCGGGTGATGAGGCCCTCCTCGACCATCTCGATGGCGATGCGCAGGGCGGCGGTGGCGGTTCGCTTGCCCACGCGGGTCTGGAGCATCCAGAGCTTGCCCTGCTCGATGGTGAACTCGATGTCGCACATGTCGCGATAGTGATCCTCGAGCGTCAGGAACACGCGCTCGAGCTCCTCGCCTGCGGACTCAAGCCCCGGAGTGGTCTTGAGATCGGCGATGGGCTCGGTGTTGCGAATGCCGGCGACGACGTCCTCGCCCTGGGCGTTGACCAGATAGTCGCCGTAGAACTCCTTGGTGCCGTCGGCCGGGTTGCGGGTGAAGGCGACGCCGGTCGCAGAGGTCTCGCCCTTGTTGCCAAAAGCCATGGCCTGGACGTTGACGGCGGTGCCGAGCTCGTCGGAGATGCCGTGCTGCTTGCGGTAAATGCAGGCGCGCTCGTTCATCCAGCTGCCAAAGACGGCCTGGATGGCAAGGCGAAGCTGGAGCTCCGGATCGTGCGGAAAGTCGGGCTTACCATCGGCGACCTCGAGCTCGGGGTACAGGGCGGCCTCGACGTTGGCGGAGAAGATGCCCTTGAAGGTCTCGACGAGCTCCTGCAGGTCCTCGGCCGAAAGCTCGGAATCGACGCGGACGCCGGCAACCAGGCGGGCCTGGGTCAGGGCGTTCTCGAACAGGTCGGCGTCGACGCCCATGACGACGTTGGAGAACATCTGGATAAAGCGGCGATAGCTGTCCCAAGCAAAGCGCGGGTTCTGCGTCTGGGCGATGAGGCCCAGGACGGAATCGTCGTTGAGGCCCAGATTGAGGACCGTGTCCATCATGCCGGGCATGGAGAACGGAGCGCCAGAGCGCACCGAGACGAGCAGCGGATCGTTGGCATCTCCGAGCTTCTTGCCGCAGCGGGCTTCGAGGTCGGCCTCGGCGGCAACGATCTCGTCAAGCGCGCCGGCAGGCCAAACATTGCCGGCACCGGAGTACTCAACGCAGGTCTGGCAGGTAATGGTAAAGCCACCGGGGACCGGCAGGCCGATACGGCTCATCTCGGCAAGGTTAGCGCCCTTGCCGCCAAGCACAAAGTTCATAGACTTGTCGCCCTCGGTGACACAAGTGCCCTGGGCGTCGGTTCCAAAACGGTAAACCCTCTTGCAATCGCTCACGATACTTCCCCTTCTATGTGTTCGCACACACGACCGTGGTAACGAATCGACCCGCCGGATGCGGACCGTGAGGGAACTATACGGCGGGTTTTGGGCGGGCTTGAGCAGAGGCTGCGCGGTTTGGTAAACGTGCTAAAACTGGCGGTAAACGGTAGGTAAAGGTGGTTACCTTATGAAGATACCAGTACAACGTAGTCGCAGGTCAAAAGCGGTATAAACTGCTAAAGCGCTTTAGCAAAAAGCTGTAATTATTGGAATGGAATCTCTTAAACTACGCAATAGCCAAGAAAGACAAAATCTATCAGAAGTATTTGTCCCAGGGATTTTGGTCAGAGTAGCTAATTTGGGACGGGGCTATTTTAGCCACCCCGGCAGATAGCGCGAATGCTTTGGCGGAGTAACGGCCGGGGTAGCTAAAAAAGCCCCATTACAGTTTGAGTCGTCCGAAAGGGCGGCTCCTTACTAGTTCTGGTAATACGATTGAGCCGTACCGATGGTCGCTGGCCGACCGCGACCGCGACGCGGCCTCCACCCGAGACCCCCATCTCGACACATAGCCCGTCATCCGACGAAAGCGCGCAGGTCGTCCTGTATAGGCGCATGGTGTCCCCCTCCGCCGCAAGAGGGAAACGAAAAAGCTCCTCTTTGCCACTACGGACAAAAGGGGCCTCCCAGGGGAAACGTGTTACAAAGCCTTCTTTGCAGGACGATGAAGATCAGAAACCCAACGTCGTACGCGTAGGGACTTACCCAACACCCACGCCATTTCGATCTTCTGGGCCTTCAACGCCACGTCCCGATAAGCATCCGGGCATCGGAATGACCTCGTCGCAAGCCGCAAGCATCTCTTCGTCATGAGTGACAACAATTACAATATGGTCTCTCTTAACCTCATGAAGCAATTTAATTAGCGCGCTCCGGCTCTTCGCATCAAGCGCTGAAGTTGACTCAAGAAACAACATGACGTCCGGCGATTTCAACATCTGCCGCACAATTGCGATGTTCTGCTTCTCCCCGCCGGACACCCCTCCTTTCTTGCTGCCAAGCATCGCTGCCGCCCCGTTCTCCGCAGCGGCAATCATTTTGTCTAACCCCAATATGGCAAGCATCCGATTCAGTTTGTCGGCCTCGAAATCATCAGAAAGCAGCGTAAGATTATCGAGGATCGTCCCCCCAACAATAGGGGGCTCTTGCTCCGTAATGCCAACTCGGCACCGCCGCAATGCGTATCGGTCGATGCGACGCTGTGATACCCCGTTGTAGAGGACGGCCCCTTCCGTGTTATCTGGATATAGACCCAATATCACTGACAGCAGCGAGCTCTTCCCCGAGCCATTTCTTCTTGCTTACTGTTTTTCTTATATTGTAACGATTTTCGATAAGAGGAAAGATTACTCCATGACGCGCAAGCCCGAACTCTAAGCGTTTCCCATCAGCATTGCCCATTTTTCGGATCGAAATCCAAATCCAGCTTCCTATCGCATGCTGAAATCAAATCCTGATCATGGCTTACAACAAGAATTAGCTGATCGAAGGGATTTCGATGAATATACTCCGTGAACTCCCGACGGCTTTCTTCATCTAAATCGTTCGTTGGTTCATCGAACACAAGCACTTCCGGCTGCCTGCGAAGTGCTGCGAATATCCTTAGCTTTCGATACTCTCCACCAGAAAGGTCTCTACAATTCTTGCCTTTTAACGATTCGACGGTTCGATAGAAACTCGGCACAAGCTCTCGGAGGTTTTCGCTCGATCCCCGAATCGACGTCCTCTCAAGGTAATTCTCCACCGTTTCGTTCGGAATAAAGAGCTTTTGCGGGCACACCGCAAACAGGTCCCGTCGGATCGTCTCCATATCGAGCTCTTCATATGGCACCGACCCCAAAGCCCGATGTCCCCCAGCAGAATATAGTCCAAGGAGCACCTTCAGAAACGTGCTTTTTCCGCATCCGTTCGGCCCGGTAATGGCATAGGTTTTTCCTTCCTCCACCTCCACGGAGAGGTCGCGGTATAAGTAGGGCTTTCCCGCGTATCGGTACGCGATGTTGGACAACGATATGCTCTCCACGTGCCCAACCGTGAGGGTGCCGCGGTCCTCGGCGTCCTCCGTCAGAGCCCCCAATCGGTCGAACGAGGCCCTTGCGTCCTGATACGATTTGAAATAATTCAAAAAATACTTGAAGCATCCGAACGCCATCGAGTAATACGAGTTCACCATTGTGAACTCGCCTAAGCTCATTCTTCCGCTCAATATTTCCATCCCGGAGATCACGAGCAGTGCCCCCCGAAACACAGACGAGATCAGGCCGTCGCTTGATGTGGCCAGATTCGAGACCCTACTTGCTTTCATGTAAATCGGGTAGTACCCCTCGAATACCCCTTTGAGCGTCCGAGCGCTCTGGTTATATGCGCCATCGCACTTAATGTCAAACAACTGCGACAGCTCGCCGCTCACGGACGCGAAAAGCTTACTCAAACCCTCCTTGTTCGCAAGCGAACTGTTGTACAACGGCTTTTTCAACGCCCTGAATAAAATGAAGTACGCAACAAGCGAACATGCACTTAACACCAGGAACACCGGATTAATCGAAAACAGGATGATGCATATCAACACAACCAGAACGATGTTAAGCCCGATCGTCAGGAAGTTGTTCACGACAAACGATGACACCGCATTCGAATCCGCATACACCCTCTGCGTTGTATAGGATGGATCCGCCTGCTCCCCCTTTTCCAGGGGCCCCCGTTCAAACGACTCACACGTGGTCCCCATCAGTCTCGTCGTCATCTCCAAGATGACGCGCGATACGTTCACACCCATCGCATACGACATGAAGGAGGCCGATATCCCTATGCCCGCAACAAAGGCCGCAAACCACACGACGCGAGATGGATCCCTATTCGTCACGAGAAAGTCTACAAACCCACCGTTTAAGGCGGGCATGACGCACGAGAGAGCAAAATTCACCAGCATGAGAATCACGAAAAGCCGTGACCCTTTACACCGAAACAACTCGTGAACCGTCTTCTTAAACATGCCAGCTCCCATCAAGCGGCCTTTTATCCAAAACTGAATTTGCTCGCCGCTTAATCGCTCCCATATATCCCTTGTTGTTAATCCTTGCTCAAGACATTATCTCGGGTTGCGGTGCCCAGGATTCCATTTCACCTTTATATACATACGAATAAGCCCCCTATTTGCATAGGCAAGCGCGGCGATTATAACAGCAGCCACCATCAGACCGAGAATAGCCCTTTTGTCCGGAAAAAGGGACGAGAGAAAAAGGCATATTGCGGAGAAAACTATAGACGCCCCCACCACTCGGTTTGCGCCTAGAGACTCGGCCGTCCGCTTTGCCTCCTCTAAACGCTCTCCCGATAGCAATGACATTCCGGCAAGCAATCCCGTGAGCTTGCCTCGATATATCATTATTCCGAACAACAGCAGCAGGCATGACCCCACCATTGAAACCACAACGTCCGACATCGCCATCACTCCAGTCCACTCCTTCAATACCAGCCCTATCGACAAACATCAAAACTTTTTTTAACCTAATATTGTATATC
>DAWEIC010000038.1:0-11554 GCA_052364855.1 Collinsella sp.
CGCGCCGCGCAACACCTCGAGCGTCGGCATACCGCTCGTGCGGCTCGGCTCACCATCATCGCTCTGGCGCTCGCGTCCATCGACCAAAATCCACGCGGGAACATTATGCCGAGCGTCATAATGACGCTTGCGAACCATCTCGATAAAGGCATTCGCCTCATCCTCGGACTCAATATGGACCAGCTGGGCAATAAACCGGCTCTTGCGGTCCACAAACTCGCCCGAAGCCTCAATATTCGATTGCAGAGTAAAATAGCTGTCCAACAAAGCCCCTCAACAACAAGCAAAGCGCAGTAACAAACAGCCTCAATAATACGATAACCCCAGCAAAAAGAATGGAGCCGCCGATGATTCCGTCAACGAAAGCGAGAACCCGTCAGCGCGAGCAAGGTGCCTTGAAAGACGAGGGCATTGACCTTATGGTCATGCCCGAAGGCTTGAAAGGCAGATTGCCGCGCTGACGGGTTCGCAGCGTCAACAAAGTGCTGAGTGGGCCGATAAGCCGGGTTCTGTCGTGAACGGTCATTTATCTTGTCTGCACGTTACCGTGCAGTTCCACGCACGCTACCCGAACGCGGACCGGGCCGGCCCATAGCGTTCCTATTCGCGCTTGCTCCGGATGGGGCTTGCCAAGCCGCCGTGTTACCACGACGCTGGTGGTCTCTTACACCACCGTTTCAGCTTTTCCCTTTACGCCTTGCGGCGCAGGTGGGAGTCTTCTTTTCTGCGGCGCTTTCCGTCGGATCACTCCGCCCGGCCGTTAGCCGGCATCCCGCCCTCTGGAGCCCGGACTTTCCTCACGCGTGCTGCAAGCAGCACATCGCGCGACCGTCTGGCCCACTCAGCAGTGCAAGAGTGTAACACACCGTTGCCGCAGGCAATGGCACAACGCAAACGCTCGACACGATAAACCAAGAACCGCCATGCGCTACAATGGTCCTGTCGATGGGCAACGTCGTCAGTCGAGACGCGACCGCGCTCCACACCCCTCCGTCTACTCGGTGTGTTCCCGCCTCCTCCCCGAGGCGGGATGTCGGCATTTTTCATGCACTGACAACCCAATAGCCTGTGGACAGCCCGGGCAGCATCGCGCACCTCAGCAGCAAATGCAAAAAAGGGAACCGTCCATTGCGGACGGATCCCTTAAAACAAGTGATCGTCAAACCGATTTACTCGGCGTCGGTCTCCTCGTCCTTCTTCTCGGAAGGCAGCGGGGTAACCTCGATCTCGACGCCCAGAGTCTCAGCAGCGGACTTCATGGACAGGGAGATACGACGACGGTCGAGGTCGATCTCCATGACCTTGACCTGAACCTTGTCGCCCACGTGGGTGACCTGAGAAGGCTGATCGACGTGCTTGTTGGCCATCTCGGAGATGTGCACCAGGCCCTCGATGCCCTCGCCCAGATCGACGAAAGCGCCGAACGGGACAAGCTTGGTCACAGTGCCCTCGACGATAGCGCCGACGGGGTACTTCTTGACCAGTGCGCGCCACGGATCCTCGGTGGTCTGCTTGAGACCCAGGGAGATGCGCTCGCGGTTGAGATCGACGTCGAGAACCTCGACCTCGACCTCCTGGCCGACCTTGACAACCTCGGAAGGATGGTTGACGTGGTTCCAGGAGAGCTCGGAAATGTGGATGAGGCCGTCGATACCACCGAGGTCGACGAAGGCGCCGAAGTCGACGATGGAGGAAACGGTGCCCTGGAGACGCATGCCAGACTTGAGCTTGGACAGGATCTCGGAGCGCTCGGCCTTACGGGACTCCTCGAGCACAACGCGACGGGAGAGGACGACGTTGTTGCGGTTGCGGTCCATCTCGATGACGCGGGCCTCGATGCGGGTGCCCATGTAGGAGGTGAGGTCCTTGACGCGACGGAGGTCGACGAGGGAGGCGGGCAGGAAGCCACGCAGGCCGATGTCGAGGATCAGGCCGCCCTTGACAACCTCGATAACCTCGCCCTCGACGTTCTCGCCGGAGTTGAACTTCTCCTCGATGCGGTTCCAAGCACGCTCGTACTCGGCACGCTTCTTGGACAGGACCAGACGACCGTCCTTGTCCTCCTTCTGGAGTACCAGAGCCTCGATGGGATCACCGAGTGCAACGATGTCTGCAGGGTTAGCGTCCTTGCGGATGGACAGCTCGCGGACCGGGATAACGCCCTCGGACTTGAATCCGATGTCAACGAGCACCTCGTCATGCTCGATCTTAACGACAGTGCCGTTAACGAGATCGCCCTCATCAAAGTCGGTAATCGTACCGTCGATGAGGTTGTTCATCTCCTCCTCGTTGACATCGTCAAGAGAGAAAATGGACGAGTTCTGAATCTCACTCAAAGGTGGACCCCTTTCGAACTACGGGGCCCCGATTGCTAGGACCTACAGAAGGGTGCGACAAGCACACAACGTTTAGGAACACTCGGGAGCCGACAGATACTAATGTGACGCTTATGCAATCACGTTCGTATAGGTTACGGGGAAATGAGTTCGATTTCAAGCGTGAACTGCGATTTTTTACTCGTGTGGAGACTTTTTCGTAATCTTATGAACACACGTCTCCGCAACTTGACGATAACCAGCCAGGCATTCGGCTTTGGGGTAAAGTATCCGGAGCCAACGATTCTAGATCGATTTTTCGAGAAAGGTGCCCGCGTGCTCAAAGCAGTCGTTTTCGATATGGACGAAACGCTTCTCAGCATCAACCTCAACGCGTTCATCCTTCGCTATTTTAAGGATGTCTCTTCGATGCTCGCGGATATCGGGCGCCGCAGCCGCGGTGGCACGATGGCGCGCCTCGGCACCATCCTGGTCGACCTCAACGCCAATCGCCGCAGCGGCACGGACAACCGCACCAATCTTGAGTTTTACCAAGAAGAGGTCGAGCGCCGATGCGGGATCTGCCTCTCCGATCCCCTCATCTACGAGGCGTTTACCTACTATGACCGCGAAGTTCTTCCGTACAAGAACGACGATGTCATTAACGCCCACGCCATGCCGGGCGCACACGCCGCGCTCCAGGCCGTACAGGACGCAGGGCTGCGCTGCGCGCTCTTTACCAACCCCAGCTTTCCCCAGGGGGCCATCGAGTGCCGCATGGGTTGGGGCGACCTGGCCGACGCCCCCTTTGAACTCGTGACGCACATGGGAAACGCCACCCGCTGCAAGCCCGATGCCACCTACTATCTAGAGCAGCTTCAGGTGATGGGGCTCGAGCCACACGAGGTCCTTATGGTGGGCAACGATCCCAAGCGCGACTTCCCCAGTCCCGCCTGCGGCATTCAAACTGCCTATGTTGGCCAGGGAAAACCCGGCCGAGCCACCTGGCGCGGAACCATGGAAGACTTCGCCCGCGACTTTAACGCCGTAATCGAAGCCTTCTACGAACACCAAGTAGCCGACGAACTGTCTTAACAGACCTGGGTTTTGCCGATCATGATGTTGAGGATCTCGACGTCGGTGTCCTTCATGCCCACGCGGCCTACGTAGCCCATACTGGCGATCGTCTGCTCAACGGTATCTTGGATCAGGCCCTCGCCGGCGCGGAAGCCGCGGCCTTGCATGGCCATATCGTGGCCCAGAATCGCCGCATCGACGGCAGCCGAGATCTTGGCGGCACAGCTCGCCTTGGCGCCGTCGCACACGATGCCGCCCACGTTGCCAAGCGTATTCGAGACCGTCGCGCCAATCTGTTCGCGCGTGCCACCGCACAGCCAGGTAATCGCAGCGCCGGCGCCGCACGCAGCGCAAATAGCACCGCAAAACGCCGAGAGCGCACCAATATAGCTCTTGATATGCACGGCGATAAGATCGGACAGCATCACGGCGCGCACCAGGCGCTCGTGGTCGCAACGCAGGTACTCGGCATACTCCATGACGGGCAATGCGCAGGTAATGCCCTGATTGCCCGAGCCGCACACAATGGCGACCGGCAGCGCGCAACCGTTCATGCGGGCGTCGGACCCGGCGGCCGCACGGGCACGGGCGCGGCAGGCGACGTCATCGGCACGAGCACCCAGCAGCGTACGGCCCACCTCGGCGCCCCAAGCGTGCGCGAGGCCCTCAGCACTGATCGCGCCATTCAGCTCAATCTGACGCTCAACGGCAGCGCGGGCGTCCTCAATGTCACCGTCCTCGATAAAGTCGATGATGGCCTCGATCGACATGGGCGTGTCGGCGTTATCTGCCGCACGCTCGGCCACCACGCGCTCGGCGCAGGCGGCGCACTCCCCCGCCGACTTACCGCATACCGGAATACCGTCGAGCGTATGGCACGTGACATTAGTGTGGTGATCGGTAATCTCGACGACCGCGGTATGGCCCCCGGCCGTCGCAGTCACCTTGATGTAGAGGTTGGGCACACCCTCGACAAGCGACACATCGCAGTAGTCCGCATCGGCAAGCAGCTCGGCCACGCGGGCGCGGTCCGCGTCATCGACGCTCTCGAGCACCTCGAGCGCACTCTTGGCGTCGCCGCCCACGGCACCCAGCACGGCCGCGGCTTCAATACCATGCATTCCGCCCGAGTTGGGCACGGTCACGCTCTTGACGTTCTTGATGATGTTGCCCGAGCAGGCAACATCCATATGATCGGGCTCGCAACCGAGCGTCTGGCTCGCCAGCGCCGCTGCATAGGCAACGGCAATGGGCTCGGTGCAGCCGAGTGCACAGACAAGTTCGCGGTTCAAAACATCGCAAAACGCGGCATCACGGATGGAATCGGTAGGCATAGGTATCTCCTGCTTGCATAACGGGCTGGGCTCTCAAAAAAGTTACCTCCTTTATTTGATAACAATGCATCAAAAACCGCAACCATGGTTCCGGCAGACGGCGCTCAAGCGCAAACTGACGACATTCATTCACGAGAAGCCAGTCTTGTTGCCTGCTAAAGCGTTTGACCAAAAAACGCTCGAGCGTTTACGCAAAAGTCGCGCTATCATGCAGTCGAACGCGGTAAACACCTTTAGCATTTGCGCCGCACAGACCAGAGAGGAACCATCCATGAAGATCGGTATCGGTAACGACCACGCCGCCGTTGAGCTCAAGAACATCATTTCCGAGCACCTGAAGGAGCGCGGCTGCGAGGTCGTGAACTATGGCACCGACACCTCCGAGAGCTTCGATTACCCCATCGCCGGCTACAAGGTGGGTAAGGCCGTGGCCAACGGCGACGTCGACCTGGGCATCCTGATCTGCGGCACCGGTGTCGGCATCAGTCTGGCCGCCAACAAGGTCGAGGGCGTACGCGCCGTCGTCTGCTCCGAGCCCTTCAGCGCCAAGCTCTCCCGCATGCACAACAACACCAACGTGCTCGCCTTTGGCGCCCGCGTCGTGGGCTCCGAGCTCGCCAAGATGATTGTCGACGAGTGGCTCGACGCCGAGTTTGAGGGCGGTCGTCACGAGCGTCGCGTTAACCTCCTCAACGAGATCGACCACACGCGCGGCCTCAAGGTCGTCGACGAGGCTTAAACTACTCAGTACCACAAGCTAACAGCAGGGGCCCGCTCGGAACACATGTCCGAGCGGGCCCCTTCATAGATTTTGGAATAAAAAGGGCGCCGCGGATGGAATTCCGCGGCGCCAAAGCCACACGCTAACAGCTTTAAGGAGTCAAAGCTGGTTTAGCCAAAGAAGCGCTTGATCTCGATCTCGGCGTTCTCCAGGCAGTCGGAGCCGTGGATCACGTTGGCGTTAACATCGACAGCGAAGTCGCCGCGAATGGTGCCGGGGGCAGCGTCAAGCGGGTTGGTGGCGCCCATGAGGGTGCGCATCTTGGAGACAGCGGAGAGACCGGAAACGACCATCTTGACGACCGGACCGCTCGTCATAAAGTCGCAGAGACCGCCAAAGAAGGGCTTGTCGGCCAGATGGGCGTAGTGCTCCTCGACGGTAGCGCGCTCGAGCGTGGTCATCTCCATGCGCTCGATGACAAGGCCGCTGCGCTCAATGCGAGCAACGATCTCGCCGATCTTGCGGTCGCGCACGGCGTCGGGCTTAATCATGATGAAGGTCTTCTCGATAGCCATAAAAGTAGCCTTTCAAGTAGGTTCGCGCGTGCCCAAGTCCCATTCCGGCACCCGCCTGGACTGCATCGTAACAGAGTTTTAGCTGCAGTTAAACAAAAAGCTGTTTATTGAAACGTTGCAATTTATTAAAGCGCTCCATATGTGTCACTTCTGTTTCGAAGCCCGATTAGAGTACCATCCGACCGCCCATCAACCGCATCGAACAGAGCAGGCGGTCGGTTGCCGCCCGCGAACGTAACCCCTTCACAACCTGCCCAAAGGTCCTACAGAAGTTCTCGACAAGCCCCTCCCCCATAGCAACAAAATACGGGCGCCCACATCAGCAGGCGCCCGTAAAGTGAAAACGATTTATCAATAAATGGCCAAGACGGCTTCAGCCAAATCCCTACTTTACCCCGTGGCCCATCTCGACGACCTTAGTCAGCGATCCAAACACGCCCTCGTCGGCCACGAGCTGTGCCTCGGCACGCTGCAACTGCACGGCAACGGCGGCAGGGGCGGTGCCGCCCTCGGTCGTGCGCGCGGCGACAATCGACGGGATGTCGAGCGCCTCGGTAATGTCGCGCTCAAAGAGCGGGCTTGCCTCATGGAACACCTCAAACGGCAGGTCCTCAAGATTGCAGCCGCGCTTCTCACACATCAGAACCAGATGCCCCACCACGGCATGAGCCTCGCGGAACGGCAGACCACGCTTAGCCAGGTAATCGGCAACATCGGTGGCGGCAAGGTGACCCACGCCGCACTCGCGCGCCATGGCATCCTCGTTGACGGCCCAAGTCGAAATCATACCGGCCATAACCGACAGGCACTGCATGAGCGTATGGGCGGTATCGAGCGCGCCCTCCTTGTCCTCCTGCAAATCCTTGTTATAAGCAAGCGGCAGGCCTTTCATGGTCACGAGCAGCTGCACCAGGTTGCCGTACACGCGACCGCTCTTGCCGCGGATAAGCTCGGCAAAGTCGGGGTTCTTCTTCTGCGGCATGATGGACGAGCCAGTGGAGTACGAGTCGGAAAGCGTGATAAAGCCAAATTCGGAGCTCGACCACAGCACGATCTCCTCGGAAAGACGCGACAGGTGCATCGCCATGACGGATCCGGCGTAATGCAGATCGAGCAGAAAATCACGGTCGGAAACGGCATCGAGCGAGTTGGGGATCACGCCCGCAAAGCCAAGTTCGGCAGCCGTCATCTGGCGATCGAGCGGATAGCTCGTACCGGCAAGCGCGGCAGCACCCAGCGGGCAGTTGTCGGCGGCATCAAAGGCGGCCTTCAGGCGCGTAAAGTCGCGCGCGAACATCCAGGAATACGCCAGCAGGTGATGCGAGAGCAGCACGGGCTGAGCGTGCTGCATATGCGTGTAGCCCGGCAGAATCACCTTGTCGTACTTCTTAGCCGCATCCACCAGCACATGGCGCAGCTCAAGATTGGCCTCCATGAGCTCCTTGGCCAGCGCCTTGACGCCCAGGCGCGTATCGGTCGCCACCTGGTCGTTGCGCGAACGCCCGGTATGCAAGCGCTTGCCAGCCTCGCCGATGCGACGCGTCAGCTCGCTCTCGATGGACATATGAATGTCCTCATCGTTGATGTCGAAGGTAAAGTTGCCGGCATCGATATCCTGTTCGATTCCGGTCAGGCCCTTGGCAATCGCCTGCTCGTCCTCGGCACTGATGATGCCCTGGGCGGCCAACATCTTGGCATGCGCCTTAGAGCCGGCGATATCCTGCTTATAGAGATGTTTGTCGACCGGCAGCGACGCGCCAAACTCCTGCGTGACCTCGGCCACGCCCGCCTCAAAACGACCGCCCCAAAGAGCCATGGAACCGTCTCCTTTCTCCAAATACCAAAACAAGCGTCCAAAGCAATGCGCCCTGTCGCTAAAGCGATTTATCAACCGCTAGTTTTACACACTCCCTGCCGCGCGCGGGGCCATGTGGCTAATTTGCAAAGAAGTGACGCACCATGCACTTGGCGCCCAACGTCTCCCTCCGGATGTTGCCCTGCGAACCATCGATCCAGGCCTTCAGGCTCATAGGAACGTCCTCGACCCTTACAGCATCGAACTCGGGCGCGAGGGCAAGCAAAGCATGCGCGATAGCATTGAACATAATGGATACTCCTCATATATATAGGCACAGAGCCGCCAAATTGATAGAAGGAGCCCCGCCGGACAACCCCGGCGGGGCTCGGACTCAGCCGCAGACGCGGCATCATATATGCGGGCGGAACGTAGGGGCCACCGATGTTAAGAAGTGTCAGCAAGCATAACGAAAGGTAGGGACCCCGTGCGCCCGTTATGTATCACGCGGATGGGCCGCGCGGATACCAAGGGAAGGAGGCGCTAGGCCTGGGCAGCAGCAGAGCTGGGGCCCTGGACCTTTGCCCACGTCTTGAGCGACAGCGTATCGATCTCGATAAAGCCGGCGCTGGCCTTCTCGTCAAACGTGGTGTCGCGGTCGTAGGTAGCCAGGCCGTAGTCGTAGAGGCTGAAGGGACTCTTGCGGCCGACGACATGGCAGTTGCCCTTAAAGAACTTCAGACGGACAGTGCCGGTCACGAACTTCTGGGTATCGGCCATAAAGGCGTCGAGCGCGTTCTTGAGCGGGCTGTACCACTGGCCGTTGTACACGGCGGTGGCCCAATCCTGCTCGAGCTTGATCTTGGTCTTGAGCAGGTCGCCCTCGACGCAGATGTCCTCGAGCGCCTTGTGGGCGGTGATGAGCGTCAGGGCGCCGGGAACCTCATAGCACTCGCGGCTCTTGAGGCCCACCAGACGATCCTCGACCAGGTCAAGACGGCCAAAGCCGTTGTCGCCCGAAATCTTGTTGAGGGCGATGACGATCTCGGAGAGCTTCATCTTCTTGCCGTCGACGGCGACAGGCTTGCCGGCCTCAAACTCGATCTCGGTATAGGTCGGGGTGTCAGGCGTGTCCTCGGGGTTCTTGGTCATAACCCAAGCGTCATCGAGCGGCTCATTCCAAGGGTCCTCCAGGTGACCGCACTCGATGGCGCGACCCCACAGGTTGTCGTCGATGGAGTAGGGGTTGTCGTTGGCACCCTCGGGAACCGGCACGTTGTGGGCGTGGGCATAGGCGACCTCGTCGGGACGGCACTTCAGGTCCCACTCGCGAACCGGGGCGATAACCTTGAGCTCGGGGTCGAGGGCCTTGACGGCGGCCTCAAAACGGACCTGATCGTTACCTTTGCCAGTGCAGCCGTGGGCGACGTAGGTCGCGCCAAACTCGTGGGCGACCTCAACAAGCTTCTTGGCAAGCAGCGGGCGAGACAGGGCGGAGAGCAGCGGATACTTATTCTCGTACATGGAGTTTGCGGCGATGGCTTTGGTCAGGAACTCATCGGAGAACTCGTCGCGCAGGTCGAGCACCTGGCAATCGAGAACGCCCAGGTCGAGCGCCTTCTGCTTCTTGGCATCCAGTCCGGTCTCTTCCTGGCCCACGTTGCCGCAGACGCAAACGACATCGAGATTCTTCTCGTCCTGGAGCCACTTGACACATACGGATGTATCAAGACCACCGGAATATGCGAGAACGACTTTTTCCTTGCTCATGGCTGTTTCCTTTCGCCCTTGGTAGCTAGTTAGAACATCGGTCAGTTGCAAGTCATTTCAAGGTCATATACCGTGCAATATCAGGTTAAATAGCAAAAATCAGCACATACATGCCCTAGAAACATGCAGCAATGTCGTGCTAAAACCCAACGACCTCAAAATGACTCTGTTGAGGCAATTCGCCCCATGCGGACAGAGACGATTGTTATCGTCGTCGGGAAATTGCGCGCTGGCGTCGGATGGCATTGTCTGCAGTGGTGATGATCTTTACGAACTGCATCTGCCTCTCCTTTCACGTATCGCCGGGCGCAATTCAAATATCGTAAACGGTACCTTTTACTCGGTAAGCGGTTGTTTTTCCGTCTCCGTTTTCGATGGTCGCTATATTACGCTAAAGTGCCCGCAGCACAAGCGACAAATTCAAATTTCTGAAAAGTTTTTTCATTACTTTGTGAAGCGTGGTGCAAATACGCACCATTCCTGCGAAAATACGCTCGACTACTAGTTGATGGTTATAACGTCTGAAACAATCTCGAAACGAAAGGCGCATTTTTATGCAAACTTACGAATCGGACGCCAACATCGGCAACATTAAGATTCTCGCCGTCGATATG
Source organism: Collinsella sp. (assembly GCA_052364855.1). GTDB lineage: Bacteria > Actinomycetota > Coriobacteriia > Coriobacteriales > Coriobacteriaceae > Collinsella. The sequence continues at coordinate 10,202 of DAWEIC010000038.1, forward strand.
GACAAGACGCTGCTGACCGACGAGCGTGTGCTGCCCCAGGGTCTTGATGAGCGCCTGGACAAGCTCGCCGACGCCGGCATCGTATTCTGCCCCGCCAGCGGACGTCCCGCCCCCAAGCTCGAGGAGATGTTCGAGGGCATCAAGAACCGCCTCGCCTTTTGTCCCGACAACGGAGCTTGCGTGATCTATCGCGGCAGCTATATCTATAAAAGCAATATTGACGTGGAGCTGTATCAGCAGGTCTTGAACCGTGCCTCGGAGGATACTCGCGCTGTCCCCGTCCTGTGCTGCTTCGACGAGTTCTACGTGCTTGCCCGCGACCATCAATACCACGACGAGATCAGCGTCTACTACAACACAATCAACTACGTCGACAGCTTTGAGGGCATTGATTTCGAGTCCAACAAGATTTCGGTCTTCTTCCCCGGCTACGACGCCGAGCCCGCTTTCCGCGAGACCTATAGCCCCGAGTTCTCGGACAAACTCTACGTCACCAACGCTGGGCGCGAGTGGATCGACTTTATGAACCTGGGCGTCGACAAGGGCGCCGGCGTCGCTCACCTGTGCGAGCACCTGGGCATCGATATTGCCGATGCTGCCGCCGTGGGTGATACCTACAACGACATCCCCATGCTGGAGCGCGTCGGGCATAGCTTTATCGTGGACAATGCCGAGGAGCACATGAACGCGCACGCCAAGTGGCGCATTCCGAGCAACAACGACGGGGGCGTACTGACGCTCATCGACGCCATCCTGGCGGCTCGTTAACGTTGCTCGTCGGACCTGGCCGGGCGAGGCGGGTAAGTTTTTCGTTCGGTCAGGTCCTGGGCTCGCTCGGAAAGCACATTAAGTGCTTTCCGGCTCGTGCGGAATCTACGAAAAACTTACCCGCCTCGCCCGGCCAGGTCCTGCGGTGACTTGCTTGCCGCCTGGATGGCGTCTTGGCGTCTAGATACTTGGCTGATTTTTTTGGAATGAAGGGGGCTCCTTGTTGGCAAGGAGCCCCCTTCTGGTTTTGGTTACTTTGGAATTGTGGATGCTTCCCTATTTAGCGTCGGCCCAGGTTATGCCGGTGCTGGCTTCGGCGATTAGGGGGACGCGGAGGTCCACTACGTGCTCCATGACGTCGCGGACCATGGTGGTTAGGCGCTCGACTTCGTCGATGGGGCACTCAAAGTCCAGTTCGTCGTGCACTTGCAGGATCATGTGGGCGGCAAAGCCTTCTTCTTCCAGGCGACGGCTTACGCGGGCCATCGCGATCTTGATGATGTCGGCGGCGGTGCCCTGCATGGGATGGTTCATGGCCGTGCGCTCGCCAAAGCCGCGGAGTTGCGGGTTTTTGGCCTTGAGCTC
>DAWEIC010000039.1:0-7624 GCA_052364855.1 Collinsella sp.
TCGGGGCGGTCACCCAGGAAGCGCTCGAGCTGGCCGATGGCCACGGGCTCGGACTTCTTACCACGGATGCACTTGCCCTCGCACTGGTTCTCCTGCGGGCAGACGCGGCCGCAGATGGCGGGAAGCATGGAGTCCTCGCGGATGGTATCGAGAGCGCCGCCGAAGTCCTTCGCGCGGATCTGCTCGATAAAGCGGGGAATGTTGATGTTGACAGGGCAGCCCTCAACACAGAACGGCTTCTTGCAGTTGAGGCAGCGCTCGGCCTCGGCCAGCGCCATCTCCTCGGTGAAGCCCTTGTCGACGGGGCGGAAGTCGCAGGCGCGCTCGGCAGCCGGCTCCTCGTTATCGGGGGTGCGGGGCGACTTCATATCGGCAACGAAACGACCGTTAACTAGTGGCATGCGCAGCTCTTTTCCTCATAGGCCTTGAGGGACTCGCCCTCTTCGGAACGGTAAGCGGCCTGGCGGGCACGAAGGTCATCCCAGTCGACCAGGGTGGCATCGAAGTCGGGGCCGTCGACGCAAGCGAACTTGGTCACGCCGCCCACCTCGACGCGGCAGCAGCCGCACATGCCGGTGCCGTCAACCATGATGGGGTTGAGCGACGCGGTGATGGGGGTGTCGTACTTCTGGGCGGTGAGGGTCGAGAACTTCATCATCGGAACGGGGCCGACGCAGAAGACCTGGCTCACGGCCTTGTCCTGCAGCAGGCGTTCCAGCGGAGCGGTGACAACGCCCTGCTCGCCGTAGGAACCGTCATCGGTAGTGATGTGGATGTGGTCCTCGTCGAGGAGCTCGCGGAACTGGTCCTCCATGAGCAGGAGGTCCTTGGTGCGGGCGCCCATGATGGCGTGCACCTCGTGGCCGGTCTCGACCAGGTGCTTGGCGACCGGGAAGGCAATTGCCAGGCCGACGCCGCCGCCAATGACGGCGCAGGGGCCCTCAGCCATCTCGGTGGGAACGCCCAGCGGGCCCACGACGTCGCGCAGCGACTCGCCGGCCTCGTAGGTGGACAGCATCTCGGTGGTCTTGCCGATCACCATGAAGATGAACTCGACCCAGCCCTCGTCACCGTTCCAGCCGGCCAGGGTAAACGGGACGCGCTCGCCCGTTTCGTTGGCGCGAACCATGAGGAACTGTCCAGCGTGCGCATGCTTGGCGATTGCAGGCGCCTCGATGCGGAACTTGAACACCTTCTCCGAGAACTGCGTCTTCTCCAGGATCTTATACATAGAACCCCTCTCTTGTTAGGGCCGCCGAACCGTGCCTCCACGGAAATGGACGGTAGCCCGAATAAAACCGTACGCGCACAGGCGTTGTGCAGACATACGGTGCAAATTATACCCTCATGGACATGTCGCTTACGTGTGTCTTTGGCAGGCGGGAAAAGTGACCTGCCATTTAGGGACAGGTTTATTTTGGCAGGTTTTATCAGGCAAAACGGCAAAGGGGGCCGGCCTCGCGCTTCGTTGAGGCCGGCCCCCTTTGGGGCGTTGCGTATGTATGGCGGCACAGGGTTTATTGCGACGCGGCTGCCGCGGCGTTTCCGCATATAAAACCTGCCAAAATAAACATCCCTAAATGGTAGGTTTTAGTGTTTGCCGTTGGCGGAAGCGGCGCCGTTTACGTGATCGCGGGCGTAGATTACGCCGTGGACGATGGCCAGACCGGCGGCATCTGCGGCGCGGGCGCAGGTGTCCTGGAAGTCCTCGGCCTCGCGGGCGCGCAGCTGCTTGAGCACGTAGTCGGCCACGGCCATCTTGCCGGGAGGGTTGCCGATGCCGGTGCGAATGCGACTAAAGTCGCGGCTGCCCATCTTGTCGATGATGGAGCGCAGGCCGTTGTGGCCGGCGTGGCCACCGCCCACCTTAACACGTACGTCGCCGGCGGGAATGTCGAGCTCGTCGTGGATGACGAGCAGCTCCTCGGCCTTGATCTTGTACTCGCGGCAGAGTTTGGAGATGGGCCCGCCCGAGGTATTCATATACGACTGCGGCTTGACCAGCACAATCTGGCGCTTGCCACCCTCTTCCTCAGCATCGTTGATATTGATGAGCGCGACCTCGCCGCCGGCCTGGTTTTTCCAGTACGTGACGCCGGCCTGACGGGCCAACTCGTCGATCGCCTTGAAGCCAGCGTTGTGGCGGGTTTCGGCATACTCATCGCCAGGGTTGCCAAGTCCGGCAACCATGCGAATCTTAAGCGGCTGTGCAGCTGCCATGTTCATCCTTTCGTTGATTTGTCGCCTGCTATGGTGAGCGACCCTGTTGCCGCTGTCAAATGGAGGGCAATTGAGGTTATTTGAGGGCGTTTGGACGGCCGTCGAAATCGAGGTGGACAGTTAGTTCAGATACGTATAAGTTCTGAGGACTCGAAGTGCTCAATTCAATGCCGATACGTTGTTTTGGAGCTTTAGTTAGTCCATATGACGCTGTTTTGAAGTCTACCCTGCCTTCAAATCGGGCGAATGGTATAGAGATAACTGCAAAACAGCCTAATTCAATGTGTCCATTTATACGTATTTGAACTAACTGTCCAGCCCTGCTCGACGGTGCACGGGTGATTCGCCGTTTAGACCGGCGCAAGGCCGATTCCGGCCCGCAGGGCGTTGAGCCAAGCGGCCTGACGCTTGCGATAGCCCTTGATACGGTATCGGAATCGGACTCCCGCGAGTCGATGCATCGTTTGGGCGAAGGCTTCGAGTGCAACAAGGTCTTTCATTTGGTCGCGATTGATAACCAGGACGTGGATGCCCATTGCCTTGAGGCCATTATTTCGATTGCCATCGTGGATGCGAACGTTTTGAAGCTCATGCCCAATTCCGTTGTATTCGTTGTCGACTCCGGCGGCCGGGCAATATAGGTCGCAGATGGCGTAAGGGATGCCGGAGGACATGTTGACCGCAAGAGTGTCGAAGTCGATTCGATAGTTGAGTAGCAGGCCTCCCATGGGCAGGCTGCAACATCCGAATCCGCCAAAGCGCATGGGCGCTCCGAGAACGGCAAACATTAGGGATTCGGCTGGGGATGCAGATCCGGGTCGGGCGAGATTGACTGCCGTGCGAAACGAGGTGTATGAGCTACTTTTGGCGAAGCGTGCGACCGCCTCGAGCTCTTCGATAGTTGTGGCGGGCTCGCATTTGTAGTGTGCCTGTTCGTAGCGGGTCTCGTTCTGTTGTTCGGTCGCCGACTGGTCGCCCAGGCAATCAAGATCGCCCGTCGCTGCGCAGTCATCGCCCTTGGGCCAGATGTCGTCATAGGCAATGGGGTATGTTGCCCCGGGAGGAAGGGAGTAGGTTCCGAGCAGCTCCATGAGAAGCATTAAGGTTTTGGCAACTGATTCATTTTTGGAACAAAGCATGGCCGTCATGGCGGGAGACGTTGCGTAGATGTCGGATTCAATGTGCATGATCGCACCTTGGGGAAGAGGGGCGGTGATGGTGTGCTGGAGGAGCCGTCCGTCGGGCCGTCTGTTGTTGCCGCCCGCAACAAAGAGATCTAGACACTCGGAGTCGTCTTCGCTCCAGGCGTCAAGTATTGCAAGGGCCGCAAAGTCTATGGCGTCCTTGTTGGGAACGCAACCTTCGAGGGCTTGTGTCTGTTGCTCGTCATCGATGGCGTCCCAGGGAAGGGCGGAGTACGCCCGTCGAGCGCGGCGAATTGCGCGGAGGGCGGAGAGATGTGAAATCACGGTCGTCATAGCTATAAGGTACTAATCCGTTGGCGAAACGATATTGCCGTATCGTTCTTTTCGCTCAAAGGGGTGTCGCGCGCCGCGGGCGGTAGCGTGATCATGTGGAATTCCTTGAAAAAGTGGAGAATGGAGCGATGTGCTGGCCTTGGAGGCATCTACTGAGGTGGGTGTTGGGCAGTTAGTTCAGATTTGTATAAGGCGACCGGGGTGTATTGCCGTTGTTGAAGGAATCGGTGGGCAAAATGGGGCCAATGGCATGGTGAAGAGATCCATAGGCGGAGGGATCGAGCGGAATTATGCCGGCAAGAGAGCTTTCGACGTATTAAATGACCCAAACGAATGCCTAAATAAATACAAATCTGAACTAACTGTCCATAGCAAGTTGTCGAGGGGTAGAAAAAGGGTCGGAAGCGAGCTTCCGACCCTTTAAAAACACCAAAGATGATGAGATGCACGCTGGATTACAGCGCGAAGTCGCCGCCGACGAGCGTTGAGACGGGCTCCTCGTGGTAAACGGCGGAGATGGCCTGAGCGAACTCTTCGGCGACCGAGATGGTCTTGATCTTGCCGCCGACCTCGACGGGGATGGCATCGGTGACGACGCACTCGACGATGGGGGCATCGTTCAGGCGCTCGATGGCCGGACCGGAGAAGATGCCGTGGGTGGCGCAGACGTAGATATCGCCAGCGCCCATAGCCTTGAGCTCCTTGACGTTGGCGCACAGGGTGCCAGCGGTGTCGATCATGTCGTCATTGATGATGCAGGTCTTGCCCTTGATGTCACCGATGATGCCCATGACCTCGGCGGCGTTGTGGCGCGGACGGCCCTTGTGGGCGATGGCCAGGTCGCAGCCGAGCATGTCGGACAGCTTTTTGGCGGCCTTGGCACGACCCACGTCGGGGGAGACGACAACCAGGTTGTCGGTGTCGAAGTGCATGTCGTTGTAGTACTGGCCAAACAGCGGCAGCGCGGACAGGTGGTTAACCGGGATATCAAAGAAGCCCTGGATCTGACCCTGGTGCAGGTCGAGGGTAATGATGCGGTTGACGCCGGCGCGCTCGAGTAGGTTGGCGACGAGGCGGGCGGTGATGGGCTCACGCGGGCCGGCCTTGCGGTCCTGGCGGGCATAGCCGTAGTGGGTGATGACGGCGGTGATGGAGCGGGCGGATGCGCGCTTGGCAGCGTCGGTGGCGATGAGCAGCTCCATGAGCATGTCGTTGACGTTGCCGCCGGCCACGGACTGAATCAGGAAGACGTCGGCGCCGCGGACGGTCTCGTCGTAGCGGGCGTAAATCTCACCGTTGGCGAACTGCTTTAGCGTAAGGCCCGAAAGCTCGACCCCAAGGTACTCAGCGATCTTCTGAGCGAGGGGACGGTTGGAGGAACCGGAATACACGCGGATGGACTTGCGCATATTCTCCGACTTCTCGGGATCATTAATCGGCATTACCCTTCTCCTTTATATCGAATGCCATATAGATGCCTTGTTGCATTGTAACCGCGCGGCGGGGTTAATCGGGTCTTGATAACGTCTTTACCGTCAACGGACACGAACCGACCACTCATCCGGTTGCGCAGGTCACGATAGAAAAAGGAGCCGCCCCCATGGGAACAGCTCCTTAGATGCTTGGTAAAACGTTATACCTCGTCGTCCTCGTGCAGACGGCGGCGATAATCGGCGGCCCAGCCCTCAATATTTATCTGGCGGGCACGACCCAGGCCAAGTGCGTCTGCCGGGACCGGCTCGGTGATGACGGAGCCGGCGGCCACGAGCGCGCCGTCGCCAATCTGGGCGGGCGCGACCATCATGGTGTCGGAGCCGATGAAGGCATCCTTGCCGATGACGGTCTTGTGCTTGTGCACGCCGTCGTAGTTGCAGGTGATGGAGCCCGCGCCCACGTTGACGCCGGAGCCCATGGTGGTGTCGCCGATGTAGGACAGGTGCGGCACCTTAGAGCCCTCGCCGATCGTGGACTTCTTGATCTCCACGTGCGTGCCGGCCTTGGAGCCGTCGAGCATATGGGTGCCCGGGCGCAGGTAGGCGCGCGGGCCGCAGTCGACGCCGTTCTCGATGACGGCCTCGATGGCGATAGTCTCATCGATGACGCAGCCGCTGCCGACGGTGGTGTCGGTGAGGCGGCTGTTGGGGCCAAGCTGGCACTCCTCGCCCACGGTGACGTGGCCGATCAGGTGCGTCTGCGGCCACACGACGGTGTCACGGCCGATAACAGCGTCGGGGCCGATCCAGGCCTGCGTGGGATCGATGAACGTGACGCCCTCGGCCATCCAGTGCTCGTTGATGCGGTCGCGCGCGATGGCGGTGAGCTGCGCGAGCTGAATGCGGCTGTTGACGCCCAGGCCGTCGCGGTAGTCATCGCAGTGGAAGATGGAGACCGCCTGGCCGTGACCCTTGAGGATTTCGAGCATGTCGGGCAGGTAGTACTCGGACTGCGCGTTGTCGTTGCCGATCTCGTTAATGTGGGCGGCGAGCTGCGCGCCGTCAAAGGCGTAGCAGCCGGCGTTGCACTCGAGCAACGTGGCGGCCTGCTCGGGCGTGCAGTCCTTCTGCTCGATGATACGCTCGATCTGACCATCGGCGCCCAGCTTGATGCGGCCGTAGCCGAAGGGGTCGGGCGGGGTCATGGTCATGACGGTGCAGGCGAGCTCGCCGGTGGCGACGGTTTGCGCGAACTTGGCGACGGTGTCGGCGGTGATGAGCGGCAGGTCGCCGTTGAGCACGACGACGGGGCCTTGCGTGATGCCGCAGGCCTCGAGCGCGACCTTCACGGCGTGACCGGTGCCCAGGCGCTCGGTCTGCTCGACGCACTCGACCTTGGTGGCGCTGCTGGCGTAGGCGCCGTCGATGAGGGCGCGCATCTCGTCGGCGTGGCTGCCGATGACGACCACGACGCGGCTGCAGCCGGCCTTGATGGTGGCGTCGACGATCCACTGAACCATGGGCTTGCCCAGGATCTTGTGCGAAACCTTGCAGTGGTTCGACTTCATGCGGGTGCCCTCGCCGGCAGCGAGGATAATTGCGGTTGCGTCCATGTGATCTCCTGTTACGTTATAGAGACGTGTGTTTGGAAACGATACACGGCGCAATATGATACCGCAGGCATATGATGAGCGCGTAACGATTGGATTGCGGCGGTTGAGGCTTGCGCCGCCGGCATGGCGTTTGCACTGCTTGCGTGCGGCGTTGGCGGTGCTGCGGAGCTGTCGTTTGAGCGAGGGGACGGGGGTGCCCGTGGACAACATACGAGAGGAGTTTGGCGGCGAGCCCGTCGCGGCATTCTCGATGTCGCATCCGGCTGTGCCGGCACTCTATATAGTGCTGACGCTGGGGCTCACCATGTTCTCGATGCAACCGGTGCTGATCGCGCTGTCGCTTGCGGGCGGGCTGGCGTATGGATTTGCGACGCGTGGGGCTGCCCGCACGCTGGGCGCACTTCGCTGGCAGCTGCCGGTGATTTTGATTATCGCGCTGGTCAATCCGCTGTTTAGCGCTTCGGGTTCGACGGAACTGTTCCGTATTGGCATGCGCGCGGTGTATCTGGAAAGCATGGTATACGGCCTGTGCATGGGTGGGCTGTTTGTGGCGAGCGTGCTGTGGTTTGAGGCCGCGGCGTCGATGCTCGAATACGACAAGGTACTCGCGCTGCTGGGTAACGCCGCGCCGGTGATCGCGCTCATGATCTCGATGTGCATGCGGCTTATTCCACAGTTTTTGCGCCGCGGCCGCACGGTGCTGGCGGTGCAAGATGCGATTGATGTGCCGGGCCGCGCGCCGGCCGACCCCGTGCGCTCGCGCCTGCGGGCATCGAGTGTGTTGATGGGCTGGGGCATGGAAGATTCGCTGGAGCGCGCGGACGCGATGCGCTCGCGCGGGTGGGGCGCCGCGACGCGTCGCACGACGTACGCGCAGTAT
>DAWEIC010000039.1:7634-11262 GCA_052364855.1 Collinsella sp.
TTCGGCTAAGGCGCAGCGATGTTGCCGCGTTGGTTTTGCTTGCGCTGTTTGGCGCGGCTGCCGTGGCGGTGGCATGGACCGCGACGACACAGTATTCGTTTTATCCGCAGCTCTCGGTGCCGGCGCCGTGGCCGGGCTATGTCGTGTACGCTGCCTGGATGGTGCTGCCTTGCGCGTTGCACGCGATTGATGAGAAGAGGTTTGGCTGATGGCTCGGTTGGATAGGGGCCCGGTGTCGGGCGCTGCGTGCGGCCCGGATATGCCGGCGATTGAGGTGCGGAGCCTGAGCTTTGCCTACCCCGATGCTGATGCTGCGGTGCTCGAGGGGCTCGACTGGTCTGTTCCCCAAGGTGCATTTGCGCTGCTTGTTGGCGGTACCGGATCGGGTAAGTCGACGCTGCTGTCGCTGCTCAAGCCCGAGATCGCTCCGGCGGGCGAGCGCACTGGCGATGCGCGCGTGCTGGGCGAGAACGTTGCCGACATGGACGTACGGGCATCGGCGGAGCGCGTGGGCTATGTGTTCCAGGATCCCGAGAACCAGATCGTGTGCGAAACCGTGTGGCACGAGATGGCGTTTGGCCTGGAAAACTTGGGGCTAGCACGTGATGAGATGCGCCGTCGCGTAGCTGAGACCAGCTATTTCTTTGGGCTGGAAGATTGGCTTCACCGCGATACTGACACGCTTTCGGGTGGTCGCAAACAGTTGCTGTCGTTGGCGGCCGTGTTGGCGCTCCGCCCGCGCGTGCTGCTGCTCGACGAGCCCACGTCTCAGCTTGATCCGGTTGCGGAGAAGAATTTCCTGCACGCGCTGTTTCGTGTGAATCGTGAGCTGGGCTGCACGGTTGTTGTGGCTACGCATCAGCCGCGGCCGATGCTCGAGTATGCGACGTGTACGTACCGGATTGAGGGCGGTCGCGTGCGCGAGGTGGCGGATATGTCTTCTTTGGGACGCCGAGAATCGCTGTTTTCCGATGACATGTTGGGGTGGGGTGCCATCCGATGTGCAAAAAACGGAGTATTCAGCAGGCGTGAGGACAATTTGGGTTCTCTGGAGCCGCCCGGGGACGTATCGAGCGCGAAAAAAAGTTCGGAATTGGACAAATCGTCCGAATTTGTGGCGCAAACGTCGCTCGAGAACGGCTCGGAAGCCTTCTCGCGCACGGATGGAAGCAGAATACTCCAAAAAATGCACGGCGGGTCGGCTACCACCCTGTCGGAAGGCTGGTTTCGCTACGATCGCGCGGGCGGTTGGGTGCTGCGCGGGCTCGATGTGTCGTTTTCGGCTGGCGCGGTGCATGCGATCGTGGGCGGTAACGGCTGCGGTAAGTCGACAATGCTTTCGGTGCTGGCGAAGACCGCCAAGCTGCAGCGCGGCCGCGTGGTGCGCGGAGCGGCCTCGGCGGCGCTGCTGCCTCAGAATCCCAAAGCATTGCTGGTTGCCGAGACGGTTCGCGATGAGCTGATGGAATGGGACTCGACCTGCGGATATGACGAGAACTTGGCGCGGGAGCGTGCGGCGAGCTTGGGGTTGTCGGGTCTGGATGGACGCCATCCGTACGATCTTTCGGGCGGGCAGCGTCAACTGCTTGCATTGGCAAAACTGCTGCTAATCGGCCCCGAACTGCTATTGCTCGATGAGCCCACCAAGGGTCTAGACCTGTTCAGCCGCCGCATTATCGCCCGCGCCCTGCGTGGCCATGCGAAGGCTGGCGGCACCGTCATTATGGCCACGCACGATCTGGATTTTGCCGAGCAGGTAGCCGACGACGTCGCCATGATGTTTGACGGCGAGATTGCCTGCATGGAGTCCCCGGCCGACTTCTTTGCCGACAACGTGTTCTATAGGGCGTGATGGGATGACGGACTGTCGTTTCTCGCGCTTGCTTGCAAAACTGGAGATCCCGCTGTTGTTGGCGGTGCCGGCGGTGATGGCTGCGGCGTTGCTGTCGGGTGTTGAGCAGGCAGCATTGGCCATGCTGGTTGTGGTGGCGCTGGTGCTCGCGCTGTTCTTTGCGGGTTACGAGGCATCTCGTCCGGGTTTGCGCCAGATTATGCCCACGCTGGTTCTGGCAGCATTGGCCGCGGCGGGGCGTATCTTGTTTGGCCCCATTCCCGACTTTAAACCCGTGAGTGCCATCGCCATTATCGCCGGGGCGACACTCGGTCGTCGTAACGGCTTTATGGTCGGTGCGTTGGCGGCGCTGACCAGCAATTTCTTTTTTGGGCAGGGCATGTGGACGCCGTGGCAGATGTATGCCTGGGGGCTCGTGGGATACGTTGGCGGTGCGCTGGCGCATGCCGGCGCTTTTGATCGCGCCGATGGCACCGTGCGTATGCCGGCGCTGCTGACCTACGGCTTTGCTTCGGGTTTGCTGTACGGCGTTGTGATCAACGCCTACGACATTATCGGTTTTGTTCAACCGCTCACGTGGGCGGGCGTCGTGGCGCGTCTTGCTACCGCCGTACCGTTCGATATCACGCACGGACTCGCGACCTGCGTGTTTTTGGCCGTCCTGTACAAGCCCTGGTGTCGCCGCATCAACCGAGTCGTCGTGAAATACGGACTGTAGGGCATTTCGCGTTTCCTCACGAACTTGCGGTGGAATAGTTCTCGTTTTTGGCTATTTGCTGCCCAAACAGGAACTATTCCACCGCAGCTTATAGGGGGAGAGGGGTCACATGATCTGTTTTCCTCCGTCCCCCAGGAATTACTTGGGGCTAGAGCTCTAGCGTGAGGGTGACGGGGCAGTGATCGCTGCCGAAGATGTCGCCGCGGATGCCCGTGTCGCGCACATTGCCGGCGATTGCGTCGCTCACCAGGAAATAATCGATGCGCCAGCCGGCGTTGTTCTTGCGGGCATTAAAGCGATAGCTCCACCAGCTGTAGACGCCCTCAACGTCCGGATTAGCCGTGCGCCAGGTATCGGTAAAGCCGGCGTTGAGCAGCTCGGTAAACTTACCGCGCTCTTCGTCCGAAAAGCCTGCGTTGCCGCGGTTGGACTTGGGGTTCTTAAGGTCGATCTCTTCGTGCGCCACGTTAAAGTCGCCGCAGGTTACGACGGGCTTGCCGGTTTCGTGCTCAAGCGCGCCCAAAAAGCCGCGATAGGCATCGTCCCAGGCCATACGCACGTCGATGCGCGCGAGCTCATTTTGCGCGTTGGGCGTATAGACGTCGACAAACCAAAACTTGTCGAACTCGAGCGCGCAGACGCGGCCCTCGGTTACGGCTTGGGCGACGAGTGCGGCCGCCTCACCCTCGCCGGCGTAGGGTAGCAGCGCGTCGGCGCGCAGCACGCGCAGCGGTTCCTGGCGGCTAAAGACCGCAGTGCCCGAATAGCCTTTACGCTCGGCGTAGCTCCAGGTTTGGTGATAGCCGGGCAGGTCAATATCGACCTGGCCTTCTTGCAGCTTGGTCTCTTGCAGCGCCAGGATATCGACGTCGAGTTCTTGCGCGATCTGAATAAAGCTCGGGTCCTTTTTGAGCACGGCGCGCAGTCCGTTGACGTTCCACGAGGCGAAAGTGTAAGTCTGAGGCATGGTGTCCTTTCGACGGGGTTGGCAGGCTTAAGATTAGCGCAACAGGGGCGGGGTGGGCTCCGCGCATGCTGACTTAAAGGCCGCATACTGG
>DAWEIC010000040.1:0-1153 GCA_052364855.1 Collinsella sp.
AGCGGATCGATGGCCCAGCCCCACTGGCTCTGCTGCAGGTAGGGGTTCTTGGCGCCGGCGAAGGCGTTGCCCTGGGTCTTCTCGACATCGGGATTGTCGGCGCCCGCGGAGCAGCGGGTGGAGTAGTAGCTAAAGCTGATGAAGTCGACGGTGTTGTCGGCCAGGATCTCGCGGTCCTCGTCGGTCATGCCCACATCGATACCCAGACGCTCGAGCTTCTTGACGGCATAGGCCGGGTAATAGCCGCGGCTCTGGACGTCGACGAAGAAGTAGTTGTCCTGGTTGTCGAGCTGTGCCTGGCGCACGTCGCCCGGACGGCAGCTGTAGGGATAGTAGCTACCGGCGGCGAGCATGCAGCCGATCTTGACCTCGGGGTCGATCTCGTGGGCGATCTTGGTGGCCCAAGCGCTGGCGACGAGCTCGTTGTGGGCGGCCAGGTACTCGACGGCCTCCTTGTTCTCGCCCTCCTCAAAGACCAGGCCGGCACCCATAAACGGCAGGTGCAGAATCATATTGATCTCGTTAAAGGTGAGCCAGTACTTCACCAGGCCCTTGTAGCGAGTGAAGATCGTGGTCGCGAGGTTCTTGTAGAAGTCGATGAGCTTGCGGTTGCGCCAGCCGCCGTATTCCTTGATGAGGTGAATCGGGCAGTCGAAGTGCGTGATGGTCACGAGCGGCTCGATGCCGTGCTTCTGGCACTCGCGGAACACGTCCTCGTAGAAGGCCAGGCCGGCCTCGTTGGGCTCGGTCTCATCACCGTTGGGGAAGATACGGGTCCATGCCAGGCTCATGCGGAAGGTCTTAAAGCCCATCTCGGCAAAGAGGGCGATGTCCTCCTTGTAGTGATGGTAAAAATCGATGCCGGTCTGCGCGGGATAGTAGTAGCCGTCCTCGAAGTCGAGCATCTTGCGCTGGCCGGAGACCACCGCGTAGCGCTCAGCGCCGTGCGGCGCCACGTCCACGTTAGCCAAGCCGCGACCGTCCACGTCGTAGGCACCCTCGCACTGGTTGGCAGCCGTCGCGCCGCCCCACAGGAAGTCTTTACGGAAAGCCATACATCGATCCTTTCATACGCTGCTTGTCGTGGTTTCAGTATCCCCCGCAAACGGGGCGCCGCTCAACGACAACGGCGCAGGTCGACACTTCTTTTCGC
>DAWEIC010000040.1:1253-11155 GCA_052364855.1 Collinsella sp.
TGTCTCAATCTGTAACAGTTAGACCGTTAAAACCGGGCTTAGTGTTACAGATTGAGATTATTCGGCTTGCCCGCTGTTGTTCGTCTTGATCTGTAACAGGAAGAGACGATTTAGCCTGCTAGATGTTACAAAACGAGACAGAAGGTCCCGGTCTTCGTTGATGTCGAGGTTCTTTTCGATGAGCCCCCCCTGAAGCCGCCCTCGACCAGTAGCCAATTTGACTGAATAGGAAAAAAAGGAAAAAATAGGAAAAAAAGGAAAGGAGACTTATGACTGAAACCATCTTCTCCCCTTCATTTGGAAATCGCCCATCCTATCTCGTTGGGCGAGGAAATGTAATTTCAACATTCATCTCCGGCCTTGAACAGGAGCCGGGCAATCGAGACCGCGCCATGCTCATGCTCGGCCAGCGAGGAAGCGGCAAGACGGTTCTCCTGTGGGAGCTCGCCGATCGCGCTCGCAAGCTTGGCTTCGTCGTCGCCACGCCCACCGTTGCCTCCGAGGACATGCTCGAGCGCATTGTTGAAAAAATCCAAGAGGCGGGCGAGCCCTATGCCAACAAACGCCATCTCCCTAAACTCACGGGCGGCAGCCTGAGCGTCTTCGGTTTCTCAGCCGGCCTTGAGTTCACGCGCGATGTGCAGGAAACCAAGAGTTTCCAGTTCAAGCTCACGCAACTGGCGCGCAAACTAACCGAGCAAGGACATGGCATCCTCATCCTCATCGATGAGCTTCAGGCTAATTCGCCCGAGATCAGACAACTCGTCACCGCTTATCAAGAACTCGTCGGCGAGAGACTCAACGTCGCACTCGTTATGGCGGGCCTTCCGGGAGCGGTCTCGGCGACGCTCAATGACCGCGTGCTGACGTTTCTCAACCGCGCTCGCAAAGTCACACTCGAACCGCTTTCAGTCGGAGACGTCGACACCTATTACCAGCGGGCTTTCGAAGAACTCGACCTTGATATCCCAAGCGATCTTCGACTAGATGCCGCTCGCGCAACCCAGGGCTCGCCCTACATGTTGCAGCTCATCGGTTACAACATCGCCAATCGTTGCCAGGCAGGAGAACGCGCAACACGAGAGCTAGTCGACGGAGCCATCGAGGCGTCAAAGGTCGATTTCGAAAACGATGTGTGCGAGACGACGCTCGCCGCGCTCTCGGACCAAGACATTGCGTTTCTTGCCGCAATGGCGGATGACGAAGACACCGTGTCGCGCATTTCTGATGTAGCCGAGCGCATGTCGGTCACACCCGACTACGCACAAAAGTATCGCCGGCGCCTTATCGACGCCGGCGTAATCGAACAGGCCCGCCGCGGGTACGTGCGCTTCGCTGTTCCTTATATGGCTGACTACCTGCGCAGTCAGCTGTAGGAAAACCACCACGAAGGGGACAGGCACCTTTGTGATGGTTTTGACCGGTTTGTCTCGGTCTGTAACAGTTAGACCGTCAAAACCGAGCCTGGTGTTACAGATTGAGATTTTCGGGCAGCCCCCTGCAGTTTGTCTCGTTCTGTAACAGGTAGAGACGATTTTGGCTGCTAGATGTTACAGGATTGAGACGAAGCGCTAGTCGCAGGTGATGTCGAGGTTTTTGCCGGTTAGGCCTACGTAGCCGCCCTCGGCTGCTTTGGGACTATCGGCGTGGCAGAGGACCCACTTGTCGGCCTTCCAGTAGCAGTAGCTGTCGCCGGCGGCGGACATGTTGGCAGCGGCCTCGGGACGCGGACCATTGGTGCCGGCGGGCAGCGCTACCATTACCTGGAAGCCACCGTCGTCGACCATGCACGGCGTGTAGTGCAGCGTCGTGGCGTAGACCTCGACGAGCGTGCCGGCCGGCGCGCGGAAGGCCTTGACCTGCGCGGTATCGAGCTTGCCGTCGACGATCTGCTCGCGCTTGGCCAGCAGCAGGATAAAATCGCGGGCGCCCAGGTTGAACTCGCTGGCGCGGTGATACTCCAGGCAGTTGAGCTTCGTGTTACGGCCGTTGCACCAGCCCAGCTGGAAGGGGCGGCCGCCGTACATGAGCAGACCGAGCGTGTCGGCACCTTCGACCTGTTCCAGCTCGGGCGCGGAGGCCACATACTTGCTATCCTCGGGAATGGGCGTGGCGGAAAGTGCCTCGACAAGCGGAGCTGTCAGGCTGGAGGGTACGTCGTCCCACACGCGGCCGTAGGACTTGAACTCGGGATCGGTAACAGAGTAGATATGCATGTTCGCTCCTGTTCGTAAATGTGACTATATAAACATTCTAGAACATTAGCCGTCTTTTGATGGAGTCAATACCGCAAACAACACGCACCAGAGTCACATGGGCAAAAGGGCGGCGTGTATTTTACTTAGCCGAGATAGCCCTTAAGGAACTCAATGACACCCGAGCACCAGTGATCAGTTTCCGGCGCATGAGGTTTCATTAACGCATGTCCTCCTTCTGGATACACAATCTCCTCGTGGTGCACCCCAGCCGCATCCAGTGCGTCAACCATCTTTCCGAGATTGCCGGGCGATACGACATCATCGTCGGCGCATTGCCAAAGATATGTCGGCGGATACCGTTCCCACACATGTTGATCAATGCAGAAATCATCAATCGCATCGTGCCCAGCTCCACCGCACACCGAATCAAGAAATCTATGGTCTGACGCACATTCGGACTCATGAAGGTCAATCGGGGCGTAACACAGAACCAAAGCTTTTGGCGGCTCGCATCCGTAAGATGCAAACCCCTTGTTATCCGTCCCCCACTCGGCGGTCAAATGCGCGCCAGCGGAAAAACCGATAACCGCATATTTTTTGTCCACATTAAATCGCGTTGAATTCTCGAGGACAAAACGGACTGCGCGATTAAGGTCATCGATCGGACGCGGCATCAGCGGCTCGACCCTCACCCTGTATGACAACACAAACACGTTATAGCCCGCATCGTTGAGCTCGGGAGCAACGGGAAAACCTTCCATTTGGTGACAAACGCTCTGATAGCCCCCACCCGAAATCGCGATAACGAATGGCGCCCCCGGTCGCCCCGGAAAGAAAAACAGCTTTGTGTTGCGCCGGGTCGGATCGCGAATACAATCGGCTTCATCCCAAATATCGTATGCAACCTGCCTCCCGTCATCCGCAAGCTCAACAATCCGATTCAACCCGCGCAGAACACGAGTAACTTCATACGGATTAGTGTCGGAATTCAAATGGGCCGCGATGGGCTTATTCCACATGCGCTCCCAAGTTGAAGGTCGGCAAAGCATGAGATGCTCACCGAACCCAGCGAACTCAGGAAGAAGTGCGATTTCTCCAAATGTCATATCGGCAGTAATTGTCATAACCAGTCACTCCAAAAACGAGGTGGGCTCGCGCAGATCAATCGCAAGCCCACCATATGCAATCTGCCGCGGGGTTTTCAGCAGCTTACATTCCGAATAATTGTCTATTCCGCCGACGTGTCTGCATCAGGGCGATACATGATGTAGACGAGGACGAAGGTAAGAATAAAACCAACGACATTGCAAAGGATCGCACCAATAAGGCTGCTCATATCACCGGAAGGATTCATGTAGCCGGGGAAGCTGAAAATACCACTCGACGTCATAACGAACGTGCGGGTATTGAAGATAGCCGGGATAACAGCGCTAATTGCACCAGAAATCATGGAAGCGACGATGATCTTCTTGTGCTCCAAAACTATGCCGTACAGGGCAGGTTCTGTAATTCCGCACAGGCTCGTAATGGCACAGCTGAATCCAAGGCTCTTTTCGCTCGGATCCTTCGAGCGGAAAGCAAACGCCAAGCAAGCGCCGACGACACCCATGCTACCGCAAAGAAGTCCAAGGATAGGGTCGGAACCGACGGTCATAATATTGTTGATGGAGATCACAATGAGGGCCCAATGGAGTCCAAGAGGAATCATGACGAGGCCAAATATCGGTCCAAGAATAACGCCGCAAAGAATGGGGCTGAACTGATAGACCGCCAGTACGGCAGTCGCAAGCAAGGAGCTCGCCTGTTGGATAACCGGGCCAACCACAAGAAGCGAGATGGGGGCAGCAATAGCAACTGTCAGGAACGGAACGAGTGCAAATGCCAAAGCATCGGGAAGAACCGCACGCAGCCACTTATAAAGAACGGATGCGAACCAAGCCGCCACGATAGCGGGAAACACCGTCGAGGCATAGCTCACCATCGTGAACTTCATGCCGAACAAATCCAGCGCATCACCAGCTCCAGCTGCGGCAACAAAAGTCGGGTAAAGCAGGATTGCACCGAGCACCGCACCGATATATTGATCGATTCCAAAGAATTTGGCCGCAGACGATCCGACGAGAACGGGCAAGAAATACATGCTGGCGTTTCCCATGCCGTACAGCAGGGTATAAATTCCGCTCTCAGCGGAAACGACACCTGCCGTCGTCAGGATACTAAGGACGGCGTTTATCATTCCGCATGCAATCAAGGCGGGAAGAACGGGCATCATGATGCCGCTGATCAGCTTCATCAGCTTTCCCAGAAAACCTTTGGTCTCGCCTTCATCTGCCGCGGACTTCCCGGTGTCAACCCCGGTTTCCTTTGCAACGATTTCGTAGACCTTATCGACCTTGGGCCCCACAATCACTTGGTATTGCCCTGCTGAATGGCGAATATCGATCACACCATCGATTGCCTTGACTTTTGCATCATCTACGATGCTTTCGTCCTTAAGATTGAACCTTAAACGAGTCATGCAGTGGGCTACAAATGTAACGTTTTCTGCACCGCCCACCATCTCGAGAATCTCGGCAGCGAGCTTGGTTGTATCTGCCATAAATACCATTTCTCCCATGTTGTGTTTTATTTGTAACCATCGGCAAAGCGCGCGCCTTCGCCGACCAATTACCTAGCTTTCGATGCGATTCGATTGATATGCATCATCAGATAGAGTCTTTCTTCGTCTATAAGTTCTTGGCCCGTCAGCCGGCTGAGAACAGAAGCGATGTCATCGGCGCACGCCGATGCCACCGGATATTCATCTTTGAGCGAGAGATACATCTTGCGGTTGTCGCTTACGATACTTTCGCCAGAGTTCAACCTATTGAATAGGTACTGAAGGTGGGTTGCGAACCTTGCATAATCGAAGCCCTCCCGATCAACTTGAATACCAAGCCGTCTTTCAACAGCAATAGTTGATTCTTCGAGAACGCGATCGTAAACGTCCGTGCCAAACTCTTCAGCCAGCTCACATGAATCCGAATCGGCCATGTTATTGATAAACGCCATGGCAATTCCAACTGTCTCATGAGCGGGAAGCCTAACATTGAGACGTTTCCTGATTATTCGAAGCGCGTACTCGCCGATTTTGAATTCGACGGGATATTGTTGGCGAACATCAAAAGACAAGGGCATATGGACAACAATGTTTTGCTCCTTGCGCTTAATTGCATACGCGATATGGTCCGCAAGAATAAACGGCAAATTAGGGCTTACTTCATAGGGAAGCAGTCCTGTCGACATATCAATAACATCCGAGGTCAGCTCGAGAAGTTCATCCGAGACTTCATCAATGAGAGCGATGTAGCGGGAACTAACGTTATAGAACGTTCGTTGAATCTCCGAGAGCGGTAATTCATCGCCAACGTCCTTAAACCCCAGGCCACGCCCGAATGCCACCAGCTGTCTGCCATTTCCGTCGATGCAGAGGACAGCGCTGGTGTTAATTCGTTTAACGATTTCCATGTGTCCCCCTTAAACAAAACAAGGCTCCCGAAGCAGAATCCGACAATCAATGTCGACAGATGCTGCTTCAGGAGCCTTGCCTGAATATCACTCTGGTTGCCAGTTTAAGCGAAACACCGTAAATGACCTCGTGTAAACATTACTAAACAGTTAAACGGTCGATATCTCCATGTGAACGGTTTAGAAGCAGAAGGCAATCCTTACGCCTGCTGGTAGTGCAGGTGCTTCTCGTCGATATCGGCCAGGTCGCGGTCGAGGTAGCGGCGCGCGAGCCAGTTTGCCATGGGAAGGTTCTGGTCCAGGTAGTTGCCGCACTCCTCGGGAGCGGCACCGGGGACATCGCCCTCAAAGTCGGCGACGAACTCAAAGAGCTCGCGCACGAGCGGCAGGATCTCCTCGCTCGTCACCTCGCCAAACACGACCAGGTAAAAGCCCGTGCGGCAGCCCATGGGGCCAAAGTAAACGATACGGCTCGACCACTCGGCATGATTGCGAAGGAAGGTCGCACCCAGGTGCTCGATGGTGTGGCACTCAGCCGTGTTCATGACCGGCTCTTTATTGGGCGTGGTCAGACGCAGGTCAAAGGTGGTGACGGCAGCGCCGGTCGCCGGATCGCGGTCGATGCGACTCACGTATACGCCGGGCTCAAGCAGCAGATGATCGACAGAAAAGCTCGCAATGCGCTCCATGGCAGATCCTCTCGATAGTCAATTTGGGACGGGGCTCTTTTAGCTGGTTCGAATGGTCACACCAATCATACCAGTCAAAAAAGCCCCGTCCCAAATTAGCTACCTGGGACGGGGACCAATGAGTTTTTAATCCCCGTCCCAGAAAAATCATGCTAGGCGGTGTACGCGATCGTAGATTGTACGGCATGGCGCCAGCCGGCGATCTTTTTGGCTCGCTCGTCGGCGGGCATCGAAGGCTCCACAGTGCCGCGGGCGCCGTAGACGTCGACCACGTCGCGCGTGTACATGCCGAGCGCAATGCCGCAGGCCCAAGCCGCGCCCAGGCCGCTCATCTCGTCGTTGCTCGCGATGCGGATGGGCGAGCCCACCAGGTCGCTCTCAAACTGCATCAGGTACGCATCGCGCGTGGGACCGCCGTCAACGCGAAGCTCGGCCAACGCCGCACCCGAATCCTCGACCATCGCATCGATCACGTCGAAGATCTGATAGGCGATCGACTCGTCGGCGGCCTTTACGAACTCCGCGCGACCCGTGGTGCGCGTCATGCCAAAGACGCAGCCCTCGGCGTCGCTCGCCCAGTGCGGCGCGCCCAGACCGGTAAACGCCGGCACAAAGTACACGCGGCTCGCCGGGTTGGCGGCATAGCACAGGTCGGTGACTTCCTCGGGATTGTTGATGAGCTCCAGGTCGTCGCGCAACCAGGTCTTGACGGCGCCGGCGTAGCTCACGTTGCCCTCGAGCACGTACTCGGTCACGCCGTCCATGCGCCATGCGAGCGAGCTCGAAAGCCCGTGCGAGCTGGCAACGAACTCGTCGCCGACGTTCATCATGACCGAGCTGCCGGTGCCATAGGTCGCCTTGGCCATGCCGCGGCTATGGCAGCCCTGGGCAAACAAGGCCGCGTGGCTGTCGCCCAGCACGCCGTGAATGGGCACGGGCGCCGGCAAAAAGCCGCCCAGATCCGTCGTGCCGAACAGTCCATCGGAATCGGTCACCTGCGGCAGGCAGGCCACGTCAACGCCAAAGGCCTCGCACACTGGCTCGCTCCAGCAGCCACGGCGCAGGTCAAAGAGCTGCGTGCGGCTGGCGTTGGACCAGTCGCAGCGGAACTCTGCGCCGCCCGTGAGCGTCCAGACCACCCAGGCATCGATGGTGCCCAGGCACAGTTCGCCAGCCGCCGCGGCCTCGGCAGCAGCGGGAACGTTCGCGAGGATCCAAGCCATCTTGCCCGCCGGGTAGTAGGGCGAGAGCACCAGGCCCGTCGTGTCACGCACCAGCTCGGCCGCACCCTCGCGCGCGGCCAGCTTGTCGCACAGCTCGCGGGCGCGGGCGCACTGCCACACCACGGCGTCGCACAGCGGCTCGCCCGTCGTGCGGTTCCAGGCAACGGTGGTCTCGCGCTGGTTGGAGATGCCGATACCGGCGACGTCGGCCGGATCGACCCCGGTCTCCTCCACCACGGCACGTGCCACGGCCAGCACATTGGTGGCAATCTCGGCCGGATCATGGCTCACCCAGCCGGCCTCGTTGACAATCTGGCGATGCGCGCGGTCGGCACGATGAATCAGATGGCCGCCCTCGTCCACCAGCAGCGCCTTGGTGCCCTGCGTGGACTGATCGATTCCGATGATGTAGCGGCCCATGGCCACCCCTTTCAAAACGAATGTGACAAAGGGGCGGTCCCTTTGTCACATTCCAGTTACTCTGCGGGCAAGAACTCGGCGACCGTCTTGGCAATGCCTTCGCCGGTGAGGCCGTAGTGCGCGAAGACCTCGGGCGAGGTGCCGGTAATGACCGGCGCGTCGGGCAGGCTCAGGCACTTGACCGGACGCGGGCAATGCTCGCCCACGACCTGCGCGACCATGGAACCCAGGCCGCCGAAGGGGCTGTGCTCCTCGACGGTCACGACGGCGCGCGTGGCACCGGCGGCCTCAATCACGGCCTCGGCGTCGAGCGGCTTGACGCAGTACATGTCGAGCACCGTTGCCGAAATGCCCTGCTCGGCCAGCAGGTCGGCGGCGTCCACGGCGTGGCGGACCATCTCGCCGGTGGCGACGATCGTCACATCGGTGCCGCGGCGCACCCAGGTGGCACGGTCCATCTCGAACGGGCACTCATCCTCGGTGTACACGTCCTCGACCGGGTTGCGGCCAACGCGAATGTAGGCCGGCTTGTTGTCGGCGACCAGGGCGCGCACGAGCTCGGCGGTCTGGAAGCGGTCGCTCGGCAGATACACGCGCATGTTGGGAATCGCGCTCATGGCAGCGATATCCTGCGCGGAGTGATGGCTCATGCCCAGAGCGCCGTAGGACACGCCGCCCGAAATGCCGATGAGCTTGACGTTGGTGTTGGAGTACGAGACGTCGACCTTGCACTGCTCATACGAACGCGTGGTCACAAAGGACGCCGGCGAGGCGGCCCAGGCCTTCTTGCCGCACGAAGCCATGCCGGCGGCGATACTCACCAGGTCCTGCTCGGCGATGCCGACCTCGACGGACTGCTGGGGGTACTGATCGAAGAACGGCGTGAGCGATGCGGAGCCGCGGGAGTCGGAGCACAGGACGACGATGTCCTTATCGGTCTCGGCGGCCTCGAGCAGCGTGTCGCAGATAACCTTGCGGTTGGCGATCTTGTTAGCCATTGATGGCCTCCTTATGGGCAGCGAAATCGGCGATGATCTGGGCATATTCCTCATCGTTGGGCAGGTGATGATGCCAGGAGGCCTTGTCCTCCATGACAGACGAGCCATAGCCCTTCACCGTGTTGAGGATGATGACCGTGGGCTTTCCGCAGGTCTCGGCCGCAAGCGTCAGCGCGGCGTCGATGGCCCGAACGTCGTTGCCCGGAATGGAGAGCACGTTCCAGCCGAAGGCAGCCCAGCGCTCCTCCTGCGAATCCTGCTTCATAACGTCCTCGGTGCTGCCGCTGATCTGCAGGCGGTTGCGGTCCACGAGCGCGCACAGGTTATCGAGCTGGTAGTTGCCGCCACTCATGGCGCCCTCCCAGACCGAGCCCTCGGCAAGCTCGCCGTCGCCCATGATGGTGTAGACGCGGTAGTCGCGGCCGTCCATCTTGCCGGCAAGTGCCATGCCCACCGCCACGGGCAGGCCGTGGCCGAGCGAACCGGAGTTCATCTCGATGCCCTTGAGCTTGTTGTTGGGATGGCCGATGTAGGGGCTGCCGAACTTGGAGAAGCGGGCCTTGACGTCGTCGAGGTCCAGGTAGCCCTCGTGACACAGCACCGCGTAGTAGGCCTCCATGGCGTGGCCCTTGGAGAGCACGAAGCGATCGCGGTTGGGATCGTCGACGGTCTCGGGCGAAATGTTCAGATGGTTGGCGTAGAGGGTCATGAGGGCGTCGATCACCGACATGTCGCCGCCGATGTGGCCGCCGGCGCCGGCCATGATGATGTCGACGCAATCGCGGCGGAGGTCCCAGCGCAGGGACTCAAGCTCTTCGATAGTTGCCATTTCTACTCTCCTCGCAGGTAGGCTTTGACGTCTTCTTC
>DAWEIC010000041.1:0-3624 GCA_052364855.1 Collinsella sp.
TCTTCCAGATAGCTGCCGTTGAAGTTCTGCGCGCAGCCACGGACGTAGTTGTCGAGGTCTTCGAGCAAGTCGTAGTATTCGCTCAGTCGGCGGTAGAGATTCTGCTCGGAGAGCGTTGCTTCGCCGCCATCCTTGTCGTCATCGTCATCATCGTCGTACAGGCTGTTGGGATCGCCGAGAGGCTTTAGGTCATCGTCGTCGACGTCATGGTGCAGCTTAGCTACCTCGGCAGTCGTCTGCGTGGCGGCGTTGTCGAAAGGCTTGATCACAAAGAAAACGACCAGGGCGATGATGATCGCCACCAGCACAACAATAACGGCGATAAGCGGCCCGGTGCCGCTCTTTTTGGGAGCGGGGGTCTGTGGCGAAGCGGGCGTGTATGCGGGAGCCGGCTCCTGTTGGGGCGAGCCGCTCGCGACGGGTATGCGCTGCGTGGTCTCGACGGCCGCAGGGCTTGCGGCGGGGTCGGGGCGATAGGCGAGGGGGTCGTCCGCCTTGGCTTGCGGCGTATCAAGGGAGCCGGTCTGCTCAAAAGCGGGCTGGCTATCGCTCGCGGTTGTTTGCTCAACGGGTGCACCGCACGAGGTGCAGAACTTGGCATTATCTGCAAGAAGCTTGCCGCACGAGGCGCAATACCGAGACATTGCCACTCCTTTCGCCACATTTCAATGCAATACGACGATTATACCCAGCGTCCAAAATTCCCCATCATAAGTTGCGGTGAAATAGGGACTGTTTGGCGGTCTCGGAGCTTCAATCAGTCCCTATTTCACCGCAACTTTGGAAAGGCACCTTTAGCCATTGGGGACGCACCGAGCACTGGGGTATCATGGCTTGGTTGCTATAATTCGCATTTACGCGCCTTGTAGGAAGGGGCTGCGCCCATGGCTTTTGAGCCCGCTCAACATAGCTTTATCACGCTCGAGGGCGTCGATGGCGCCGGCAAGTCCACGCAGGCGCGCCTGCTTGTCCGCGCTCTTGAACTCGCTGGCTACCAGGTTGTGAGCCTGCGCGAGCCGGGCGGTACCGCCATCAGCGAAAAGATCCGCGCCTTGCTGCTCGACCCCGCCAATACGGCGATGGGCGACACCTGCGAGCTGCTGCTCTACGAGGCTGCGCGTGCCCAGCTGGTGCACGAGGTCATCGCCCCCGCGCTCGCAGCCGGCAAGGTGGTCCTGTGCGATCGCTTCTACGATTCCACGACCTGCTACCAGGCGTTTGCCGACGGCCTCGATCGCCAGATGGTGCGCGATGCCAACAACCTGGCCGTCGCGGGAACGCACCCGGCGCTCACGCTCGTCTATCACATCACGCCCGAGCAGGCGGCGCTGCGCATGGCCGCCCGTGGTGCGGCAGACCGCATGGAGGCCAAGGGTATGGCCTTCCAAGAGCGTGTTTACCAGGGATTTTGCGCCATTGCCGCTGAGGAACCAAACCGCGTAAAGCTCATCGACGCGACCGCGTCCATCGAGGACGTCTTCGCGCAGACGGTTGAGCAGGTTTGCGCCTACGGCCTCCACATTTCCCAGGATGCCGTCGCTGCCGCGCTAGCCCAGGAGGCCGAGTAATATGGCCCCCGCTCAGGCAAGCCTGCTGGCCAAGCTCGACACCCAACAGCGCGTGCGCGACTTTTTGACCAACGCCATCGCAAGCGGCCGCGCATCGCACGCCTACCTGTTCTTGGGCGCGCCCGGCGCGGGCAAGCTCGACGCCGCGTGGGCGCTCGCCCAAGCCTTCCTGTGCGAGCAGGACGGCTGCGGCTCATGCGATAGCTGCGTGCGCGTCGCCCGCCATACGCACCCCGACGTGCACTATTACACGCCCGAGAGCGCCACGGGCTACCTCATCGCCCAGACCCGCGAGCTGCTCGATGACGTGCCTCTGGCGCCCATCCGCGCCAAGGCCAAGGTCTACATCATCGACCGTGCCGAGCAACTGCGCGCCAACACCGCCAACGCACTGCTCAAAACGCTCGAGGAGCCGCCCGAGGGCGTTATGTTCATCCTGCTGGGCACCTCGGCAGACGTGATGTTGCCCACCATCGTGAGCCGCTGCCAGTGCGTGCCGTTTCGGCTGGTGTCGCCCGCCGTCGCCGCGCAGGCCGTGAGCCGCGCCACCGGTCAGGACCCTGCGCGTTGCCGCATGGCCGTCGCCGTAGCGGGAAGCCCCACGCGTGGCATCGAGTTCCTCAAGAGCGCCGAGCGCCAGGACGCCCGCCGTCAGATGGTTCGCGCCATCGATTCGCTCATCGCCGCCGACGAGGCCGACGTGCTCAGCCGCGCCAAGTCACTCATCGTCGCCGTTAAGGCGCCGCTCGCCGAGGTCAAGTCCACACAGGAAAAGGTGCTCGAGCAAAACGCCGACTACCTGTCGCGTGGAGCATTGAAGCAGCTTGAGGACCGCAACAAGCGCGAACTCAACGCGCGCGAGCGTTCGGGTATCATGGAAGCGCTGGCGAGCGCGCGGACGCTCATGCGCGATGTGCTGCTGACACTTCAGGACGAGGCAGCCGACGTGGTGAACGAAGACGTGCGCGACACGATCGGTCGGCTTGCCGCTGCGACGAATGTTGCGGGTGCCACCCGGGCGCTCGAGGCAGTCGCGACCGCCGAGCGCAACATCGCCAGAAACGTTACTCCCCAGCTGGCCATCGAGGTCATGCTGTTCGATATCAGGAAGGCACTGAAATGCCGTTAGTCGTACCCGTTAAGTTTACCTACGCCTCGCGCGACCTGTGGTTCGATCCGCAGGATCTGGATATCCTCGAGGCCGATTATGCCATTTGCTCCACTGAGCGCGGAACCGAGATCGGCCTGGTCACGGCCGATCCCTTTGAGGTGCCGCAAGACGAGATCGGTCAGCCGCTCAAGCCCGTGCTGCGCGTGGCGAGCGACATCGACCTGCAGCTTGCCGACGACCTGGCCATTCAGGGCGACGAGGCCATGGTCGACTTCCGCCGCCTGGTCAAGGAGCTCGACCTCGAGATGAAGCCGGTGGGCGTCGAGTACCTGTTTGGCGGCGAAAAGGCCGTGTTCTACTTTGCGGCAGAGGAGCGCGTCGATTTTCGCCAGCTCGTCAAGGATCTGTCCTCGACGCTGCACATTCGCGTCGACATGCGCCAGATCGGCGTGCGCGACGAGACCCGCCTGGTGGGCGGCTATGCCCAGTGCGGACAGGAACTCTGCTGTACGCGCTTTGGCGGACAGTTTGAGCCCGTCTCGATCCGCATGGCAAAAGAGCAGGACCTGCCGCTCAACTCGTCCAAGATCAGCGGCGTTTGCGGCCGCCTGATGTGCTGTCTGCGCTATGAGTTCGAGGCGTACAAGGACTTTAAGAGCCGTGCGCCCAAAAAGAAAACGCTCATCGATACGCCGCTTGGCAAGGCGCGTATCCAGGAATATGACACGCCGCGCGAGCAGTTGGTGCTGCGCCTGGAGAACGGCAAAGTCTTTAAGGTCAACCTGGCCGATATGACGTGCTCGGAGGGCTGCAAAAAGAAGGCTGCCGAGCAGGGCTGCAACTGCCGCCCCGACTGCGTGACGCGCGACGTGCTCGAGCGCATCGAGTCGCCCGAGATGCGCCTGGCGCTCATGGAGCTCGATCGCGAGAACGGCGTCGACGTGG
>DAWEIC010000041.1:3634-10942 GCA_052364855.1 Collinsella sp.
CGATGGTCTGTCGAGTGCCGACCGTCTGGCCGGCACGTCGATGCCCAAGCGCCGTCGTCGCGATGCCGAATCCGATGCTCGCGCCGGTCAGGGGCAGGGCGAGGGCCGTGGCCGCGGAAAGGGCCGTGGTAAGGTTGAGGCACCCGAGGCCGAGGAGGCCGCCGGTGGCCGTCGTCGTCGCAAACGCTCGGGTTCGGGCGATGCCGGCGAGGTCGCTCCCGCAGGCAAGAACGCTTCCCGCGAGCGCGAGGCTCAGCAGCCCCAGCAGCAGAATCGCGGCGGTGGCATGAACCCCACACGCCGTCGTCGCCGTCATCTGTCGAGCGAGGAGCGCGAGGACGCCTTCCGCGCCGCAGCTGCTCGCGAGGCTGGTGCCGCCCCCAAGGGTGGTTCGGGTTCCGATGCGCCTGCCGACAAGGGCGGCAAGTCACGTGGCGAGGAGGAGCGCGCGCCGCGTCCGCGCCGTCGCCATTCCTCGGGCGCGCAACAGAAGCCCTCAGTGCCCTCCGTGGCCGATCAGGTCTCGGATGGCGAGGTCAAGGTCACGCGCCGTCGTCCCGGAGATGGCGGGGGAGCGGCTGCCAAGGCTTCGCGTGGCGCCGCTCGCGACGAGCGCGAGCCGCGCGAGGATCGCGGTGGCGAGGGCTCGGCCGACCAGGGTCAAAAGCGCCGTCGCCGTCGCCGTTCCCGCAAGCCGCGCCAGGATGGTGGCGAGGGCTCGACCCCGTCTTCGTCCGCACCACAACCGCCCGCCGGCGAATAACACCCGCGAGCGGATTTAGCCCGCCTTGCCCCGAGCGCATCGGGGTATCATAGCGCCGAATCAACAACCCTCCCTGCGACCGAACGTAGGGAGGGTTGTGTCTTGAAGAGCCATCTGAACATATTGAGCTGTCTGCAGGGTGCCGGTGCCCTACCGTTTGCGGACGAATTGCTACCGTTTGCCGAGCGGGTGGCACGCGAGGCGCTCGAGGCATTGTCGCCAACACGATGTGCCGGCTGCGAGCGCGCCGGTGCGCTTATTTGCCAAGACTGCCTGGCCGCGCTCACGCTCATCGACCCACGTCATAGCTGTACCCGATGCGGCGCCCCGTTTGGGGATTTGCTGTGCACTGAGTGTTCGGTCGAGGGCACGTCCTCGGCAATGGCGGAGGCGCTCGACCGCTGCCTGGCGTGCGCCGTCTATGCGCATCCGCTGCCGCGCATCATTAAAGCGTACAAGGACGCGGGCGAGCGACGTCTGGCTCCGTATCTGGCGGAGCTGCTCTACGACACCGCCCTGCATGCCCAGGTCGTAGCGCCCGATCGCTACGGAGGTGTGCTGTCCGGTGCGGATGCGGTGGTGTTTGTGCCTGCGACGGCGGCAGCGTTTCGGCGGCGTGGTTTTGATCATATGGAGGCCATTGCGCGCCCATTTTGCGAGCTGTCGGGTGTTCCCCTGCTCGATGCTCTCGTCAAGTACGGGCATGGCGACCAGCGCGAACTCGGTCGTGAGGAGCGCCGCGAGCGTGCCCAAGGCATGTACGAGACGGTTGAGGATGTGCGGGGCAAGCGCCTGCTGCTTATCGACGACGTTATCACCACGGGTGCGACGATGGCAGCGGCTTCGGCGGAACTCAAGCGCGCCGGTGCCGCGGCCGTTGATGGCCTCGCTATCGCACGCGTTTGGTAGGGGTGGTTCAGATGGCAATAAAGATCGGGCAGCGTGGCAAGCCTGCAAGCGAGCAGCTGGCTGCTTCCGTAATTCTGACGGGTGCCTCGGCGCTGCGCATGATGCGCGCCGAGCGCCGGCAGATGGGCTACATAAGCTGGAAGGACCTTAATCCCGATGAAGAGCGCCGTGTGCTGCGCACGTCGTCGCCCTCGACCGAGGACATCTATCTTCCCGACTTGGTGCGGATTGGGGCCGCAAGCGGCGAGGTGCAAGAAGGTCTTTGCTTGCTGGTGGGATCTGCGGCGCAGCGCCGCCGCATGCCTGGCGTGGGCTGGTCCGTATGCTCCGGGTTGCCCGCCGGCTCGATTCTAGAGGTAGAACCGGGGGTGTACAGTCTATCTCCCGAGGCCCTTTGTGTTGCCGTTGCGCGCGAGGTCGGCTGCATCCAGGCGTTTGCCCTGGCCCAGGAACTATGCTCTAAGATTTCACTGAGCGACCGCGGGAAGTATCTGCCTCCCTACACCTCGCCTGTCGTGAACAAATTGGCAAAGGACAAAGACCAGCCAGCAGATGTGGGCTACTTTGAGGTTGAGCCGGTGCTGACGCCCGATCGTCTGGCAGATTACCTCGCGGTATGCAAGGGGAACGCAGCCAAGCAGCTGCAGCGTCTGTGTCCCTATCTTTCGGAAAACCTGCGCTCACCCATGGAGTGCATCATGCTCGCCCTGTTTTCGCTTCCGTTTTCCTATGGCGGATTTGCCTGTGGTCCCTTTAAGACCGACTACAAGATTGAGTTCGATGACCGCGCGCAGGCAACCTCGGGGATGCCGCATGCAGTTTGCGATGCGTATCAGGAAGCAGCCCGGTTTGACCTGGAATACAACGGTGAGCTGGGCCATTCCTCCCGGAGGGGACGTATCCATGATGAAAAGCGCAACACGGGCTTGATTACTATGGGAATCGAGGTCGCGACGGTCAACAACGAAATGCTCTGTGACATGGAAGCGATGGAAGCGCTCGCATGGCGCATCTACCAACGCATGGGCAAGCGCTATCAGAATCGCGTAGAGGCTCGTCGAAAGAAGCAGGATGCGCTGCTGAACACGCTTCGAGCGTGTTTTGGGCTTAAGCCAGCATAAATCTATGGCTTTATAGGGGGCTTGTTATAGGCTCCGTGCAAAAAATGGCAAATATGAGTACTGTTACTAGATTAGTGACAGCGAAAACGAAGAAATCCGATCCTGAAATTGGTATTCATTGAAAAGATAATAAACAAATGTGGAGTATCTTGGCATCAAGCGGGCTATAAAGAGCTCGAAACCGGCGCGTGCGGAGGGAAAACGCTGCTACTAAATTGGTAACAGTACTCATATTTGCCGTTTTTTGCACACGCCACCCTAAGACGGGTGCCCCGGAGCTCCCCGTAGGGGAGCGACGGGGTCGATCAAAGCGCGTGCGGCCCGTCCCGACCTGCGAAATCTGTACTCGCGATGCGAATGACGCCCCTAACCTTAAACTTTAGCTTGAACTTAGCTATAATGCGCTTCGTTCCTACCAGGCTGTGGTTGCGGACGGACGAAATGCCCGTCCTAGTCCAAGACAGACGCGGTCAAAGGGATCCACGTAAGCGACCGCGTGCGCGCGGCGCGATCATGGCGCGTCCTAGATGTAAGCCGCACCGTCCGTTCTACTTTCTTTGGGGCAATACCGCCTCGCGGGCGAGCGGGCCAGTCGTGAAGGTGGCTGCGGCCTCCCGAGCAAACACCCCGGTGCGCAAGTGTGGGGTCAAATACCAGGTCAGCTGGTGGGAACAACCTGATATTCCGCGCAACGCACGGATCGTATACGACACAGAAGGCAGGGTAGTGGACATGGTGAGGGGCAGCTTGATGCACGCGGCTCGGTTAGGTGCTGGGACCGCAGCGGTCATCGCCGTTTTGGGCCTGAGCGGATGCGCGTTCAACCCGCTGTCTACGTTCACGACTCCCACGATCGACCAGATCGAGTACAAGACCGTCACGCCGGCGGTGTCGGACGATGCCCTGGTCACTCCCGGAACCCTGACGGTCGCCCTCGATACTTCCGATGCGCCGCAGGCCATGCAGGGCGCCGACGGCGAGCTCACGGGATATGCGGTCGACGCCGCCCGCGCCCTCGCAAGCCGCATGGGCCTTAAGGTCGCCTTTGTCGATGCGTCCTCGGCAGGTTCCGCGCTCGCCGACAAAAAGGCCGATATCTTTATCGGCGAGATCAACTCCACAGACGGGGACGTTAGCTCGCTCGGCACCTGCCTGTACGATGCCGCTTCCGTGTTCGGTAAAACCAGCGATGGTGGGTCGCTAAGCGTTTCCACCGATACCCTTAACACGTCTACCCTGGGTGTCCAGATGTCCTCGGCCTCGCAGGAGGCGCTTGCTAAGCAGAGCATTACCGCCAACCAAAAGACCTACTCCAACATCAACGAGTGCTTTGAGGCGCTCGAGTCCGGCGAGGTCGACTATGTGATCTGCGACTCCACGGCCGGCGGCTACCTTGCACGCCTGATGAGCGAGGTCTCCTATGTCGGTGCGCTCGAGGCGCCCTCGACGCTTGGTGTTGCGGGCCTCTCGTCCAATGACGAACTGTGCCGTGCCGCGAGCGATGCCCTCGACGGCATCACGGTCGACGGCACGCTCGAGGCGGTCCACTCTGTCTGGTATGGCACGATGCCCTACGACCTCACCACTAAGACGGTTTCGGGCGCTAACGTGCAGCCGGGTGACTCTGAGTCCAGTGAGACCATGTCCTCCGGCAGCGAGTCCTCCGATTCCAACAATGAGACCGCATCCTCCGAGGACAACTCGTCCAGCCAGGAAGGCAACATCACCGACGACGACATTAACAAACTCAATAGCTAGTTATTGCTAGGGGTGGTGTCTCCTATACGTTGGAAAGGACACCTCTTCACGGTTTCAACACGCACTGCCGGGCTTCCCCGATGGGGGAGCCCGGCTTTTTCATCCCAATAAAACTAGCAGGTCAAAGCCAATTTTCGGGACCAAATACAAAGCCGCCGGCCCCCTCCTATAGCGCACTTTGCCACAGAAAAGTGCGAGACTTCGGTATGCGGTATCAAGCAATCGTTATTCGGGTCTTTAGGAATCCGCGTGATTAAATGCACGGCAATGGGTACATAGCCAGTACAGTAAGTCCCCGAGGCAGATTGGAGCCACGTATGGATATCAAGGTTTCTGGACGCAAGACGACGGTAACCGATGCTCTGCGTGCGCATGTGGATGAGAAGATCGGCGAGGCGCTCAAGGTTTTCGATATCGAGCCCATGACGGTCGACGTTGTACTTCGCTATGAGAAGAACCCCTCGAACCCCAACCCGGCAATCGTCGAGGTTACGGTTCGTGCCCGCGGTTCGGTGATTCGCGTTGCCGAGCATGGTGCAGATATGTACGCCGCCATCGACCTCTCCGCCGATAAGGTCACCCGCCAGCTGCGCAAGTTCAAGACCAAGGTCGTGGACAACCGCCAGGGCGGTGCCAGCGCAGCGGATGTCGCACCGGTCGAGCGCGTCGAGGATCTGGCCGACCTGCTGCTGCCCGAGGAGGAGGACGACCTGCTCGTCCGCGAGAAGGTCATCGACGTCACCCCGATGACTGAGGAGCAGGCGCTGGTGCAGACCGATCTGCTCGGCCACGACTTCTACGTGTTCGAGAACGCGACGACTGGCCTCATCAATGTGGTGTATCACCGTAAGAATGGTGGATATGGCATCATCAAGCCCCGCATCGAAACACTTGACGAGTAAAATACGTTAACTTGCATGAGTTAACGGTTGGCGGCCATCCCATGCGGGTGGCCGCCTTTTTACGTAAGGAGTCGCTTTGATGGACAAGGCCGCATCCGCCGGTCATTCGGACCGTTGCCGCATCGTCGTCGATACCTGCTGCGACTTTAGCCCCGAGGTCGCCGCGAACCTCGATGTCGATATCCTGGGTTTCCCCTTCATTATCGATGGCGAGGAGCGCACGGATGACATCTGGTCGAGCATCACACCCAAGGAGTTCTACGACCGCATGCGCGCCGGCGCTCGCGTGTCTACCTCCGCCGTGTCGCTCGGTCGCTATATCGAGTTCTTTACCGAGTGTGCCAAGGAGGGCACGCCCACGGTCTACCTGTGCTTTACCTCGGCGCTGTCGTCGAGCTACAACTCCGCGTGCCAGGCGGCAGATGCCGTGCGCGCCGAGTATCCCAACTTTGAGCTCTACGTGGTCGACAACGCTCTGCCCTGCGCGACCGGCGCGCTCCTGGCGCTCGAGGCCGTGCGCCAGCGCTCGGCGGGACTCACCGCCAAGCAGCTGGTCGACTGGGCAAACGAGGCAAAGACCTACGTCCACGGCTACTTTACGCTCGAGAGCTTCGACGCACTGGCTGCCGGCGGCCGCATTCCGCCCGCGGCGGCACAGCTCACGGCAAAGCTCGACGTCAAGCCCGAGCTCTCCTACGACCTTGCCGGCTCGCTGTCGCTGATCGGCGTCAACCGCGGCCGCAAGAAGGCGCTCAAGTCCATCCTCAAGTCGTTCCGCGAGAACTACGTGCCCGACCGCACCATGCCCATCGCCATCATGACGGCCGATGCCGAGAAGGACGGTGATTGGCTCGAGGCCGCCATCCGCAAGGAGGAAGGCTGCGCCGACGTCACCATCATCCGTAGTTCCGTCGGTCCCACCATCGGCTCGCACGTGGGCCCCGGCATGGTGGCTTGCGCGTTTTGGGGCAAGAACCGTGCCGAGAAAGCCTCGCTTTCCGACCGCATCGCGCGCCGTGTGCGCGGTGAGTAGACAGGCGCTGCGGCTGCAAGTGCCCTCAAGTCACGGCCGAAACGCTGGCACTGAGTATTCACCCTGGTAACAACACCCAACCCAAAAGGAAAGGTTTCATGGCAAACAAGCTCTCCGTCGCATTTATCGGCACCGGAATCATGGGTGCCCCCATCGCCGGCCACATCCTGGACGCCGGCTATCCTGTCACGGTCAACAACCGCACCAAGTCCAAGGCCGCCGCGCTTATCGAGCGCGGCGCCGTCTGGGCCGATACGCCGGCCGAGGCCGTGGCGAACGCCGATGTCGTCTTTACCATGGTGGGCTATCCCTCCGAGGTCGAGGAGCTCTATCTGGCGGGCAACGGCCTGCTTGCGTGCACCAAGCCGGGCGCGGTCTTGATCGATCTCACCACGAGCTCGCCCGAGCTCGCCCGTGACATTGCCGAGGCCGCCCAGGTTTCTGGTCGCATGGCGTTTGACTGCCCCGTCACCGGCGGCGAGTCGGGTGCTATCGCCGGCACGCTCACGGCTATCGTGGGCGCTACCGAGAACGACATCGCCCCGGTCCGCGACATCCTTGCCACCTTCGCCGCCAACATCTGCTGCTTCGACGGCGCCGGCAAGGGCCAGGCTGCCAAGCTCGCCAACCAGGTGTCGCTGGGCGCCTGCATGGTCGGCATGGCAGACGCCATGGCATTTGCCGAGCTGAGCGGCCTTGACCTGGAGAAGACCCGTCAGATGATCCTGGGCGGCACCGGTAAGTCCGGCGCCATGGAGAGCCTGGCGCCCAAGGCGCTCGACGGCGACTACAAGCCCGGCTTTATGGTCGAGCACTTCATCA
>DAWEIC010000042.1:0-10919 GCA_052364855.1 Collinsella sp.
ACTGAGCGTCGTGATGGACGGTTTTTGTCTGGGCAACCCAGTTGTGCTGATGCGCAGGGGTGTCATCCTTTTTCGATGAACTGCCTGAATTGGAGTTTGAGCTGGAGTTGCTGCTGTTGCCGCCACTCGGCTTGCTATCGGATTTTCCTTCGTCTTTCTTGGAGGATGAATTGCTCTTGTTTCCAGAATTATCGGAGCTGCCTGTGGTCTTCCCATTATCCTTCTTGGAGCCGTTGGATGAGCCTGAATCGCTCTTCTTGCTGTCGGAAGTTTCCGGGGTCTTCGCGTCGGACTTCTCTTCCTTGGCGGTCTCCTGAGCCTTCTCGGTCTCCTTCTCGACGGCATCGGTATCGGCGTTCGGGTTCTTCTTGATGTTGTCCTCGAACTTCTTCACGACCTCAGCGCCCTTGTCCCCGGTCAGGGTGGAATCGCCCTTCTTCACGGCTTCCGCAACGTCCTTGGCAATGGCTGTCAGGTCATCCTTCGTTACCTTGTCCGCATCCACCTTATCGAAAGTCACGCCTGTGGCAACTGTCTTGTCGGCTTTTCCGGCGGTAACCTTCTTCGATGGCACCTTATAGATGGAGCCGTCGGCGTTCACCGGTGAGATGAATGTGACGGTATAGGTACCGGACTCACCGACCTTCACGGTCACCTGCTTGTTCGCGGCGATGGCGGTGTAGAAGTCTACTTTCCCGTCCTCATCCTCAATATGGGCGATGACGGGCGTGGAGGTGTCCGCATCCCAGCCGCCAGCCTTCACTTCAAGGGTAAGTACCATGTCCTGCTTCTCATCGTCCTTCGACTGCGACACCGCAGGGGCATTGGAATCTCCCGTCCAACTGGCATGTGAGATAGCGTAAGCCCCGCAGCCGATGAGAAGCGCCGCGCAGAGGATTCCCGCACCAGCCGCGCAAACCTGCTTGCGGGAGAACTCGCGCCCGAAGAGCTTGATTCGACCGCTATTTTCCATTCGTGAACACCGGATCATACATTGTCTCTCCCAGCTTCAGAACCAGGCTGTCGCTACGTTTCTCGAGGGTGTAGGCCACCGACGCCCCATCGGCCGTCAGCTCGCCCTTGTAAACGAGCGGGCGCGGTGTAGAGTCGGTATCCTTCGCCCTCTGGTCTTTGACCGTGAGGCTGTACTTTCCCGAATGGTCCGATGCGGCCCATTCGTCATCACTGGGACCCTGGGTGAACAGATAGCCCTTTTGGTTATACGAGGCCTTCTTGAATGCGATCTTTCCGCTGTCGAAGTTGATCTCCTCGGGGCTCGCCATGGACTCCGGCCGGTTCGAGCGTTCCCATTCCTGCGATTCAAGCAGCTCTTTGACGCGGGCGACCGCCTTGCCGGTGTAGTCCTCGTAGTACTTCTTCGCATCGTCCTCGTTAAGGAAATAGCGCTCGCCGTACTCCTCGTCGCCAGAGGGGATATAGGCATCCGCATCGTCGGCCTTCTTGAGCGTCAGGGTCCCGAGCTCGCTTGAGCTCAATACGATGTTCTCGTCTTCCTGCCTCCACGTTCCCGAGGACTCGAACGACCCTGCGTAATGCCAGCCGTCCCCGTCGTCGAAGGTTATCGTCGTCTCGGAACCCAGCTTGTTATTCGTCATCTTCCCGAGGGCGACGTTGTCGCAGACCGATACGTAATAGAGCGTCATTCCCTTCACTCCCGTCATCCCGCATCCGCTCAAGCCGCTCAATCCGGCAATCGACATCAGTCCGACAGCGCCCAAAAAGCCGCGCCGGGATACATTCATCGCCATGGCAGTTCTCCTTTGATTCATAGATGGTACTTACGGCGATCCCTTCAACCGGGAAAAGGGCCACGTGAGCATTGTATTGCAAATTGTCACTCATATAGGTGTGACTTATATAGGTCCGCCTCAAATCATTGGCACCACCAGTCGGGAGGTACCAATGACTCAGCTAGATGCAAAAATGAAAGTCGGACTTCGCATTAAGGAACTGAGAAACGCTCTTGGATACAGCCAGGAAGCCCTTGCGTTCTCGATAGAGATGTCTCGAACCTATTTTGCCGAGGTCGAAACCGGGAAACGGAACATCTCGATCGAGAACATAGAGCGCATAGCAAGGGGCCTTGGTGTTTCTCTAAGGGAGTTTTTCGATTCCGACCTGTTTACGGGATGACTCGGTGACGGATTGCTGGAAAAATATCTGTGGATGCGCGGCGCTGCTTCTTTTTATGCTATTCGAATATCGCGAGACCTGTTGACTTCTATTTCCGCCGAGAATCGGCGGTGCAGGATAAGGCTCCACTACGTTTCGCCGGAGGCAAACGGCGCAACTCGGCGCGCCGAGTTCGAAAGCGCAGGTAGATGCCTGCACCTAAAACGAAAAACACCCGCACCCGCGTGTAGTACGCGGGTGCGGGTGCGTAGTTGATCGAGGCGTTTCCGCTGGATATGGGCGATTACGCGGCTAGAAGCCCTCGGGAACGTATCCTGCCGCCGTTTTCGGCTTCGTCGGTGCTGTCGCCGCGCCGCCGGGGTCGGTCGGGCCCTGCCAAATCTTCGGTACCGTCTCGTTCCTGATCTCGCGGCGAGCGGTCGATTGCTCCATAAGTGCCCGTTCGGCCTCGGGGGATGTCATCCCGAGCATGGGCCCGACGAAGGTCTCGGTGACGTCCCTGCTGGGGAAGGCCATAGGTACGCCGTCGTGGATCACGAGGGCTCCCGTCTCGCGGCCAGTCCAACGCTGGAGCTCGTCGGGCGTGATGAGCGGCCTGCGGACGAGTCCCTCGCTCGTGCCCGTCGAGCCGGTGTTCGTTCCCCTCGTTCGGTTCGTGGACTGAGCGACCGCCGTGTAGGAGCCCATCGACTCCGAGAGCTTGCGCGCGGTGTCGAGGTTGGAGCAGGAGAGAACGACCTTGTCCTTGAGGAGGTCGAGTATCGTCTCGGCTTCTTCTCGGCTGTAGCCGGAGACGGACTGGAGCTGGAGGAGCGACTGACAGAACCAGAGAACATGGACGCCTTCTGAGCGCATCTCTCCCAGGTCCTGGACGATCCTTTCGTTGCGGCCGAGGGACGCCGCCTCATCGAGGAGGAGGATGGTTTCGACGGGGCAGCGCCCGGCATGGCCTGCGGCGCAGGAACGCAGCGCCGAGAGCGCTTGGGAAACGAACGTCTGGACGAGTCTCTTGTAGTTGCCCGTTGCCGAGGACGATGAGATGAAGACCGCCGTGGGCTCCTCGCCGATGTCCCCGAGGCCGCACTCGTCGTCGTGAAGCATCCGGGCAACGTTGCCGTCGACGTACTCGGTGAGGCAGTTGCTCAGAGTCGAGACGATGCCAGGCCCGCCTCCGTGCTCACCGTTGAGTCCGCCGAGGAAGGGGAGGGCGGGGTCTCCTGCGGACAGAGATGCCGCCAGGGCGGCGATGCGGTCAAGCGGGCCCTGGTCGCCTGACGGCGAGATCGCGGCAGCGACGGACATGACGGTCTTCTTGTCTTCCGGGATGGACGCATCCTCGATGAGGGCGAGGGAGATGCCGACGAAGAGGTTCCGAGCGCCGTCGTAGAAGAACGGCTGGCCTTTCGACGGCGCGGGCACGACGCAGCGCGCGAGCTCACGCAGCTCCCGTGCGCAGCCGCCGGCCCCCTCCGCCTTAAAGGCCTCCTTTGCCCTCTCGAGCGGATCGAATCGAACCGAGGATACGGGCGCGTCGAACATCACGTCGACGATGCGATGAGTGCCCGTCTCCTCGAACACAGGCTCAAGGAAGGCCCTGAGCTCGCCCTTGATGTCGTTGATGATGAGGGAGCGGCCTTGCTCGAAGTTTGCCAAGGCTGACAAAATGGCGACTCGACGGCTTTTGCCCTCGCCACTCTCGGCAAGGATGCAGGCGTGGACAGAGTCGATGAGCCTGACGCTCTTCCCGATCTCGCCCACGACCAGTGTGCCGCCCGAAGGCTTGTCGCCCTTCTGCCACGATTCGCTCCGGCGCTTAAGTTCGCCGTGTGCCGAGATGAGCCTCGCGTCGCCGTGGATGGGCGCGCCGGGCGCGCGGCGCCCGCCGACCCAGGTCCCGTCGTGGAGCCATCGCGACCAGTCGAAGTGGCTCCA
Organism: Collinsella sp.; assembly: GCA_052364855.1. Taxonomy (GTDB): domain Bacteria; phylum Actinomycetota; class Coriobacteriia; order Coriobacteriales; family Coriobacteriaceae; genus Collinsella. The sequence goes on from DAWEIC010000042.1 coordinate 4,087, forward strand.
GACGCCTGCTATCGTGGAGATGGCGAGGACCGCCGCGCATCCCACGAGGAAGGCATCGTCCTGGACCAGCTCCGGTAGGACTTCGAGTGGGTTTTGGAACACGGTCCCGGGAAGCTCGGGTGCTGCGGCCGTCCCGAAGCTTCTGAGCGTTATGGCGATGCCGATGACCCATGCATCCAGCCAGCGCCATATCGCCGGCAGCAGAACGAGTGCGATCGCGGCCCCGGCTGCCGCGCCGGTGGCGACGCAGCGCCTGAGATGCGCGCCCTCGTCGGCGTTGAAGCTCTTCTGCTTGCTCACAGAATCATTCCCTTCACTATGGATTTTGCTGGTGCGAGCGCGATGCCCACCGCATCGCCCCTGATCGCGGCCGATGCGGCGGCCGCGAGAGCCCTAGCGAGCACGCGTTCGGCTTGCTGGCCGACATCGTCCGATAGGTCTCTTCTGCCTTTCCGGGATTCCGTTGCGGATGCGAGGACCCTAGCAAGGGCCTTTCCGGCGGCAATCGGGGCCTTGGCCATGGAGAGTGTGTAGGACGGACAACCTTGGAGGCATCGCTTCGGGATCGGACGATGTTCGCGCACCGCCCTGCACGCCGCGTCTAGGTTCTCAGGGGAGACGCAGGCGCGGACCTCACCCGCGAGCGCCCTCATATACCTACGTTCCGTCGCGGGGCCGCGCTCCGGTCTCCTAGTCCTTTCAAGGTCTTGCGTGGGGATCGCCGTTCGGTCGGGCGCGATGATTCTGAGTACGGCGTTGCACTGGCGTGCCCGCAGTTCCCTCATGGCATCGCTCACGTAACGGTCCCTCTCCACTCCTTTGAGGCCCCTGAGATCGGCGCATCGCTCTACGGACTCGCGATAGGCGACAACGGTCGCCTTGATTTCGGGATGGGCCGATTCGGCCCTCGCGACGGCGGAGTCAACCTCTTTTGCTACTTCCGGGTGCCAGCGACGGAGGTGCGCGTAGGAGATACGACCGTCCGGGGGCAGCGTGACGTTTGTCTCATTCACGGGGACGCCACGGACGGCGTCGACCGTTCGTGACCTCGCAAGGTCGCGGGCCTCGTGTTCAACCGCGAGCGCCGGGGCCAACGCCGCATCGGTGAGGTCGTTCCTTGCCCGGTCAAGCGCGTTGCGGGCCATGAGCGAATCGAATGAGCCGTCCGACGACCACGCTATGACGTGCACGTGCTTGGAGCTCGGGTGGTTCTCGTGCTCGGCAGCTACCCAGCGGACGCTTGACTCGGGGATGCCCATTGCCTCGGCAAGTGCCGGCGAGAGGTTTCGTCGGCAGAAGCGTTGCCAGTCCTCCTTGCACGCGAGGTCGAGCTCGCACGCCTCGTCCCTGCGGACGCTGAGCACAACGGTAGCAATCGCGCCGTCGGCCTTTTCGAGCTCCCTGCGGGCCGTGCGGAGCTGGACGGCCCCGTTCTGGTCGAAGAGCGCGGTCGATCCGGGCCTCTCGGCGCAGTAGCCGACGAGCCCCATCCTCTCTGCGAGCTCGGAGCGCCTGAGGTCGTCGACGGTGGCTGACTTGTCGGCCCCCTCGCGCGTGGCGACGTATTCGATGTTGTTGGTGATGACGGCGGAACGCCCGCGCGAACCGGGGAGGTGCACGCGGGCGTTCACGACGAGGCTGCTACGACTTGCCATCGGCTAGGCGCTCCCGGGCCTCGGCGAGGCTCATGCCGCTCTGCATGAGCCTGGCCTGCTTGTCGTAGGCGGCGTAGATGTCCGATGCGCTCACGCCGTCCAGGCCATCGAACGTGCCCTTCTCGATCTCGACCGCCGCGATGGCCGCGACGATAGAGGCACGGGTGGCGCGGTGGACGACGCGTGCGATGCGGTCCTCCTGTTCCGCGTTGCGCTCGCCGAGCGTGCGGTCGAGCTGCTCCAACAACGGCTGCATGACGCCGCGCAGATAGGTTCCGAGCTCGGTGGAGTAGAGCGCCAGGCCGTCGGAGGCGAGCCCGGCAGCGATGAGCTCACGTGCGGCGGCGCTGTCGCTGAGCCCCTTGGAAACCCCGTAGGCGTGGAGGCGGCGATAGGTCTTGTCGGGGAGGCGAAGGCTCATGACTTTCGACTTGTCTTTGCCGGTGGTCATCTTAGACCCCTTCGTTCGGGAGGGGTGCGCCGACGGCACGGAGGGCGGCGATGTTCTCGGGCGTGCGCTCGTAGGTCTTGGGCCAGAAGGTGATGGGTACCATGACGAGATCGTCGCGGGGGATTCCGTAGGCGAAGAGATAGGCCGCGATGGCATCGCTGTACTCTACGTCGTTGACGTTGAAAGTGTCGGTGAAGAAGATGCCGGTGGGGTCGTCGTTGCAGCCCTTGACGAAATAGACGCCGTTCCCGCCTTCCTTGAACGGGTTCAAGACCTTGCACTCCGGCTTCGCGTAGTAGGCGATTCCGGCGCGAACGACGCGCGTGAAACCCGGACGCTCGTTGACCCGCGCTGCTCGCGTGAAGTTCAGGCCGGGATCGGATTCCAGCAGATGGGAGAGCACGGAGCCGACAGCGTCGCCCTTGTGCTCGGGGATTGTCCCGAGGAGGTCGGCGAGGCGCGATTTCATTTTCTCAATCAGTTTCATCGTGTGTTTCCTTTCTGCCGGTGCCGCACGGGTGCCGGCAACTCGCTTAAATGTCTTGGTTAGCGATGGTTCTAGCTGCGGAGAGACTGCGTGGTGCCGAAGGTGCCGAGGAGCGGCCAAGAGTTTTGGAATCCATGGCACCTTCGGCACCGTCTGCCGGGTCTTGCAGGTGAAGGGCGGTGGACAGGGTGCCGCTGCGACATGCTGCGGCACCCAATCGGCCCTAATCCGTTTCCCGGAACACCCAACAGCGCTGCTTGCCGTATGGAGGGCAGAGACGCTTGTTGCCCGGAACCCATCCGGGGCACTGCGACGAGAGGATGCGGCTGACCATCTTGCAGTTGGCCTTGGTCTTCTCAAGGTGGAGGGCCTTGTCGAGGATTTCGAACGTGCATATGGGACGGTCGGTGTTGCCGGGAAGATATGCGAGGACCTTCTGCACACAGGGGTCCTCCTCGACAAAACGTCCGCGTTGTGCGGCCGCCTCGACCTCCATTTCGGGCGTGAGGACGGTCGAGAAACGGGGGTCGCCCGTCTTCATCCACGTGCGGGCCTCTGCCCATGCCTGCCGGATGGCGGTAGGAAAGCCCTCGTCGAAGACGGACTTCTCCGTGCGCTCGATGCCGCAGAGCACCGGGAGGAAGCGCCTTGCGCCGCTCGTCCGCTCGCGGATGAAGTCGGCCTCGTTCGTGGTGCCGACGAAGACGACGCGCCGGGGGAAAGCTTCCGTCCGTCGACGGTAGGCTCCCCGGAACTCATCTACCTGACGTGTGATCCCGGCCTTCACGCTCTCGACGGAGCGCTCGGACATGCCGTTGAGCTCGGGGATCTCGACAATCCACTTGCCTCGGTTCTGCTCGCCTGTGAGCTTGACATCGCCGAGGTTGATCACGGAGTCGCTGAAGTACTCGTCTCGCATGGCGAGGCCCCTGACGAAGGAGGACTTGCCGATGCCCCCGGCACCGCACAGGATGGGCATGTAGTCGGCCTTGCAGCCCGGGTGGTAGACGCGGGCGATGCCCTCGCAGAACAGGATGCGCTCGACTTCCGAGACGTATGCACTCATCTCCGCGCCGAGATAGGCGTTGAGAAGCGTACCCACGCGCGGGATTCCGTCCCAGGCAGTGGCTTCGAGCATGGTGACGAGCGGGTCATAGGCGTTGTCCTCGCCGACGATGGTCAATGCGAGCAGCATGAACTTCTCCTTCTGGAGGGAGATGGTCTGCTGGAGTAGGGCGAAGAGCCGGGCGTCGTCGGAGTCGCGCCACCGGCGTTCCCTCACATTCGTGTCCCAGGGCAGAGGACCGGTCTTGAAGAGTTCATTCGCGAGCCGGTTATAGCCGACGTTCAGGGGGAGGGACTTGAGCTCCTCGACGATCTCGTTGACCGTCGGCGGAGAGCGGCGCTTCGGGGGCTGGGGGTTGGGAGCGTCGTCGCGCTTCTGCGTGTCCATCAGGCCACCCCGCGAGACTGGAGGCGGTGAGGGCCATTGACGGGGCAGGTTTTGCCGGAGACAAGCGCTTCGAGCCGGCTGAGGCGAAGCTCCGTATCGATAAGGAGCTCGACCAGCTCTTCCTCTGACAGTGGATGGTCGAGGCCGTGGTCGCGCAAGACGGCGCGGCGTCGGGCGGAATTCATCATGCTAAGATTCATCGACAGGGTCCTCCTTATGTGTGGGCTCATGTTTTTGGGCGACGGCCGAGCTTTGGTAGGGGAGGCCGTCGTCCATTCCAAGGTTTGCGATAAGGGCGTCTTCAAGCTCCACGGGGGAGCGCTCGGGCGCGAACGACCCGGCGAAGGCAGCGAGTGCCTCAAGCGACTCGACGAGCTCGTCGTCCATGTCCCCTGCGCGCCGGATGCGCCGAAGTTCCGCTACGACAGGCCCCACGCGCTCCTTGACCGCCTTGCGCATGCGGCTGGTCGCGACCACGGTGAAGGTGCCCTCAAGCAAGCAGCCCGTGATGTAGTCCTGCTTCGACAGGCCGCTCAAAGCGACGCGGAGGTCGAGCTGCTCCGCCTCTGCGGGCGACATGCGGAAGGCGATGGTCTTGCAGCGGCGGCGTCCCTTGGCGTCCACAATCGGCCTAGACATCCGTCATCACCTCGTCCAGCGCCTCCACGAGATCGTGCTGGGTCGAGGGAAAGAGATGCGAGTACATCTCCGTGACCTCTGCGGTCTCGTGCCCCATGCGGTCGGCGATCGCCGTGGGCGAGTAGCCGCTGTTGATGAGCGCGCTGACGTGCGAGTGGCGGATGTCGTGGATGCGGATGCGCTTGACGCCCGAGATTTCGCAGCCCCGCTTCATCTCATGGGACAGGGCATGCTTCGTGATGGGGAAGAGCCGGTCGGTAGGAGCGATCTCGGGATGCGTTGCCAGATAATCGCCCAACTCCTCACGGAGGAGGCTCGGCATGACGATGTCACGCTTTGAGGCTCGCGTCTTGGGCGGGCCGATAACGTCCTCGCCCTTGATGCGGGCGTAGGAACGACGGATGCGGATGACGTTGAGGTCGAAGTCGATATCCTCCGGACGAAGGGCGAGGAGCTCGCCCTCGCGGCAGCCCGAGAGGTAGAGCGTGAGAAACGCAAGGTAGATGAGCGGTTTTTCCTCGATGGCCTGGGAGAAGAGCTTGAACTCGGCAGGGGTCCAGTAGAGCATTTCCTTCTCGGGGCGCTTGGAGCCGACCTTTCCCGCCGCCAGCATGGGGTTCTGAGGCAGGCGGTAGAAACGAACTGCATGGTTGAAAATGGCTGAGAACTGGTTGCATATGGTGTGGAGGTAGCTCTGAGAGAGCCCCTGTTCCAAAAGCCAGTTTTCCCAGCGCACCACGTCTGCGGCCTTGACGTCGCAGAGGCGCATCTTGCCGAAGAACGGAAGGATGTACTTGTCGATAATGGCATCCTTGGTGAGCTTGGTGCCGACTCGCAGCCGAGGATATACGTCACGGGCGTACATAGTCTTAACGAAAGTCTCGACGGTGACCTCGACGCGCTCGTTGCAAGACGCGAGGAAGTCGCGCTCCCAAGCCACAGCCTCCTTCTTGGAGACGAACCCGCGCTTCGTTTTCTTGTGGCGCTCTCCCATGGAGTTGCGGTACCAAGCCTCGACCGTCCAGGTCCCGCGCTTCTTGTCGCGGCTAACCGACATTAGGCATCGCCGCCTTCTGCTTAGAAGGAGCGGAGAGAAGGCGTGCCTCGAAATACGAGCGCTGGACCTTTCCGGGGATAGTCATGATCCCCTGAGCTGCAAGCTCTGCATTCAAAGTCCTGATGAGCTTGAACGAATAAGACTTGCTCATGCCCGTGGCCCGTGCAACCTCCTCGGCGCTCATGAATTGATTGGACATTTGGAATGCTCCTTTCAGTCGGTTTATACCTCACGAATATGAGAGGTGCTTCGAAAATTAGAATAGCTCACAAAAACGAGAGGTCAAGTCAAAAAATGAATTATCATCACGAAAATGTGACGTACGTCGATTAACCTGATAGACGGTGAGAGACCGACCACAGGAGAAACTGAGATGCGTGATTCAGACAAACTACGTATGGGGATGAAAATCCGAGCGTTACGTGAACGACGGGGGATGACTCAGAAAGAGTTGGCGAAGGCCGCGGGTCTAGGGGAATCGGCTCTTAGAAGCTATGAGCTGGGCGCGCGCTATCCGAAGGAGAAACATCTCGAATCGTTGGCAAAAGCGCTTAAAGTACGTCCGGAGGCATTTGAAGTCTATGGAATCGAAAACGAGCTCCAATTCATTCACATGCTGTTTAACTTTGAGCAAGCATTCGAATTAGAGCCGAATAGAGAAGGTTCTCCCAGCTTGCGCGCTTATGGGTACGGAATGGTGCCGAAAGCGCTTATGGATTGGGGAAGGAAGCTCGCGCAACTTGAAAAAGGCGAGATTTCGCGCGAAGAATACGAAGACTGGAAGGATACTTATAACCCCACGATCCTGAATAACTGGCTGGGCGAGGAGATTCCTGATCCCTATACGGGAAAGACCCTTGCGGGTGAAGAGCGGGAAGGTGCCGTACATGCCGTAGAGATGATGCCGGAATCACTTCAGGATGAATTGACCCGTGCTCATCGAGCAGGAAAGATATAGCCTTCGCCTCGTTTTTGTTCTCGTGAGGATCAAATGAGTATCAAACGGCAACGGGAAAATGCCTGATTGAGTTGGCTGAGGCAAAACGAGCACCTTATTTACCTGCGGCGCTCGTTATCGAGTGGGAGTAGGC
>DAWEIC010000043.1:0-10815 GCA_052364855.1 Collinsella sp.
TGTCGGTGGAGCTCGTGGACTACGTGCGCGACATGGGCTACACGCATATCGAGGTTATGCCGCTCATGGAGCACCCTTTCGACGGCTCCTGGGGCTACCAGACGACCGGCTACTATGCCGCCACGTCGCGCTACGGCAACCCGCAGCAGCTCATGCACTTTATCGATGCATGCCACGAGGCGGGCATCGGCGTGATTATGGACTGGGTACCCGGCGGGTTTTGCGCCGACTCCCATGGCCTTGCCACCTTTAACGGCCACATGCTGTTTGAGCACGAGATTCACCCCAACTGGGGCACGCACAAGTTCGACTTCGCCCGCGGCGAGGTCCGCTCCTTCCTGGTCTCCAACGTGCTGTACTGGCTCGAGAACTTCCACGTGGACGGCATTCGCATGGACGGCGTGTCCAGCATGCTGTACCTCAACTTTGGCATTGACGATCCCGGCCAAAAGAAGTTCAACAAGTACGGTACCGAGGAGGACCTGGACGCCAGCGCGTTTATCCGTCAGGTCAACTGCGCTGTTGAGGCGCACTACCCTGACGTGATGATGATGGCCGAGGAGTCCACCGCGTGGCCGCTCGTGACCTATCCGCCGCAGGACGGCGGCCTGGGCTTCCACTACAAGTGGGACATGGGCTGGATGAATGACACCCTGCACTACATGCAGACCGATTTTCCGTGGCGCCCCGGCAACCACGGCCTGCTCACGTTCTCCATCATGTACGCCTTTACCGAGAACTTCATCTGCCCGCTGAGCCACGACGAGGTCGTGCACGGCAAGTGCTCGCTTATCGGCCGCATGCCGGGCGACTGGTGGCGCCAGTTTGCCGGCCTGCGCACGCTCGCCTTCTACCAGATGACGCATCCCGGTGCCAAGCTCAACTTTATGGGCAACGAGATTGGCCAGTTTATTGAGTGGCGCTACTACGAGTCCATCCAGTGGTTCCTGACCGAGGAGTATGAGACCCACCGTCATCATCAGGCGTTTATCAAGGCGCTCAACCACCTGTATACCGACGAGCCCGCCCTGTACGAGCGCGGATACACCGACGACGGCTTTACCTGGATCGATGCGGACAACTCCAAGCAGTCCATCGTGAGCTTTGTGCGCCAGGGCGAGAACATCGACGACGACCTGGTGATCCTGATTAACTTTGATCCGGCGAGCTACGAGAGCTTCCGTGTGGGCGTGCCGCGAGAGGGCGACTGGGAGGTCATCTTCGATTCCGACCGTCCCGAGTTTGGCGGCAGCGGCTATGCCGGCGAAGAGCCCTACACCTGCTCGAGCGAACCCTATCCCTGGAACGGGCAGATGGACTCCATTGAGATTAAGGTGCCCGGCCTGGCTGGCGTGGTGCTTAAGCGCCGCGGTCCCAGCAGCTTCAAGCCGCCGGTGGTTGAGGAGCCCAAGGCTGCGCCCAAGAAGCGCACGTCCTCGGTAAAGCCCAAGCCTGCGGCTGCCAAGAAGGCTCCGGCCAAGGCCAAGGCTGCCGCAAAGCCCGCTGCTAAGTCCACCGCGACCAAAAAGCCAGCTGCCAAAAAGGCCGCTACCAAGGCCAAGTCTGCTTCTGTTAAGTCGTCTGCCAAGAATGCGTAACAAAGCCGTTACAGCTGTAATTACCCGTCTCGCCGAGGCGTAGGATACAAGTCATAACCGTTCCGGGAGAAACATCCCCGGGGGAAAGGAACGTATGAATAAGATCTTCGACAACAAACAGGAGTTTACCGAGCTCTATCGCGATGCCGTCATGAGCATCAGCGGCAAGAGCGTCGAGGCCGCCAGCGACCTCGACCGCTTTAACGCCCTGGCCAAGCTCGTGGCCGAGAAGGCCCGTACCGTTGCCACCAAGAGCGACGCCCGCGCCACCGCCGAGGGCAAAAAGCGCGTGTACTACTTCTCGATCGAGTTTTTGATCGGCCGCCTGCTCGACAACTACCTGCTCAACTTTGGCGTGCGCGATATGGTCGCCGAGGCGCTCGACGACATGGGCTTCGACCTTTCCGTCATCGAGAACCAGGAGCCCGATCCGGCTCTGGGCAACGGTGGCCTGGGCCGTCTGGCAGCGTGCTTCCTTGATTCGATGGCAGCCGAGGGCATTGCCGGCTACGGCAACGGTATGCGCTACCGCTACGGTCTGTTTAAGCAGGAGATCGTTAACGGCAGCCAGGTCGAGGCTACCGACGAGTGGCTCACCCACGGCTATCCCTGGGAGGTCCGCCGTCAGGACAAGGCCGTGACCATCAAGTTTGGTGGCCATGTTGAGGGCTTTGAGGAGAACGGCCGCACGTTCTACCGCACGGTGGACACGCAGGACATCCTGGCCGTCCCCTATGACATCCCCGTGGTGGGCTATGCCGGCGAGACCGTCAACAAACTGCGCGTCTGGGCCGCCGAGCCGGTCGAGGAGCACTTTGACCTTGAGGCCTTCAACCGCGGCGACTACGCCCTGGCCGACGCCGAGCGCGCCGAAGCCGAGGCCATCAGCGCCATCCTCTACCCCAACGACGCCGGCGAGCACGGCCGTCTGCTGCGCCTGAAGCAGGAGTACCTGTTTGTCTCGGCCGGCATCTACAGCCTGCTCGACACCTTTGAGAAGGAGCACGGCGAGAACTGGGAGCTGCTGCCGCAGTTTGTGACCATCCACACCAACGACACCCACCCCGCCATGTGTGGCCCCGAGCTCATGCGTATCCTGATCGACGAGAAGAAGCTCGAGTGGGACGACGCTTGGAACATCGTGACGCAGGTCGTGAGTTACACCAACCACACCATCCTGCCCGAGGCTCTGGAGAAGTGGCCCATCGGCACGTTCTCCAAGCTCCTCCCCCGCGTGTACCAGATCATCGACGAGATCAGCCGTCGTTGGCACGAGTCGTTCGACACCACGCAGGAGGGCTGGCAGGAGCGTCTGCGCCAGACCGCCATTCTGTGGGACGGCGAGATTCGCATGGCCAACCTGTCTGTGATCTGCAGCCACAGCGTCAACGGCGTGGCCAAGATCCACTCCGATATCATCAAGAACATCGTGCTCAAGGACTTCTATGCCCTGACGCCCGAGAAGTTCAACAACAAGACCAACGGTATCTCGCACCGTCGCTTCTTTGCCGAGTCCAACCCAACCTACGCCAAGCTCGTGACCGAGGCCATTGGCGATGGCTGGCTCAAGGACGCCTTTGAGCTGGAAAAGCTCAAAGAGTTCCAGAACGACACCGAGTTCCTGAAGGCCGTGGGTGCCTCCAAGCGCGCCAACAAGGAGCGCCTGGCCGCCTACGTTAAGGCCGAGACCGGTCTAGTCATTGACCCCAACACCGTCTTTGATGTTCAGGTTAAGCGCTTCCATGCCTACAAGCGCCAGCTCATGAACATCATGAAGGTGATGGACATCTACAACCGTCGCATCGCCGATCCCAACTTCCACGTGACGCCGACGACCTTCATCTTTAGCGGCAAGGCTGCCTCGAGCTACACCTTTGCCAAGGAGACCATCCGTCTGATCAACTCGGTGGCCGACGTCATCAACAACGATGCCCGCGTCAACGAGGTCATGAAGGTCTGCTTTATCCCCAACTTCCGCGTGAGCAACGCCCAGCTCATCTACCCTGCCGCCGAGATCTCGGAGCAGATCTCCACGGCCGGCAAGGAGGCCTCGGGCACGTCCAACATGAAGCTCATGATGAACGGCGCCATTACGCTGGGCACCCTCGACGGCGCCAACATCGAGATCGCCGACCTGGCCGGCCGCGAGAACGAGGCCATCTTTGGCCTGACCGCTCCCGAGGTCAAGCAGCTTTGGGCATCCAACAGCTACTTTGCGTGGGATACCCTCAACGGCGATCGCGAGCGTCTGGGCCACGTGATGGACGAGCTCAAGGACAACACCTTTGCGGGTCTTTCGGGCAACTTCGAGAGCATCTACAACGAGCTCATGAACAACAACGACCCCGACCTGGTCATGGCAGACTTCCGCAGCTACGTGGATGCATGGGAAAAGCTCACGGGCAGCTATGGCGATCAGGAGACTTGGAACCGCAAGGCCCTGCTCAACACCGCCTCGAGCGGCTGGTTCTCGAGCGACCGCACCATTCGCGAGTACCGCGACGAGATCTGGCACGCATAAAGGCGCGCGAGCTCCCCTATGCCAGCACGGCATTACTCGACGGGCGCGACGTTGCGCCGCGCCCGTCGCTAATGGGTTTAGGAACATCGATGACAGAAGGAGAAATCGATGAGTAAGAAAGAATGCATCGCGATGCTCCTCGCAGGAGGACAGGGCAGCCGATTGGGGGCACTCACCCAAAAGATCGCCAAGCCGGCGGTTAGCTTTGGTGGCAAGTTCCGCATTATCGACTTTTCGCTCTCCAACTGCTCCAACTCGGGCATCGACACGGTGGGCGTTCTGACGCAGTATCGTCCCTACCTGCTGCATGCCTACGTGGGCTCCGGCGAGGCGTGGGATCTGGACAGCCGCGACGGCGGCGTGTCGATCCTGCCGCCGTACGAGACGCAGACCGGTGGCGCCTGGTATGCGGGCACGGCCGACGCCATTACGCAGAACCTCGACTACATCAAGGCCAACGATCCCAAGTACGTCCTGATTCTTTCGGGCGATCACCTGTATCGCATGGACTACCGCAAGATGCTCAAGACGCACATTGAGAACAACGCCGACCTCACGGTGAGCGTTATGCCCGTGCCGTGGGAGGAGGCCAGCCGCTTTGGCATCCTGACCACCGACCCCGAGGACGGCCGCATCACCAAGTTCACCGAGAAGCCCGATAAGCCCGATTCGAACCTTGCGTCCATGGGCATCTACATCTTCTCGGCCGACGTGCTGATCGAGGCGCTCGAGGAGGACGCTCTGGACCAGCGCTCGAGCCACGACTTTGGCAAGGACATCATCCCCAAGCTGCTCGGCGAGGGCAAGCGCCTGTACAGCTACGAGTTCCACGGCTTTTGGAAGGACGTCGGCACCATCGCCAGCTTCCACGAGACCTCGATGGACCTGTTGGGCAACAACCCCGAGTTCGATCTGTTTGACAAGCACTTCCCCATCATGTCCAACATCACCACGCGTCCGCCGCACTACATTGGCCCGGACGGCCGCCTGGACGACTGCCTGGTCTCCAACGGCTGCAAGATCTACGGCACCGCTCGCCACTCGATCCTTTCGACCGATGTCATCATCGAGGAGCGCGCCGTGGTCGAGGACTCCGTGCTGCTGCCGGGTGCGCACGTTAAGAGCGGCGCGCACATCTGCCGCGCTATTTTGGGCGAGAACTCCACGGTCGAAGAGGGCGTGAAGCTCGGCTCTGTCGATACCACCAAGGATACGGCCGTCGTTGGAAATGACGTCGTTATCGGGAAGGGGGAATGATCCGATGATCAATCGCAAGGCCATCGGTTATATCACCGCTAACTACTCTTCGTCCTACGGCAGCGTGCTGCTCAAGGACCGCCCCATCGCGTCCGTTCCGTTTTTGGGCCGCTACCGCCTGATCGACTTCCCGCTGTCCAACATGATGAATGCCGGCATTAAGACCGTCGGCGTCGTCATGCCGGGCAACTACCGCTCGCTGATCGACCATGTGGGCTCGGGCAAGGACTGGGGCCTGGACCGCAAGAAGGGCGGCCTGTTCATGGTGCCCGGCAACGCGTATGGCACCACCAAGGGCGGCATGCGCTTCCTGCTGCGCGACATCATCTCCAACAAGACGCTGTTCCAGCGCTCGGACAAGCCCTATGTTGTAATGACGGGCACCAACATCATCTTTAACATGGACCTCAACACCATCATCGAGGCGCACGAGAACTCCGGTGCCCAGATGACCGTGGTGTACTGCAAGGCCACGCGCAACGTCGATGACGAGACCAAGCTCGAGATTAACGAGAACGGCCGCCTGACGGGCGTGAGCGCCGGCGTCGCGTACGGCGACAACGCCTCCATGGACTGCTGCATCGTCAACCGCGAGACGCTGCTCGAGATTATCGATCACTACCAGGCCGCCGACTATCTGGACCTGCTCGAGGCACTACAGGGCGACTTTGGCAACATCGACGTGTGCAGCTACGAGTACAAGGGCGAGGTCGTGGGCGTGTTTAGCGAGAAGTCGCTGTATCGTCGCAGCATGGACCTGCTCGACCAGACCGTGGCCGACCATCTCTTTGACCCCGAGCGCCCGATTCTGACCAAGGCTCACGACGTGCCGCCTTCGCGCTATGCGACCGGCAGCCACGCCTGCAACTCGATCATCTCGGCCGGCTGCATCATCAAGGGCACCGTGCGCAACTCGATCCTGTCGCGCGGAGTTGTGGTTGAGGAGGGCGCCTCGGTGACCAACTCGATCATCAACCAGAGCTGCATCATCAAGAGCGGCGCCCGCGTTGAGAACGCCATCCTGGACAAGAACAACGTGGTTCCCACCAACACCGAGCTTCGCGGCACGCCCGAGAACATCCTGGTGCTGGGCAAGGCTCCGTTAACTTCCGACACCACCATCGTACGTTAACGTTGGTACCGCAACATCGCTCGTAACATGTAGAATAGCCGCCCGGTTAGCGCCAGGCGGCTATTCTCGAATAACAACATGGGAGACAATATGGCTGATTCCAGCAAAAAGATGCAGATCGTGTTTGCATCGGCCGAGTGCGCGCCGTTTGTGAAGACCGGTGGCCTAGGCGACGTAGCGGGCTCGCTGCCCGCGGCGCTCGTGCGCGCCGGCGCCGAGGTTATCGTGATGGTGCCCAAGTACGCCACCATCAAGGACGAGTACAAGGCGCAGATGGAGCACTTCTCCGATTTTTACGTGAGCCTGGGCTGGCGCAATGAGTACTGCGGACTCGAGAAGCTCGAGCACGACGGCGTCACCTATATGTTCATCGACAACGAGCGCTACTTTGCGCGCGACTATCCGTACGGCTTCTTTGACGACGGCGAGCGCTTTGCGTTCTTCTCCAAGGCCATCACCGAGAGCCTGCAGCACCTGCCCGCCGGCTTTGAGTGCGACATCCTGCACTGCAACGACTGGCAGACGGCACTGGCGCCTGTGTTCCTGCGCGAGTTCTACCAGGGCCTGCCGCTGTACGACCGTGTGAAGACCGTGTTCTCGATCCATAACGTGGCGTTCCAGGGCCAGTTTAGCGACACCGTGATGGAGGACATCCTGGGCGTGGCGCACATTCCGGCGGCCGCCTCGCAGCTGCGTTGCGACGCCTGCAGCATTAACTACATGCTGGGCGCGCTGCGCTACGCCGATGCCATCACCACGGTGAGCCCCACCTATGCCAACGAGATCCAGACGCCCGAGTTTGGCGAGGGCCTGGACGGCGTACTGCGCGAGCGCTCCTATGCGCTGCAGGGCATTTTGAACGGCATTGACGTGGCGGGCTTTGACCCGGCGACCGACAAGCGCATTGCCGCAAACTACACGGTTGATGACCGTTCCGGGAAGGCCGTGTGCAAGGCCAAGCTGCAGGAAGAGCTGGGGCTCGAGGTTCGCGACGACCGTCCGCTCATGGTGATGGTCACGCGCCTGACGCGCCAGAAGGGCATGGACCTGGTCATGTACGCGCTCGACCGCATCCTGGCCGGCGGCGTGCAGGTAGCGGTGCTGGGCACCGGCGACCGCGACTACGAGGACGGCCTGCGCTATTTCCAGGACAAGTACCCCGGCACCATGGCCGCGCGCATCGAGTTTGACCCGGCGCTGTCGCAGCGCATGTATGCCGCCGCCGACATGTTCCTGATGCCTTCGAAGTTTGAGCCCTGCGGCCTGTCGCAGATCATCGCCATGCGCTACGGCACCCTGCCCATCGTGCGCGAGACCGGTGGCCTGAAGGACACCGTGCAGCCGTACAACGAGTTTACCGGCGAGGGCACGGGCTTCTCGTTTAGCAACTTTAACGGCGACGAGATGGGCGACGCCGTGTTCCGCGCGGCACGCCTGTTCTGGGACAACCGCGATGCCTGGAACCAGCTGGTCACGCAGGCCATGAGCCAGGACTTTAGCTGGACGCGCTCGGCCGACAAGTATCTGGACCTGTACTTCTTTATGCATCCGGAGATTGAGAGGCCGGCGGCCGTGGTTGAGGCTGCGGCTGAGGAGGCAGTGGCTGTTGAGGAACCCAAGGCCGAAGAGGAGCCGGCTGAAACTAAACCCGTTAAGGCCGAGCCCGAGCCCAAGGCCGAGCCGGTTGTTGAGGCGCCCGCTGCTGCTGAGGAGCCCAAGGCTGAGGAGAAGCCGGTTGAAGCAGCTCCCGAGGCTGAGGCTAAGCCGGCTGCAAAGCCTGCCGCCAAGAAGACCACGACTCGTAAGACGACGGCCAAGAAGGCCACTACGACCAAGGCGACGACAACCAAGACCACCGCTACCAAGACAACGACGACGCGCAAGCGCACGACCGCCGCTGCAAAGAAGGCCGCCGAGGCCGAGGCCGCTCCCGAGGTAATGGCTGAAGCCGCCGTCGAGGCCAAGCCCGCCGTCAAGGCACCGGCCAAGACCACTGCCAAGAAGACGACCGCGACCACCAAAAAGGCAACGGCAGCCAAGAAGTCCACGGCAACGAAGTCGACGACCACGAAGGCCGCCACGACCAAGGCAACCGCAAAGCCGGCCGCCAAAATCGAGGAGACACCCGCCGAGTCTAAGGCCGAAGCAACCGTCGAGGCCAAGCCGGCCGCCAAGACCACCACGCGCAAGCGCTCTACGACGACGGCCAAAAAGACCACGACCAAGACAGCCGCCCCCAAGGCAGAGGCTAAAGCCGAGGACAAGCCCGCAGTAAAGGTCGAGCCGGCACCGAAGGCCGCTGAGGTCAAGACCGCTCCGAAGGCTACGGCAAAGACCGAGCCCGCCAAGGAGGCCCCGGTCTCCCCTGCCGCTCCGGCCGAGGAAAAGGCCCCGACCAAGAAGACCTCCGTCCGCAAGGCAACGGCCACCCGCAAGCGCCGCTAGCCCGCAGACGATCTAAAACCTAATCAAAACCCTAAACAAGGGGCGCTCCAACCGGGCGCCCCTTCTCTGTAGACAGTTGGTAAAACGTTTTTCTAGGACAACCGTTCGCCGATGGTAAACGGATGTTGTTTATACACCCTGTGTACAACAGATATACTTATATCTTGTGCGTAAAGCCCATGGCCCGTAGGCCGTGATTCTATTGAACTGGACCGTACTATGAGATTGATACACAACAGCCGCCTACCGCAGTTTCGCACTCCGTTTGGCGCTGTGACCACAGGAACTACCGTTGCACTCTCGGTGATTTTGGAGGATGCCGATCCCAACCAGGCAACACTCACCCTACGTACCTGGGTCGATGAACTCGGCGAGACCCTGATTCCGATGGAGCACGAAGGCGATGGCATTTTTACCGGCGAGCTCAAATGCACTGAACCGTGTCTTGTGTGGTACAGCTTTATATGCAATATCGAAGGTCAGCCCGAGGTTCGCCTGGGCGCGCCGCAAGGCCGCACCGGCGGCGAGGGCGTAACCTACGACTACGCCGAGGTGCCGTCCTTCCAGATTACCGTCTACAAGCACCGCGAGAACCGCCCCACCTGGTACGAGCGTGGCATGGTCTACCAGATCTTCCCCGACCGCTACGCCCGTGACGAGCATTGGCGCGAGCGCACAATGGCCCAACTCGAAAAACCGCGCAAGGGCATTCAGCGCCGGATGGTCGAGGACTGGAACGAGCCGCCCGTGTACGAGCGCACCGAGGACGGCTCCATCAAGACCTGGGACTTCTACGGCGGCTCGCTCAAGGGCATCCAGGAAGACCTGCCCCGCATCGCCGAGCTGGGCTTTACGGCCATCTACCTCAACCCCATCTTTGAAGCCGCGAGCAACCACCGCTACGACACGGCCGACTACACCAAGATCGACCCGATCCTGGGCACCGAGCAGGACTTTACCGAGCTGTGCCAGGCAGCCGAGAAGCTGGGCATCTCCATCATCCTTGACGGCGTCTTCAACCACACGGGCGACGATTCGATCTATTTCAATCGCTACGGCAACTACCCCGGCGTGGGTGCCTGGCAAAGCGAGGATTCTCCGTGGCGCGATGCGTTTACCTTCCACGAGGACGGCTCGTACGACTGCTGGTGGGGCGTGGGCAACATGCCGGCCATCAACGAGAAGTCCGAGCTGGTGCGCGAGAGGCTCCTGGGCAAGGACGGCGTGATCCGCAAATGGCTGCGCGCCGGAGCCCATGGTTGGCGCCTTGACGTCGCCGACGAGCTTTCCGACGACTTCCTGGCCCAGATCAAGAAGGCCGTACTTGCCGAAAAGCCCGACGCACTGTTGCTCGGCGAAGTCTGGGAAGACGCCTCCAACAAGATTAGCTACGGCCATCTGCGCCGCTACCTACAGGGTTCCGAGCTGGACTCTGCTATGGATTATCCCTTCCGTGACATGGTCATCGGTTTTTTGATGGGCTACAAGAATGCCTACCAGGCAGCCGAGGATATCGAGACCCTGCGCGAGAACTACCCGAGCGAGGCATTGTCCTGCGCACTTAATCTGCTTTCGAGTCACGACCGTCCGCGCATCATCTCGGTGCTCGGCGGCGGCCCCGACGAGTCGCAACTGCCCGAGTGCGAACGCAGCAAATGGCGCTTGGACGAGAACGCGATGGGACTGGCCAAGAGCCGCTTTTGGCTCGCCACGCTCATGCAGATGACCTTCCCCGGTGTGCCTTCGATCTACTACGGCGACGAGTACGGCCTGGAGGGCCTTACCGATCCGGGCAACCGCCGCACCTTGCCGACCAAGGACCAACTGCACGACTTCGACACGCTGGCTATTGTCAAGAACGC
>DAWEIC010000044.1:0-10696 GCA_052364855.1 Collinsella sp.
GGTCGTGATCGAGCAGAACGAGAACTCCATACATGGCGCTTGGCTCTACTTTGTGATCGCGCACGTGGGCTTTGTGCTCATCATGGCGAGCTTCCTCACCATGACCAACTTCGCCGGTGGCTCGTTTGCCTTTGCGGATTTCCGCGCTACGCAGTTTAGCCCCGCGGTCGCATCCGTGTGCTTCGTGCTCGCCTTCTTTGGCTTTGGCGCCAAGGCCGGTATCATCCCGCTGCACGGCTGGCTGCCCAAGGCGCATCCCGAGGCGCCGTCCAACGTGTCGGCCCTCATGTCCGGCGGCATGATCAAGATCGGTATCTTCGGCATCCTCAAGGTGGGCCTCGACCTGCTCTCCGCCTCGGGCGTTCAGGTCTGGTGGGGCCTTATGGTCATGGTCTTCGGTGCGATCTCGTCGGTCCTCGGCGTGGCCTTCGCCCTGCAGGAGCATGACATCAAGCGCCTGCTGGCCTATCACTCCGTCGAGAACATCGGCATCATTCTGCTCGGCGTCGGCGCCTCCATGGCCGCTATGGCGCTCAACTCGGTCGGCATCGCCGTCCTGGCTCTGATGGCCGCCCTCTACCACACGTTTAACCACGCGATGTTTAAGGGCGAGCTGTTCTTGGGCGCCGGTGCACTGCTGTACTCCACGGGTACGCGCAATATGGAGAAGATGGGCGGCCTGTTCCGTCGTATGCCGGCAACGGCCATCTGCTTCCTTGTTGGCGCGCTTGCCATCTCGGCCATCCCGCCCTTCAACGGCTTTGTGTCCGAGTGGTTTACCTATCAGTCGCTGTTTAATGCCGCCATGCAGGGTGACAAGGCCGTCATGATCGTGGCCGTGTTCGCTGCCGTCGCGCTTGCCATTACCGGTGCGCTGGCTGTCACGTGCTTCGTCAAGGCCTATGGCGTCTCCTTTGCCTCCGCGCCCCGCTCCGAGGCCGCGGCTAATGCCAAGGAGGTTCCCGCCCCCATGGTGTTTGCGCAGGGCCTGCTCGCGGCCATCTGCGTCGTGCTGGGCATTGGCGCTCCCGTGATCGCTCCCGTGCTGGTCGATGTCGCCGCGTCCGTGCTGCATCCGTACGGTGGCGTGTTTGCCGCCGAGGGCATGGAGCTCATGAACCAGTACTCCGGCGCTGTCACCTCCACGCCCGCGATCGCTATTGCGCTCGTGGTGCTCGTCGGCCTTGCCTGCGGCTATCGCAAGCTCAAGACCGTCGGTAAGGTGCAGAAGTCCCAGCCGTGGGCATGCGGCTATGCTCCCAACGAGCATATGCCCGTCGTGGCCACGACCTTTGCCTCCGAGGTGTCCTGGTTTATGCAGCCGCTCTACACGCTGCGCGACCGCTGCACGGCCGTCTGCTGGTCCATCGCGCGCTTCTTCCAGAAGCTCACCGGTGTGGCCGAGGCTGTGGAGCCCGTACCCGACAAGGTTCTCGTCGATGCCCCGCATAAGGGTGTCGAGAAGCTCGCCGACCTCGCGACTAAGCTCGAGGGCGGCAACTACAGCATCTATATCTGCTACATCGTCGCGGCACTCGTGGTGTTCCTCGTGCTCGCCGTGCAAATGGGTTAAGGAGGGGAGAGCATGAACAACATCGTACTTGCCGTTCTGCAGGGCGTGGTCGTCATGGCCGTCGCGCCGTTCTTCTCCGGTCTCGGCCGCGTTATCCGCGCCAAGATGCACAACCGTCGCGGCCCCAGCATCATGCAGGACTACCGCGACCTGGCCAAGCTCTTTGCGCGCCCCGAGTCCCAGAGCGGGGACGCGAGCTTTGCGCTGCGCATTATGCCGCCGCTGTTCTTCGCCGTCGCCTTTATGCTCGCGATGGGTCTGCCGCTCTTTACGGCACAAAGCCCCATCCCGGTCTTTGGTGACGCCATCACCATCATGTACAGCCTGGCGCTCGCCCGCTTCTTCTTCGCCCTCTGCGGTGTGGATTCGTCCAACGCCTACGCCGGTATCGGCGGCGTTCGCGAGCTGCTCATGAGCGTGCTCATCGAGCCGTCCATGCTGCTGGCGCTGTTTGCCGCCGCCCTGGTTTGCGGTTCCACCGACATCGCCACCATGGGCCAGCACATCATGACGGGCGCCATAGACGCGCCGGTCGCCGTGATCCTCGCCGGCATCGCCTTTGCGATCGCCTGCTACATGGAGCTCGGCAAGCTGCCGTTTGATCAGGCCGAGGCCGAGCAGGAGCTTCAGGAAGGTCCGCTCGCCGAGCTTTCCGGCCCGTCGCTTGCGATGGCCAAGCTCGCCATGTCCATGAAGCAGGTCCTGGTCGTCGCCTGGTTCTGCGCGATCTTCGTCCCCTGGGGCGAGCCCGCGACCGTGGGCGCCGCTGCCGTTCTGGGCGCGGTCATCTTCCTGGTGAAGTGCCTGATCGACTTTGTCGTATGCGGCGTGATCGAAAACTCCTGCTCGCGCTCGCGTTTTAAGGTGCTTGGCAATCAGACCTGGGCCGTCGTGGGCATCGCCGTTCTGGCGTTTGTCTTCGTGGTCGTCGGCGTGTAGGAGAAGGGAGAAACAATGTCATTTGCAGTCAGTCTGTCCCTTCTCGGCTTGGTCGCTATCGCGGCCCCGATGGTGGCCTCGGTGCTCGTCGCCCTGTTCCCCCGTCCGTACGCCAAGTGGTTCAGCGTTTTGGGTGCCGCCGTCTCGACGGTCTGCACCATCGCCCTCGCCGCGAATTTCGCTGGCGCCGGCATGCCCGACACGCAGGTCCCCCTGATCTCGTTTGGGCAGACCCTCGTCATGGGATTCACCTTCGATCGCATGAGCACGCTGCTCGCGCCCGCCTTTGTGGGTATCGGCCTGCTTGTCGTGATCTATTCGATTCCCTATATGAGCGAGAATAACCGTGAGCATCCCGACGCACCACGTCGTCGCTTCTACGCGTACCTCGCGACCTTCATCGGCGCCATGGCCGGCCTCGTGTACAGCTCGACCCTTTTGGGCCAGCTCGTGTTCTTTGAGATCACGGGTGCCTGCTCTTGGGGCCTCATCAGCTACTACATGTCGCCTACGGCCAAGAAGGCCGGCATGAAGGCCCTGATTATCACGCATATCGGTGCGCTCGGCCTGTATCTGGGCGCCGCCATCGTGTTTGCCCACACCGGCACCTTCGCCATCACCGCGATTGCCGGCCTCGACGCCAAGCTCAAGGCTATCGTCCTTCTGCTGGTGCTCTTTGCCGCTTGGGCCAAGTCCGCGCAGGTCCCCATGTACATGTGGCTGCCTTCGGCCATGGAGGCGCCGACGCCTGTTTCGGCCTACCTGCATGGTGCCTCGATGGTCAAGGTCGGCGTGTGCGTGTTCGCGCGTGCACTCGTCTCTGCCGGCGAGATCCCCGAGATCGTGGGCTGGGTTGCCATTATCGACGCCATGGTCACCATGCTCTTTGGTTTCCTGATGTACCTGCCGCAAAAGGACATGAAGCGTCTGCTGGCCTTCTCCACGATCGCCCAGCTCTCCTATGTGTTCTTTGGTCTGGGCCTTTCGGTCTTTGGCAGCCAGCTGGCCTTTGACGGTGCCGTGTGCCACATCTTTAACCACGCTTTCGCCAAGACCCTGTTCTTCCTGATCGCCGGTTCGTTCTCCTTTACCCTCGGCACGCGTATGCTGCCCAAGCTTCGCGGCATCGTAAAGAAGTACCCGATCTCGGGCGTGGGCTTTGGTGTCGCCGCGCTCGCCATCGCCGGCGTGCCGCCCATGAACACGTTCTTCTCGAAGTTCCAGATTATCGCCGGCGGCTTCTCTGTTGGTGCCGGCAACGTTGCGATCCTGGTGCTCGTGTGCATCATGGTCGCCGAAACCGTCGCCACCTTCGCCTGGTTCCTCAAATGGATGGGCTATTGCCTGCCCGGCGAGCCGAGCGACGAGGTTGCTGCGGGAGCCCCGCTTCCCCGCGCGATGGCGTTTGTGTTTATCGTGCTCATCATCATGGTCATCGTCAGCGGCCCGCTTTCGGCCAGCTGGATCGGTTAGGAGGTAGAACGACATGGGTTATTCGATCGTCAACATCCTTGGCGGCCTTCTGATCGTCACGTCCACCATGGTGGTCGTCTCAAAGAACATCAAGCACGCCATCAGCTGGTATGCGGTGCAGTCGCTGGTGCTCGTGGGACTGCTCGCCACGCTCGGTGTCACCACCGGTGCACAGGAGCTGCTTATGTGGGCTGGATCTGCCTTTATCACCAAGGTCGTCCTGGTCCCGTTTATCCTCAACCGTGCGTACAAGAAGATGGGCGAGCCGAGCGACGCATCGCTCAAGGCCGGCCTTAAGCCCGCGTGGGCCATCTGCATCATCGCCGTGGAGGTCGCGATCTGCTTTGCCGTCGTGACGCAGATCAGCCTGCCCACGGCCGAGGTCGCAACGCCTGCGCTCGCCATTAGCTTTGCTCACTTCTTTGTGGGCCTCACCTGCATCATCTCGCAGCGCAACATCATGAAGCAGATCTTTGGATACTGCCTTATGGAAAACGGCAGCCACGTGACGCTCGCGCTTTTGGCGCCCACCGCTCCCGAGATTATCGAGATCGGCATCGCCACCGACGCCATCTTTGCTGTCATCATCATGTCCATCGTCGTGCGTCGCATTTGGGACGACTCCCACTCGCTCGATGCGCGCGACCTGTCCGAGCTGAGGGGGTAGTCCATGGAAACGTTGATTCTCGCCCTGCTCGCGACTCCTTTGGTGTTCTCGCTGGTCATGGCGTTTTTGCCCAAGAACACGTCCTATAACGTGTTTGCCGGTCTCAACCTGGTCTCCGTCGCAGCCGTCCTGGTGCTGTCGATTATGACGGCCGGTGACGTCCTTATGAGCGGCGAAACCGCGAGCGCTCTTGGCCTGTGGTTCCACCTCGATTCGCTGGGCGCCATCTTTGTGCTGCTCATCGGCTTTATCGGTTTTCTCACGGGGCTGTTCTCGCTGCCCTATGTAAAGGCCGATATCGAGGAGGGCTCCATGCCCGCCGAGCGCGCCAAGCAGTATTTTGCGCTGTTTAGCCTGTTTGTGTTCACCATGCTGCTCGCGTGCCTGTCCAACAACATGATCCTCACGTGGGCCGCCGTGGAGGCAACCACGCTTTCCACCGTGTTCCTCGTGGGTATCTACAAGAACAAGACGGCCCTCGAGGCTTCTTGGAAGTATGCGATGGTCTGCACCGCCGGCGTGGCCTTCGGCCTGTTCGGCACGCTGCTGATCTACGCCAACGCCGCCGACGTGATTCCCAACGCCCACGAGGCCGCGTTCCTGTCGTGCGTGCTGCCGTATGCCGACCAGTTCGACCCGACGCTCATGCGCCTCGCCTTTGCGTTTGTCGTGATTGGCTTTGGCACCAAGGCCGGCCTGTTCCCCATGCACACTTGGCTGCCCGATGCCCACTCCCAGGCCCCGAGCCCTGTCTCGGCCCTGCTCTCGGGCGTGCTGCTTAAGTGCGCCATGCTTGTGATCATGCGCTTTTACGGCTTTACCATCCAGGCCGTGGGCGCCGAGTATCCGCAACTTTTGCTGCTGATCGTCGGCACGCTGTCCATTTTGGTGGCGGCACTCTCGATGTTTCGCCAGGACGACCTCAAGCGCCGCTTTGCGTACTCGTCTGTGGAGAACGTGGGCGTTATCGCCCTGTGCCTGGGTATCGGTGGCCCGCTGGGTGTCGCCGCGGCCCTGCTGCACTGCGTGTTCCACGGCTTTACCAAGACGCTTGCCTTCTGCGTGTCCGGCAACATCCAGCACGCCTTTGGCACGCGTAGCCTGGCCAAGATCCAGGGCGTCGTCGAGGTTGCACCCGCAACCGCCGCGCTCGCCATCCTGGCGCTGCTCGGCCTTGCCGCCTTCCCGCCCTTTGGCATGTTTATCTCCGAGTTCTTGACTTTTGTCGCCGGTGTTACCGCCGGCCCCATGTGGCTGGTCGTCGTGGTCGCCCTCGGTCTTACCGTGGCCATCTCCGCGCTCACCCGTATCGCGCTCAAGTCGGTATTCGGCCATGCGCCCCAGGGCATGGGCAAGCATGAGGCCCCGGCGCTCATGCTTATCCCCGAAATCGTCCTGGCTGTCATGATCTTGTGGTTTGGCATCGCCACCCCGCTGCCTCTCGTGCACGGTGTGGAGACCGCGACCGGCATCGTGCTCGAGCAGAGCACCGAGGAACTTCACGCGACGCCGATGTACCGCGCTGTGTTCGGTACCGAGACCGCTCAGAGCGAGGTGGAGTAACGAATGATTGAAACTGAGAACAAGGTGTATGCCCGTCGCTGCGAGAGCCATGTCGAGGCCCTGCGCCGCGCCGTTCCGGGCTGCATCGAGAAGGTCGAGTGGCAGTGCGAGGACCAGCTGACGATCACCGTCAAGCAGGACAAGCTGCCCGAGGCCGTCCACTACCTGTATTACGAGCGTTACGGCTGGATTCCCGTGATCATCGGCAACGACGAGCGCAGTCTGTGCGGTCGCTACGCCGTGTACTACGTCATCTCCATGGAGGGGGAGGACCCCGGCTGGGTGACCGTGCGCACCGAGGTCGATCCCGCCAAGATGACGTTCCCGTCCGTGACGCCGTTCGTCCCCGCCTGCGTGTGGGGCGAGCGCGAGCTTCGCGACATGTTTGGTCTGATTCCCGAGGGTCTGCCCGATCGTCGCCGCCTGGTGCTGCCCGACGATTGGCCCAGCGGCCTGTATCCGCTGCGCAAGGACTCCATGGACTACCGTTTCCGTCCCGCTCCCGCGAGCGACATGGAAAACTACGAGTTCTTGGCCGATACCAAGGGCAAGGAGACCACGCTCGTCCCCATGGGCCCGCTGCACATTACCTCCGACGAGCCCGGCCACTTCCGCCTGTTCGTTGAGGGCGAGACGATCGTCGACGCCGACTACCGTCTGTTCTACGTGCACCGCGGCATGGAGAAGGTCGCCGAGACGCGCCTGAACTATGACGCCGTGACGTTCCTCGCCGACCGCATCTGCGGCATCTGCGGCTGCGCCCACTCGGTGGCCTATGCCGAGGCCGTCGAGCGCGCCCAGGGCATTCATGTTCCGCCGCGCGCCCAATACATCCGCGCCATCATGCTCGAGGTCGAGCGTCTGCACTCGCATCTGCTCAATATTGGCCTCGCATCGCACTACACGGGCTTCGACTCCGGCTTCCAGCAGTTCTTCCGCGTCCGCGAGAAGTCCATGGACCTGGCCGAGAAGCTCTCCGGTCACCGCAAGACCTACGGTCTCAATGTGATCGGTGGCGTGCGTCGCGATATCCTGGCCGAGCAGAAGCTTTCCACGCTCACGACCATCCACCAGCTGCGCTCCGAGGTCACCGAGCTCGTCGACGTCTTGCTCTCCACGCCCAACTTCATTGAGCGTACGAGTGGCATTGGCATCTTGGACCGCAAGATCGCACGCGACTTCTCGCCGGTCGGCCCGCTCATGCGTGGCTCGGGCTATGCCCGCGACGTGCGTTTTGACCATCCCTTCGACGGCTACGCCGATCCGGACGTCCAAAAGATGCACGCCGCCACGGCCGACACCTGCGATGCCTTCGGCCGTACCGCCGTTCGCATCCAGGAGGTCTACGATTCAATCGACATGATCGAGACCATGCTCGAGAACTGCCCGTCGGGCCCCATCCTCACCACGGATTGGGAGTACACCCCGCACAAGTACGCCATCGGCGCCACCGAGGCGCCGCGCGGCGAGGACGTGCACTGGGCCATGCTCGGCAACAACCAGAAGTGCTACCGCTGGCGCGCCAAGGCCGCCACGTACAGCAACTGGCCGGTCCTGCGCTACATGTTCCGCGGCAACACCGTGGGCGACGCGGCGCTGATTGTCGGCTCGCTCGACCCGTGCTACTCCTGCACCGATCGCGTGACGGTGACCGATGTCGCCGCCAAGCGCGACCACGTGCTCGACAAGGAGCAGTTCGAGAACGTCTGGCGCGACAAGTCGCCGCTTGCGGGCGAGGGCACCATGGCCGCTCCGCTCGATGAGGAGGCGCTCTAATATGCTGAAGCTTTGGAAGGTTAACGCCAAGGCCGGCGACGCGACGGTCAAGTACCCGTTTGCGCCGTTCCCCACCAACAAGGACATGCGCGGCAAGCCCGAGCACAATGCCGAGCTCTGCATCGCCTGCGGAGCCTGCGGCGTGGCGTGCCCGGCCGATGCCATTCGCATGGACACCGACCTTTCGGCCGATACCATCACCTGGTCGATCGACTACGGTCGCTGCATCTTTTGCGGCCGCTGTGAGGAAGCTTGCCCCATGGAGGCCATCAAGCTCACCGAGGAGTTTGAGCTGGCCGTCATGAGCAAGGACGACCTCACCAGCAAGAGCGTCTACACGCTCGAGCACTGCTCGCGTTGCGGCAAGCCGTTTGCCCCGCACAAGGAGATCGACTACGCCAAGCGCCTGCTGCAAAAGGCCGGCGGCATGGAGGCCGAGCAGGCTGCCCGTACCGTCGGTATGTGCCAGGAGTGCAAGCGCGAGCTCGACGCCCTGCGCGCCGCCTCGGCCGTAAAGACCGGCAACGCTGCCGGCATGGCTGCCAACGAGACGCTTGCGTCCGGCGAGCCCCAGGGCCCCGGCATGGAGTATCTGGGCGGCCACGGCGTGAACCCGGAGTATATCGACCGCGAGCTCAACCCCGATGCGCCCGAGATTCCCGCCGGTCCGGCGCCGGTCGAGGGCATCATCATGGATTTTGAAACGAAGGAGGAGTAACCATGGCCGAACCCACGCTTTTGCCCGAGCGGCTTCAGTACCGCCCGACCAAGATCGAGCTCGACGAGAGCATCGAGAAGGCCAAGGCGACCCTTCTTAAGAAGATCAAGCGCTCGGTGTACGTCTACCGCGTCGACTGCGGCGGCTGCAACGGCTGCGAGATCGAGATCTTCGGTTCCATCACGCCCGTCTTCGACGTCGAGCGCTTTGGCATCAAGGTCGTGCCTTCGCCCCGTCACGCCGATGTGCTGCTGTACACCGGTGCCGTGACGCGTGCCATGCGCATGCCGGCCCTGCGCGCCTTTGAGGCCGCACCCGATCCCAAGATTGTGGTGTCCTACGGCGCGTGCGGCTGCACCGGCGGCATCTTCTACGACAACTACTGCGTCTGGGGCGGCACGGATAAGATTCTGCCGGTCGACGTCTACATCCCCGGCTGCCCGCCCAGCCCCGCGCAGACCGTCTACGGCTTTGCCATGGCACTCGGTCTGCTGGACCAAAAGCTCCATGCCGAGACCACGGTGGAGGCCGCCGGCGAGCAGGCCGATATCCTGCACCCCGGCGTGCCGTACAAGCTACGCGTTGCCATCGAGCGCGAGGCTCGCGCCATGAGCGGCTACCGTTACGGCCGCGACCTGGCCAACGAGTTTATGGACACGCTCGAGGGTGCGCCCAAGGGCGATATCCGCGGTGCCATGGCGCTGCTCATCGACAAGCAGGACGATCCGCGCCGCGTCGAGGTCTACTCGGCGCTGCAGGATCTGGTGCTGGCCGGAGGTCGCTAGATGGAGCTCACGGACCGCTCTGGTTACTTTGCGGGCCCCGGCATGCTCGGCGGCTCCTTTGGCGATGCCTCGCGTGCAAGCGTCGAGGCCGCCGAGGGCGTCGCCGACCCCTGCCTGGGCCACGCGCCCGACCAGGTGGTCTTCTACGAGCTCACGCGTAAGTTTGTGGAGACCGAGGAAGACGTTCCCCAGGAGGCCTGCGACGTGCTGTACTACACGCTCGCCGTGGGCCACCACACCGGCGTGCTCGACTGCTTCGAGCCGCGTCTGTCGGTGCCGGTGGATGTGTTCTATTCGCTCGTCGACGCGTTGCCGGAGGGGGAGGCCCGGACTAAGTTTGAGGCCATTCGCTCCTTTGGCGAGTGCCAGCTCGACAAGGCGGCGGTGCCGTCGCTGCTCGAGGCCTGCGACACATTACTCGACGAGCGCGGTTTTCGCGGGTCGGCCAAGGCCGGCATCTCGGTGTTCGATGACGACTTTGGCCTGCATGCCCAGCAGGTCGCGTTCTTAATGAAGTTTCGCGATCTGGTGGAGCGCGTGCGCGATGTGTCGGGCGTGTATCTGACGGGGAGGTTGCAGTAATGGGTCGCGTTGTGGATGGATGTGTGAACGGCGCCCCGTTTGCGGGTATCGTGCTCACGGCGGGAAGCGTGCTGCGTGCCCACGGTACCGCCGGCCCCGTGCCCCCCAAAAAGATGGAGGACGCGCCCATCGCCGGCGGGTATACCATCGACGGCGGTCAGACGCCCGAGGACGACATCATCGAGGTCAAGCGCGAGCGTCCGCCGCGTCTGGTCTTGGTCGATGCCGCCGATATGGCGCTGCCCGTCGGGTCCATCCGTTTGCTCGACAAGCGCGATGTGGCCCGTAAGTCGATGTTCACCACGCATTCGCTTCCTTTATCGATTCTGATCGAAGAGATTGAGCAATCGTGCGAAGATATCGTCTTCATAGGGATTCAGCCGGGCGACACGGAGTTCTACAACCCCATGTCCCCGGAGGTCTTTGACGCCGTCGACGCCGTGTACGACGCCGTGGCCGCCAACGACTTTTCCCACTTTGTCCGCTTGGGGCAAGAGCAATAGGAGCGCTTGTCCCTGCTGATTAGGAAAGAAGTGATTGACATGGCAGATTCCAAGGTGGAGTACCCCGCTCCCGATTGCCTGGCGCCTGCCGCGATCGAGGCCAAGACCGAGACCGCC
>DAWEIC010000045.1:0-10428 GCA_052364855.1 Collinsella sp.
GTGCGAATGGCCGTCGCGACATCGGAGTCGGTCTGCTTGATGCCGCATTTGGCCAGGACAGATGTGACGCCGGCAAAGAAAGCCGACACAAATGCTGCTGCGACCCACGACACGGGTGAAATGCCTCCCCAAAGAACGACCGCGCCAGATTTACGGCGCTCGTCCGATGATACCGTCCCGCCATGAAGCTTTGATATCGCTGTGGTGAGACAGGGGCCATAGTTCGAGAGGGCATTTGGTTAAGGCTCGAATCGAAGGTGAATGGTTTTCCGCGAAGTGAACGAGTAAATCTGGACCCCTGGAACATGCACACTTTTTCGAACAAAACTGCAGGATTCTTAGACAAAAACCGCAGGAATTGAGTCCTTAAAAATGTCGATGCTACAGGGTACTGTTTTTACTCGTTCACTTCTCGGAAAAGTATTCACCTTCGATATGCTGACGGTGTCTTTTTGGTTGCCAAGAACTAGACGGCCTGCTGTGAGGGGCGGTGGTGACGCTATGCCGCCTTATTTCATTGAAAAAATAAGCGGGGTACCACCTAAGCTTTTTTAGCTGTCGATTACAGATCGCGTACTCGATAAACCTTGGTGCTGACAGCGCAGCTGATTGCACATAGTGCGAGCGCCAGTACTGCAATTCCTGCACACAGACAGCCAAGGACGGCGGGATCGGGATTCGCTCCGGCAATCGACATGAGCCAGTTGCTGATGGGGTTGGAGGAACTCAGCATTGCCATGGTGCCGCAGCCAAACAGGGCAAACAGGCCAAGGGATAGGCGCAGCGCCTCCATGTGTCCAAATCGGAAGAACAGCGGCTGTGCCAAGAATACCATCATGAGGGAGATGAGCATTGATGCCGCCGAGGCGGTTGCGATTCCAAAGATCGTCTGTCCCGTCGAAGGAATGCCCGCGCTGTTGAAGAGCGGGATGGAGGCGATGCTCAAAAGCGTGGCTGCACATGCCATGACGACCGAGAAGACAACGATGCACAGGTAGCGTGCGCAAATAATGTCTTTGCGCGAGAAGGGCAACGTTGCTCGATAACGCTCCCAGCCGTTTTGGTTATCGTAGCCAGCTAGCGAGTTCATGATTATGATGGGCGACATTGCGCTGACCGCACAGACGCCGGCGCTCATACCGGAATCGCCGTCTGTCGCGTTGGCGAGGGTCAACACGACGAAGATGAACAGCCCGACACCCGCGATGCTCGGGGTGAGCGTGCGAACGATGGCGAGCTCGGACATAAAGGCACGTTTCATTTCGAAGTCCCTTTCAGCGTGAGGCGCAGATAGTCGTCAATGGTTGCCCGATCGCAGGGAATCTCGGGGAAGGTCTCGAGCGTTTCGCGACGGTTGGGCACGAGCACGTCCACGCTGTAGGCGTGGTGGACGGCACGGGCGCCTTCGACGCAAACCATAAGCTCGGCGGCCTGTGCTTGGGTACAGTGGGCGATGCCGGCGCGGTCGGTAATATCCTCGCGCGGCAGGTCAAACACAATCGAGCCAGCATCGATGCAGATGACGCGATCAGCGGTGCAATCGAGATCGGACGTAATGTGGCTCGAGAGCAACACGCTGTGCTGGCCGTCGGCGACAAAGGCAAGCAGCTCATCAAGCAGTTCCTCGCGTGCCATGGGATCGAGGCCCGCAGTGGCTTCGTCCAAAACGAGCAGCTTGGCATTGTGGCTGAGCGCGCAGGTAAGTTGCAGCTTCATGCCCATGCCGCGGGAGAGGTCCTTGACCTTTGCCTTGGGATCGAGGCCAAATCGGCTAATGAGGTCGGCGAAGGTGCCGTGGCTCCAGGTGGGGTACGCCGGGCTTACGAGTGCTTCAACTTCGGTCACCTTGAGTGTAGAAGGGAAAGGACACGTGTCTAGCACGAGGCCGACACGAGTGCGCAGACAACGCTGCGCTTCACCGGGCGCGTCGGCGCCACAGCGCTGCCCAAACAGGTGCACCTCGCCGGCATCGAGTTTGATAAGCCCGAGCGCGGCTCGAATCGTCGTTGTTTTGCCAGCACCGTTGGCACCCACAAAGCCAACGATCTGTCCGGGCTCTACGGCAAACGTGACATCGCGCAGCGAAAAGCGGTCGCTCACACGGCGTGAGATGCCTCTGAGTTCTAAAAGGTTTTGCATGGTATAGCCTTTCTTGCAGATGGCTACTGCATGGTTTCGGGGGCTACCAGGTCGAGCATCTCGTGCAGCTTGTCGCGCGTGACACCCAAGGCTTCGGCTTGGCTTGCCGCTTTCGCAAGCAGCTCTTCGATATGGCAGAGCTGGTTTTCGCGCAAGAGCTCTTGGTTGCCCTCGGCGACAAAACAGCCTTTGCCCTGCACGGTGCAGATAAACCCGAGCTGCTCCAGGTCGGCGTAGGCGCGCTTGGTGGTGATGACGCTCACGCCAAGGTCGCTCGCGAGTGCACGGATGCTGGGGAGTTTGGCTCCCGCAGCGAGCGTGCCCGAAAGGATCTGAGCTTTGACCTGCGAGGCTATTTGCTCGTAGATGGGTTTATCGCTCGAATTGGATAGGATGATGTCCACAGCGGCTCCTTAGCTGATGGGCTACACGTGTATATAACCGGTAAGCACAGTATATATACACTATGCACAGTTACGCAAGAGGCAAATGCTGATTGGGCCGGCTATCCAGGCCCCAACTGATGAATTTGTCCTGATAGGCGCTCTAGAGCGGGATTTCGCGGCTACAATAGTGCGGTTACAACGACGTAATGCACTCAATGCAAGAAAGGATCCGCATGGCAAGCCTGTCGGATGAAATCTCGTCGCGCCGCACATTCGCGATCATCAGCCACCCGGACGCCGGTAAGACCACGCTTACCGAGAAGCTGCTGCTCTATACCGGCAGCATTCAGACCGCCGGTTCGGTCAAGGGCAAGAGTTCGGCCAAGCATGCCGTCTCGGACTGGATGGACATCGAGAAGGAGCGCGGTATTTCCGTCACCTCCTCGGTGCTGCAGTTCACCTATAACGGCGCCTGCGTCAACATCCTCGATACCCCCGGCCACCAGGACTTCTCGGAGGATACCTACCGTACCCTTATGGCCGCCGACGCCGCGGTCATGGTCATCGACGGCGCCAAGGGCGTCGAGGCCCAGACCAAAAAGCTCTTTAAGGTCTGTACGCTGCGTCACATTCCCATCTTCACCTTTGTGAACAAGCTCGACCACGAGGCTCGCGATCCGTTTGAGCTCATGGAAGAGATCGAGAATGTTCTGGGCATCAACACCTATCCCATGAACTGGCCGATCGGCAGCGGCCGCAACTTCCGCGGCGTGTTCGACCGTCAGACCCGTCGCGTTATCGCCTTCGAGGGCGACGGTCACGCCAACGCCACCAAGAAGGTCGCCGAGGTCGAGGCCGAGCTGGGCGATCCTTCCATGGACGAGCTCATCGGCGAGGAGAACCATAAGAACCTGATGGACGACATCGAGCTGCTCGATGGCGCTGGCGACGAGCTCGACTTGGATGCTGTGGCCTGCGGCAAGCTGAGCCCGGCGTTCTTTGGCTCGGCGCTCACCAACTTTGGCGTGGAGCCCTTCCTCAAGGAGTTCCTGCGTCTGGCCCCGACGCCGCGCGCCTATACCGATACGCTCACCAGCGAGCCGGTCGATCCCTGCCGCGACGACTTTAGCGGCTTTGTGTTTAAGATCCAGGCCAACATGGACAAGAACCACCGCGACCGCATCGCCTTTGTGCGCATTTGCTCGGGCAAGTTCGAGCGCGGCATGGATGCCTTCCACGTGCAGGGCAACCGCAAGCTCAAGCTTGCCACGGGCACGTCGATGATGGCCGACGATCGCGCCATCGTGGACGAGGCGTACGCGGGCGATATCGTGGGCCTGTTCGATCCGGGTATCTTTAGCATCGGCGACACTGTGTGCTCTGGCAAGCGCCACGTGCAGTATCCGCAGATCCCGACGTTTGCCCCCGAGATGTTCGCTCGCATTACGCAGGTCGACACGCTCAAGCGCAAGCAGTTCGTCAAGGGTATGGAGGAACTTGCCCAGGAGGGCGCCATCCAAATCTTCCGCGAGCTGGGTGCCGGCATGGAGAGCGTCATCGTGGGCGTGGTCGGCGTGCTGCAGTTTGAGGTGCTCGAGCGCCGTCTCAAGGCCGAGTACCGTGTTGAGGTTCGTCGCCAGCCGCTGCCCTATACGGACATCCGCTGGATCCAGAATGACCCCGATACCATCGATATCCCGGGTCTTTCGCTCACGCGCGACACGCTGCGCGTCGAGGACATGCGCGGCGGTAAGCTACTGCTGTTCACGAGCCCGTGGAACGTGGATTGGGCTACCGACCACAACCCCGACCTTATCCTGTCGGAGTTTGGCAACGTGGCCTTTTAACGCATCGGCGCGGTGGCCCTGCGGGGCTGCCGCGCCGTTCGCTTGCCTGATGCCGTGTGAGCGGCTATCATACCCACCGTCGTCTCAAGACCGGGGCGTCCGAGCAGTTCGGGTCCGATATCCTACTCGTTAAACCTAAAACCAAAGGAGTACATAATGATCAAGAAGGTCATGGAGGACTACAAGGTCCTGCTGCGGAGCATTCCCGCGGCAACGGTTTCGCTGTTTTTCGTGAGCGTCATCATGATGAACCTGCTGGCCAACAAAGAGCTTATCAGCCTGCCGTATCTGGCACTCGATTGCGGCTTTGTGGTGAGCTGGGTTTCGTTTTTGTGCCAGGACATGATCTGCAAGCGCTTTGGCGCCAAGGCATCCATCAAAATCTCTATCCTCGCGCTGCTGGTCAACCTGGCCGTGAGCCTGTGCTTTTGGGCATGCTCGCTCACGCCCGGTATGTGGGGCGCCTACTACGACACCGGCA
This sequence comes from Collinsella sp., assembly GCA_052364855.1. Taxonomy (GTDB): domain Bacteria; phylum Actinomycetota; class Coriobacteriia; order Coriobacteriales; family Coriobacteriaceae; genus Collinsella. Next base: position 4,854 of record DAWEIC010000045.1, read on the forward strand.
TGATCGAGGTCAACACCGCCCTTAACGCCACCATTGGCGGCACCTGGTACGTGGTGCTGGGCTCTTCGCTGGCAATGCTCGTTTCTGCCGTGGTTAACTCCACGCTCAACCAGTCGCTCGGCCGCATGCTCAAAAAGAATAACTTTGCGAGCTTCGCCTTCCGCTCCTATGTGTCCACGGGTGTTGGCCAGTTTATCGACAACTTGGTCTTTGCCATTGTGGTGAGCCACACGTTCTTTGGTTGGACCTGGGTGCAGGTCCTTATGTGCTCGCTGACCGGCGCTGTTGCCGAGCTGCTGTGCGAGGTTTTCCTGAGCCCCGTGGGCTACAAGGTCGTGCGCGGCTGGGAGCGCGAGAATGTGGGCTCCGAGTACCTCGAGCGCCACGCAACCGCCTAAGGAGCGAGTATGCGGGTTTTGATCACGGGCGCTTCGGGCGGTATCGGAGCCGCGTGCGTGCAGCGCTTTTTGGATGAGGGCCACGAGGTCGTGGGCTTTGATCTGCTGTCGCCGGCGATCGAACACGAGCGCTACCGCCATCTGATCGTTGATGTCCGCGAGCCGGACTCGTTTCCAAGCGACCTTGAGCCTCAGGTAATCGTGAACGTTGCCGGTACGCAGGATTCGGCCGACGACATCGCTGCCAACCTGTGTGGCACCATCAACGTGACCGAGCGCTACGCCTTTGTGGGGGAGGGGCTCGCCGCCAAGCCTGCGCCGGCTATCAAATCCGTGGTCAATGTGGGGTCGGCGAGCGGACATACGGGATCGGAGTTTCCCGCCTATGCCGCCAGCAAGGGCGGTGTTATCGCCTACACCAAGAACCTTGCAAACCGCCTGGCACCGCAGGCCATCGCCAACAGTGTGGACCCGGGCGGCGTTATAACGCCGCTCAACCGTTGCGTGATGGAAGACGAACACCTGTGGAACCAGATTATGGAGCTCACGCCGCTTAAACGCTGGGCCACCGCCCAAGAGATCGCCGAGTGGATCTACTTTGTGGGCGTGACCAACCGGTTTATGACCGGGCAGAGCCTGCTGATCGATGGCGGCGAGGCCGGCCGCACACAATTTATTTGGCCCGAATAGGAAACGCGCCCGATGGAAAGCCGTCGGGCGTGTTTTTTGATGTATCGATTTTTAGCCGATGCAAGTCCAGTTGACGGGGGTCGAGCCGTGCTGTTCGAGTAGCCGATTGACGGCAGAGAAGGGGCGCGACCCCATAAAAGCGGGGAGTTCTGCCGTGGCACGGTTGGCCGAAAGCGGCGAGGGGTGCGTAGAGGCCAGGCAGAACTTGCCGGTTGCCTTGCCCGCACCGGTTGCGACGAGCTTACCTTCGACCATCTGCTGGGCAAAGCGGCCCCATGCCAAAAAGACTACCGGCTGGGGCAGCTGACAGCAGCGTTCGATAACGTAGTCGGTGAGCGTGCTCCAGCCCAGTTTGGCGTGCGAGTTGGCGGCATGCTCGCGCACGGTGAGCGTAGTGTTGAGGAGCAGGACGCCCTGTTGTGCCCATGGTGTCAAGTCTCCCGTGGCGGGGATGGGGCAACCCAGATCGGCTTTGAGTTCCTTATAGATGTTGCGCAGGCTCGGAGGCAACTTGGTTTGCGTTGCGGGGACCGAGAACGACAGCCCCATGGCCTGGTTGGGTCCGTGATAGGGGTCTTGACCCAAGATGACAACCTTGACCTGGTCGGCCGGCGTGTAGGCGAGGGCATTGAGGATGTCGTCTTGTGCCGGGTAGATGGTCTGTTCGGCACGCAAGAGGGCGATGCGCTCGAGCAGCTGGTTCGTAGTGTCACGTACCGGCTGCGGCGCATCGCCCAACCAAGTTGCTATGTTGCGGTCGCGGGTCGCGGTGTCCATGGGGCTCCTTTATGGCAGATGCTCTGTTGGCATCTATTGTAAAGGCGCACCGGTTGCCTTTATGCCACGGCTGTATGAAGAGCGGGGTCTACGAGACGTGCTCGGGCGCTCCTGCCATGCGAGCCTGTTCATGTGCGCGGAGGCGCGGAAGCTCGACGGTTGCCACCATTACGCCGGTTAGGATGAGGGCGGCGCCAAAGAAGGCGATGGGGCTCAGGACCTCGCCAACCAAGAAGAACGAAAAGACAGCGGAGCAGACCGGCTCAAGCGAGAAGGCGAAGCCGGTGGTCTCGGCGGGTACGTGGGGCTGCACGAGCGTCTGGGTGATAAAGCCGTAGGCAGAGCAGATGAGTGCGAGCGCGACGACGACCACGATCTCGCTGGGCGTACTGGGAAGTGTGAAACCGCCAAAGACGCATGCGGCGATGCCCGAGAACAAGCCGCCGAAGCCCAGCTGCCAAACGCCCAGAGCAAGCGGATCGACTTCTTCGACAAAGCGCTTGGCCACGATAATGTGGCTGGCATAGATAAAGGCCGAGAGCAGCATGATGATCGCGCCGGGATTCAGGCTGGTAAAGTCTGCGCCCGAGAGCAGCAACATACCGCAGGTGACGATGGCGGTGCCGACGAGCACTTTGCGCTCGGGGGCGCGACGCAGCAGGGCGGCGTTGGCAAACGGCACGATCACGACCGTCAGGCTCTGCAAAAAGCCGGCAGTGGAGGCAGAAGTGAGGCTGGAGCCCAAGCACATGCAGGTGAGCTCGGTTGCCATAATGGCGCCGATGATAGCGGCACGAACCATAAGGTCGCGGTTGATGCGGAACGCGCGCTTGTGGAAGAGCAGCAGACAGGCCACAAAGGCGATGATGCAGCGCAACGCGACGATGCTCGTGGCGTTCATGCTGTCCATGCCGATCTTCATGAGGGGATACGAAAAGCCCCATGCGACGGGAACGGAAAATGAGAGCGCGATTGCTTTTTTGCGATCCATGGGACTCCTTTTGTTACAGAACGGTTTCGCACAAAGGATTCTGCTCTCAGATGTTGATGTAGTAAAGCGAATGTATCTTCAGTATGATTAAGAAACGCTAAAGTAGGCGCGAAAAGCGCTGGCAAAACGTTTTACGGCTGCATTGATGTGGAGGCACGATGGCATCGCGGTATCAGATTGTTTGTATGGTGGTCGACCGCGGCAGCCTTAAAGGCGCGGCGGACGAGTTGGGCTATACGCAAAGTGCGGTGAGCCAGGCCGTCAAGGCGCTCGAGCGCGAGCTGGGCACCACGCTTATCGAGCGCGGAAAGCAGGGCGTTTCGCTTACGCGCGACGGTAAACAATATCTGCCGTACCTGCGCCAGATTGTGACCGCCGAGCTCGAGCTCGAGGGCAAGCGGCAGGAGCTGCTGGGGCTTTCGTCGACTGATATTCGCATCGCGACGTTTACCAACGTGAGTCGAACCGTGTTGCCGCGCGTGATCCGCGATTTTGGAGCCCTGCACCCGGGCGTACGCTTTACCCTCAAGCAGGGCGATTACACGCGCAACGCCCAGTGGGTGCACGATGGCGTGGTTGATTTTTGCTTTACGGCACGCGGATTTACCGCTGGGCTCGAGAAGCGCGTGGTCTATCACGACGAGTTGGTGGCATTGTTGCCGGCCGCGCATCCGCTGACGGCAAAGGAAAAGGTGACGCTCGCCGACCTGGCGTCCGAGCCGTTTGTACTGCTGGATGAGGGCGAACAGAGCCTGGTGCTCGATGCATTTGCGGCGCATGGGCTGTCGCCGCACGTGACGAGCGAGGTGACTGACGACTACACCATCATGGCGATGGTGGAGGAGGGCCTAGGCGTGAGCATGCTCTACCGTCGTACTGTGGAGGGCATGCGAGCCGATATTCGTGTGCGGCCCATCGTGCATGCCCCCTCGCGCGACGTGGTGGCCGCCTGGCGCAGCTGGGACACCATGCCTATCGCCACGAGGCGCTTTATCGACTATATGAGCTCGCATATTGTCAATTAATGACTGTCGTGGCGTTGAGTGCGGTGTTTAGCGGGCTGTCGCTTTGGCTTGGGTGGCGCGATAGGTGCGTGCCGGGTGGCAAAGTAGTACCGCCACGACCATAAAGAACGCCGTGGTGCCCAGGCTGATGGGGTAGACCATCATGATGTTCGCAAAGGTGCGGAAGTGCGGGAACACGCAGAACACCCAGTAGAAGCGGATGCCGCAGACGCAGATCATGGTGATGAGGGCGGGTGTGAGCGAGATGCCAAAGCCGCGCAGGTAGCCTGACATGTTTTCGTAGAACATGCTAAAGGCGTACGCCGGGAAGATCGAGCACACGCGGATATAGCCGATCGAGACGATGTTGGGATCGCTGTTGAACAGCGACAAGATCTCGCGCCCCAGGCCGACAATAACGATGATCGTGGTGAGCGCGACGATACCGCCTTCGACCAGGCAGAGCTTGAGCGTTTTGGTGCAGCGGTCGATCTGGCGGGCACCGTGGTTTTGTCCCACAAAGGTGGTGCACGCCTGGCTAAAGCTGTTGAGCAGGTTGTAGCATACGTACTCCAAGCTCATGGCGGCGCTCGATGCCGCCATGACCTCGGTGCCCAGGCTGTTGATGGCGGACTGGATGATGATGTTGGCTACGGCAAAGACGGCGCTTTGGATGCCGGCTGGCAGGCCGATCTTGACGATGCGCTTGAGGGCGACGGGGTCGATAGCCAGGTCGCGTGGGGTGACGCGGACGACGGAGTCGGTCTTGAGCAGGCGGATAAAGAGTGTGGCGGCGCTGACGGTGTAGGCGATGGCGGTGGCGATGGCGACGCCCGCGACACCCCAGTGGAGTACGGGGACAAAGATGAGGTCCAGGCCAATGTTGAGGACGGTGGACACGGCAAGCGCCTGCAGCGGCATGCGGGTGATGCCGACGGAGCGGAAGATCGCAGCCTCAAAGTTGTAGAGCAAGATCGAGGGCATGCTCAGCAAAAAGACGCGCAGGTAGAGCGAAGCGAGCGGCATGGTTTCGGCGGGAACGTTGAGGGCGGCGAGCATGGGCTCGGCAAAGATCTCGCCCAGCGCGATGACGATAAAGCCCACGAGCGCCATTAAGATCGAGGTATGGACGGCGCGTTTGACCATGCTCTGATCGTCGCGGCCGATAGCGTTGGCGATGACCACGTTGGAGCCAAGCGACATGCCAATAAACAGGTTGAGCATAAGGCTGGTAAGCGGAACATTGGAGCCGACCGCCGCCATGGCGAGGGTTCCCTGGTCGCCCGAGAAGTTGCCGATAATGACCGTGGCGATGAGGTTCGACAGCTGCTCCAAGATGCTCGTGGCGGCCACGGGGAAGGCGAACAGGGGAATATTGCGCCACAGCGAGCCGGTGGTCATATCGATGTGCTTAGATGCGGTATCAGCCATACGCTCTCAATCTCTAACATGCTATATCGTGCTTATTTGCGCAGACGATGATACTCCTAATGCAACCAGTCGGCACTTAGGGACGTTCCTTTTCTGCCGGCAGCTGGGGACACTCCTTGTAGTCATTGGGGACGTCCTTAAACGACTAGTCATTCAAGAACGTCCCCAATGACTAGGTGGGGAAGGCGTGCGACAATAGTGGGCGTTGTGTTGTTCGCGCTAAGGAGTAGCCATGTTGTTGTGTCCCGTTTGCCATGAACCGTTGGTGGACGATGAGCGTGGGG
>DAWEIC010000046.1:0-10415 GCA_052364855.1 Collinsella sp.
AATCGTCAATATCGGTCGGAGGGGTGGCTTTGTAAAGCCGTTTGTCTCCACCCGCATAGCGGGTGGGTTGAAGCTGGCCGCTGCGCGCCCAGCAGACTAAAGTCTTGAACGCAAAGAAGGCCACTTAATGTGGCCTTCGTCTTGCGCAGGACTGCCCGAGCAGGCAATCAAATATATTGCGGGCGGGCACGCGGCCCAGTCGGCTTTACGACAGCGCAATACCGCCAAGCCAGCCCCAACGCACGCCAGAGCCAGTACCATAGAAGCTAATAAACGAATCAAGCGACTTAGACGTAATGGCACCCTCGTTGCTCATAACGATGCCGCCGCCAACGTAGATACCCACATGACCGTAGATAAGGCCCGGAGCACCCGTGCCGCTGTGCGAGGAATCGGCCACGATCATGCCCACCTGCAGCGCCGAGCGATCGGAGCTATAGCACCAGGCGTTGAACATGTCGCAGGCGTTGCCGCCAAAGTAGCCAACGCCGGCGTTACGGAAGACATTGGTAACCCACGCCGCGCACCAGTTCTGACCCGGCGAAGGCGTGGAGTAGCACGCGTTGACGACAGCCTGCTGCTTGCCCGAGCCGGCATTCTGCTGCGGAGTTCCGGGCGCGTACGATCCACCGCCCGAGCTCGAACCACCCGAGTAGGAATTGTTCTTGTTCGCGGCGGCCGCGGCAGCGGCGGCCTTCCTGGCAGCCTCCTCAGCCTGGGCGGCAGCGAGGATCTCGGAATCGCGCTGAGCCATGAGTTCCTTGACGTCGTCGGAAAGACCGTTCAGCACGGTCTGGACTTCTTGCTGCTTGGCCTGCATATCCTGCATCTGAGCCGTCTGCTGGTCCTTGAGTTTCTCCAGGTCGGCCTTTTGTGCTTCGAGCTCGGTCTTCTGTGCGTCGAGCTCAGCCTGAATCGTCTGGATATCCTCGATGGCATCGCGGTCGCTCTTGTTGATCTTCTCAACGTAATGCGCGTTGGCGACGAGTTCCTCAAACGAGCCAGAGGCCAGCAGCAGCGACAGGATGTTCGTGCCGCCGGACTTGTAGCTGGCGGCCACGCGATCGGAAAGGTCGTTGCGCTTCTTCTTGAGCTCGGCCTTCTTTTCATCGATCTGGGCCTGCGTGTCGTCAATCTTGCCCTGGACATTCTCGATGTCGTTGAGGGTCTGGGCATTCTTGTTGGCCAGCGCCGCATACTCATTTGCGATGCTGTCGAGCTGGGCCTGAACCTCGTCGAGCTGGGCCTGGGCGGCATTCAGTTTATCGGTTGTTTCTTTGGAAGCCTCCGCCGCATGGGCGCGAGCGGGCAGGCCAAAAAGAACTGCCGCAGAAGCGGCGCCGAACAGGGCCTTGAGGGCAGTGCGGCGCGAGAGCTCCTGGGAAAGGATGGAATCGCTGTTTGGTGACATATGTACTCCGTTACATGTTTATTTATATGTCGCTCAACTCATACATATTAGCGTACATATGGCGCGTCCCAACGATTTCCACGAACGGCAGGAAACTACAAGGTCAGCGGCTCGTAAGCAAATGCCAAAGATCAGGTTATGCGTACGCAAGCTCTTCTATGAGTACGTTAGCACAATCCTCTGCTTTTCCCACAGCGCACGATTTGGGCGTCCCTGCCTGCGCTATACTCCCCTGAAGAAGTGTTCCTGATTCGATAGGAGACTACATGTCCAAAGCACTCGACCCCAAAGACACCTGCGTCCTCGTTACCGGTGGCGCCGGCTTTATCGGCTCGCACACCGTCGTTCAGCTTCTCGAAGGTGGCTACCAGGTCGTCATCGTCGATGATCTCTCCAACTCCAGCTCCGTCGCCGTCGACCGCGTCAAGACCATCGTGGGCGACGAGGCCGCCAAGAACCTCACCTTCTACGAGGCCAACGTGCTCGACCGCGACGCGATGAACAAGATCTTCGATACCCATCAGATCGACCGCGTCATCCACTTTGCCGGCTTTAAGGCCGTCGGCGAGTCGGTGAGCAAGCCCGTCGAGTACTACCACAACAACATCGAGAACACCCTGGTGCTCATCGACGTCATGCGCAACCATGGCTGCAAGTCCATCATCTTCTCGAGCTCCTCGACCGTCTATGGCGACCCGGACAACCCGCCCGTCACCGAGGAGGATCCTAAGAAGCCCGCGACCAACCCCTATGGTTGGACCAAGTGGATGATCGAGCAGATCCTTATGGACGTCCACACCGCCGACCCCGAGTGGGACGTCGTGCTGCTCCGTTACTTCAACCCCATTGGCGCTCATCCGTCGGGCCTGATCGGCGAGGATCCCAAGGGCATCCCCAACAACCTGGTGCCCTATGTCGCCCAGGTCGCCGTGGGCAAGCTCGAGGCCGTTCAGGTCTTTGGCAACGACTACCCCACCCCCGACGGCACCGGCGTGCGCGATTACATCCACGTGTGCGATCTGGCATCTGGTCACGTTGCCGCCCTTAACTGGATGAACGGCAAGACCGGCGTCGAGATCTTTAACTTGGGCACCGGCACCGGCACCTCGGTACTCGAGGTCGTCGCCGCCTTCTCCAAGGCTTGTGGCAAGGAGCTGCCCTACGTGATCCGCGAGCGCCGCGCCGGCGACATCGCTGCCAACTGGTGCGATGCCTCCAAGGCCGAGCGCATGATGGGCTGGAAGGCCCAGTACGACATCGCGGACATGTGCCGCGATAGCTGGAACTGGCAGAGCCACAACCCCAACGGCTTCGCCGACGCCGAGTAGCAAAAACCTACATACCGCTCTTGCCCCGATCTCACGTTGTGAGGTCGGGGCTTTTTCATGGCATGCAACCATTCGCCGAAAATCGACCAACTTTTTTATCTTGCCTGTACATGTTTAAACAACATGTTCTACAATAGGCGTATCGAATCAGAACATCGGAGGCGGACTGCACACCCATCGGCAGGCCGACCCCACAACAAGAAGGTTGGTAAGCGCATTCATGGAGCGTGCAAGCGGCGTCCTCATGCCCGTCTCATCTCTGCCCGGACCATACGGAATCGGCGGCTTTGGCTGGAATGCCTACGACTTCGTCGATTTTCTCGCCTCGTGCAAACAACATTACTGGCAGATTCTGCCCCTTACGACGACCAGCTATGGCGATTCGCCCTATCAGTCGTTCTCGGCCCGCGCAGGCAACCCCAACTTTATCGACTTTGCCGAGCTTATCGAGGCAGGGTATCTAGAGCAGCGCGATATCGATGGCGTGTATCTGGGATCCGACCCCAGCAATGTCGACTACGGTGCTATCTTTGGTGGCCGCCGTCAGATTCTCGACCGAGCCGCTGAGCGCTTTGCTGCCGACAAGCCGGCCGATTTCGATGACTTTATCCAGGCCAACGAGGACTGGCTCATCCCCTACTGTGAGTTTATGACCGTCAAAGAGGAGTGCGGTCTCAAGGCGTTTTGGGAGTGGCCCGCGGAGCTCCGTACCCGCGGCGAGGCTTCCGCCAAGGTCTGCGCCGACCATCCGGCGCGTATGCTCTACCACCAGATGACGCAGTACTTCTTCGATCGCCAGTGGAGCCGCCTCAAGGCCTATGCCAACGAGCGCGACATTCTCATCATCGGCGACCTGCCCATCTATGTCTCGCGTGACTCCGTCGAGATGTGGGCGACGCCCGAGCTCTTTAAGATCGACGCCGCCGGCAATCCCGTGAGCGTCGCCGGCACGCCGCCCGACCAGTTCTCGGCCACCGGCCAGTACTGGGGCAACCCCATCTACGACTGGGACGCCATGGAGTCCGACGGCTTCTCCTGGTGGGAGGGCCGCATTCGCGCCGCCCTCGACATGTACGACGTCATCCGCCTGGATCACTTCCGCGGCTTCGAGGCCTATTGGGAGGTGCCGTTCTCCTCGCCCGATTCGTCCTACGGTTCGTGGACGCAGGGTCCCGGCCTCAAGTTCTTCAAGACGCTCGAGGAAAAGCTCGGCACGCTGCCCATCATCGCCGAGGACTTGGGCTTCCTCACCCCCGGCGTCATCGACATGCGCGACAACTCGGGCTTCCCCGGCATGAAGATCCTGCAGTTTGCCTTTGAGGGCACCAACTCGTACTACCTGCCGCATAACTACATCGCCAACACCGTCGCCTATGTGGGCACCCACGACAACGAGACGGCGCGCGGTTGGTTTGAGGGAACGGCCACCCCGCGTCAGCGCGAGCAGGCAGCCCTGTACACCCATCAGCAGGCCGGCGAACCCATGGCAGATGCACTCAATCGCACCATCGCCGCCAGCGTGAGCGACACGTGCATCTACACCATGCAGGATTTGCTCAACTTGGGCAACGAGGCGCGCATCAACACCCCTGCCACGCTGGGCGGCAACTGGACCTGGCGCATGCTCGACGGCGCCATCACCCGCGAGCTCGAGCACAAACTCACCGACTGGACCGAGACCTACTTCCGCATCCCGTCGGAAGCCGAAATCGAGCTTCCTCAATAGGAGCTACCGCGCCCGACCCCTCCCCACCGTGCGGACGCGCTTGCTTTTCCCGCGCGAGGCCACCCCAATCCCCTCGCGCGGGCTTCTTATGAATTGCAGACATGAAACAACCCATCACAGGAGAAAACATGCCCCAAATTAACCTCATGGAACTCGCCGAGCAGTCTTTTGGCACCTCGCTCGAGCAGCTCGACGACCGTCGCATTTACAAGCTGCTGGTCAAACTCGTGCAGGAGCGCTCCGCCGCCTGCCCGCTCAACAACGGCAAGAAAAAGCTCTATTACATTTCCGCCGAATTTTTGATCGGCAAGCTGCTCATCAACAACATGATCGACCTTGGCATCTACGACGAGGTTAAGGACCAGCTCACCGCCGCAGGCCACGACCTCAACAAGATCGAGGAATTCGAGGTCGAGCCGTCACTCGGCAACGGCGGCCTGGGCCGCTTGGCCGCATGCTTCCTGGATTCCATCGCCACGCTGGGCTTGACCGGCGATGGCGTGGGCCTCAACTATCACTACGGTCTGTTCCGTCAGCGCTTTGTCGACAACCAGCAGAAGGCCGTCCCCGACGAGTGGCTCGGTGAGCAGGACATCCTAGTCGACGATGACCGCTCCTACACCGTCGAGTTCGGCGATTTTGCCGTTACCTCCAAGCTCGTCAACATCGATGTGCCCGGTTACGGCCAGCCCACCAAGAACCGCCTGCGTTTGTTCGACCTGGCGAGCGTCGACGACGGCCTGGTCCCCGGCAGCTCCATCGACTTCGACAAGACCGAGATCGCCAAGAACCTCACCTTGTTCCTCTACCCCGACGATTCCGACGAGCAGGGCCGCCTGCTTCGCATCTACCAGGAATACTTCATGGTGAGCAACGCCGCCCAGCTCCTGATCGACGAGGCCATCGAGCGCGGCAGCAACCTGCACGATCTGGCCGACTACGCCGTGGTTCAAATTAACGACACGCACCCCACCATGGTCATTCCCGAGCTCATTCGCTTGCTCACCACCGAGCATGGCATCGAGTTTGACGAGGCCGTGACCATCGTACGCTCCATGGTCGCCTACACTAACCACACGATTCTTGCCGAGGCGCTCGAGAAGTGGCCGCTCGCCAGCCTGCAGAAGGTCTCCCCTGCCATCGCCGACATTATCGTCAAGCTCGATGAGATCGCGAAGGCCGAGCACGATGACCCGCGCGTCGCCATCATCGACGAGCACGACACCGTCCACATGGCTCACATGGACATCCACTTTGGCTTCTCCATCAACGGCGTAGCCGCCCTCCACACCAAGATCCTGGAGGACACCGAGCTTCATCCGTTCTACGAGATCTATCCCAAGAAGTTCTCCAACAAGACCAACGGCATCACCTTCCGCCGCTGGATCCATGGGGCCAACCCCGCGCTCGCCAGCCTGCTCGACGATGTGATCGGCACCGACTGGCGCAGCACCGGCGATCTGAGCAAACTCGCCAAGTTCGCTGACGACAAGGACGTTCTTGAGCGCCTGGCCGCCACCAAGGTCGAGGCCAAGGCCATCATGCGCCAGTTCATGGCGCTCGAGCAGGGCGTGACCATTCCCTCCAACGCCATCATCGACGTCCAGGTCAAGCGCATCCACGAGTACAAGCGTCAGCAGATGCTCGCGCTCTACATCATCTGGAAGTACCTCGATATCAAGAACGGCAACAGACCTAAGCACCCCGTCACCATCATCTTTGGCGGCAAGGCGGCACCTGCCTACACTATCGCGCAGGACATCATCCATCTGATTCTGACGCTGTCGCAGTGGATTGCAAACGACCCCGACGTGGCTCCCTACCTGCAGGTTGTCATGATCGAGAACTACAACGTCACCGCCGCCGAGCGCGTGATCCCCGCCGCTGACATCTCCGAGCAGATCAGCCTGGCCTCCAAGGAGGCGAGCGGCACCTCCAACATGAAGTTCATGCTCAACGGCGCCCTAACCCTGTGCACGCTCGACGGCGCCAACGTGGAGATTGCCGAGCTCGTGGGCGACGAGAACATCTATACCTTTGGTGCCTCGTCCAAGCAGGTCGAGCAGCTCTATGCCGACGGCACCTACAGCGCCGGTGCACTTTACCGCAAGCCCGGCATTAAACTGCTGGTGGACTTCATCACCAACCCCGCCTTTATGGCGACCGGCAACGCCGAGCGCCTGCAGCGCTTGCACGACGACATTAAGGGCAAGGACTGGTTTATGGCCCTGCTCGACATTGAGGAGTACATCCAGACCAAGGAGCGCGTGCTGGCCGACTACGAGGACCAGGACGCCTGGATGCGCAAGGCGCTCATCAATATCGCCAACGCCGGCACTTTCTCGTCCGACCGCACCATCTCCCAGTACAACGACGAGATCTGGCACCTGAACTAATTTCGCTTCCCTTACCCATCCTCTTGAAAGCGGAGTCGTGGCAACGCGGCTCCGCTTTTTGTGCCCGCACGCTACCCTGTGACCCGACTCGACCAAACAATCTCGATCTGTAACAACTACTCAATCAAAACGGCCCTACCCGTTACAGATCGAGACAAACGACCGGCCAGACAACCCCAACACAAAGAAAGGCTCCCCTCTCGCCCAGTGGACGGGAGGGGAGCCTTATATGTGACCGCGGCAAAAGGATGGCAATACCGCAGTCGCCCAAAGGGAGGGCCCGGATGCACCGGGCCTAGATAAGGTTCTTGCCAGAGACCTTATCGAAGAGGTGGGTCGCGTTCTTCTCGAACTTGAACCAGATGGGGTCGCCCGCCTTGAGCGCACCCTTGGCCTCAAGGTCGACAACGGGAATGATCAGGACGAACTGGCCATCGGGAGCAGTCACGTGGACATGCTCGGTCGAACCCATGAGCTCGGTCACCTCGACGGTACCCTGGAGCGCGCCCTCCTCGTCCTTGTCGGCAAGCAGAATCTGCTCGGGGCGCACGCCAGCCGTGATCTCCTTCACGTCGCCGCCGTCCCAGTTGAGGGCAAGCTGAGCGCAGGTCTCGGGGGCGAGCGCCACGTTCATATCCTCGGTCTTGACGGTAAAGCCGTTGCCCGAGCGCACCAGCTGGGCATCGAAGAAGTTCATCTGCGGCACGCCGATGAAGCCGGCGACGAAGATGTTCGCGGGATGGTTGAAGACCTCCTGCGGGGTGGCGATCTGCTGGACGACGCCGTCCTTCATGACCACGATACGGTCACCGAGGGTCATAGCCTCGGTCTGGTCGTGAGTAACATAAATGAACGTGCCCTTGATCTCGTGGCGCAGCTTAATGAGCTCGGCACGCATCTGGTTACGAAGCTTGGCGTCCAGGTTGGACAGCGGCTCGTCCATCAGGAAGACCTTGGGGTCACGCACGATGGCGCGGCCGATAGCGACACGCTGGCGCTGGCCGCCGGAGAGCGCCTTGGGCTTACGGTCGAGGTACTCGGTAATGCCCAGAATCTCGGCAGCAGAACGAACCTTGCGGTCGATCTCGTCCTTGGGAACCTTCTTGAGCTCGAGCGTAAACGCCATGTTCTCGTACACCGTCATATTGGGGTACAGAGCATAGCTCTGGAACACCATGGCAATGTCGCGGTCCTTGGGCGCCACGTCGTTGACGCGCTTGCCGTCGATGAGCACGTCGCCCGAAGTGATGTCCTCCAGGCCAGCGACCATGCGCATCGTCGTGGACTTGCCGCAGCCAGACGGGCCAACGAGAACGACAAACTCCTGGTCATGCACGGTGAGATTAAAGTCCTCCACCGCGAGCACGCCGTCCTCGGTAACCTTGAGGTTGTGCTTCTTCTCCTCGGTCTTCTTCTTTTTGCCAAAGAAGCCCTTCTTTTTTGACTCGTTGTTGGGATACACCTTCTGAACATGTTTGAGAACGATCTCGGCCATGTCTTTACCTTTCGATATGCGGCGCCGCGCTGAGGGGCGCCGCAGAAACTTGCAAAACAGTTACGGCATCAGCCCTTGACGGCACCTGCCACCACGCCGTCGATGATGTACTTCTGACAGAGGATGTACATGATAACGATGGGGATAACGACCATCATGATGCAGGCCATCATGGGGCCGAGCTCGACGTGGCCGTAGCCGCCGCGGAAGTACTGGATCAAGATAGGAATGGTCTTGTACTTGGTGGAGTCGAGCGTAAGGTAGGGCAGCAGATAGTCGTTCCAGACCCACATGGTCTCGAGGATGCCGACCGAAAGATAGGTGGGCTTCATGATGGGAAGGACGATCTTAAAGAACACCTGGACCGGGTTGCAGCCATCAATCATGGCCGCCTCCTCGATCTCGAGCGGGATGTTCTTTACAAAACCGGCGAACATAAAGACCGCCAGGCCCGCGCCAAAGCCGAGGTAGATAAAGCAGATGTTGAACGGCGTGTTGAAGCCGATGCGGTCCGCCAAATTGGACAGCGTGAACATGAGCATCTGGAAGGGCACGACCATCGAGAACACGAACAGGTAATAGAAGAAGTTCGAGATCTTGTTGTTGACACGAACCACGTACCAAGCGCACATGGAGCAGCACACCAAGATCAGCACGACCGACGTGACCGTGATGATGAGCGAGTACATAAATGCCGAGGCAAAGCCCTGCTCGTTAAGGGCGTGCATGTAGTTTGCGAGGCCGTTGAACGTCTCGGGCGTGAGCAGATCGAATGCCGTGGTGGTGCTGATTGCAGTCGCTTTCTTAAAAGAATTAAGCGCAATCATGAACACGGGGTAGATCCACGCGAGCGACAGGATCGTAAAGAAAATCGAGAGCGCGCGGTTGATAACCTTATCGCGTTTCATTACTGCTGCACCTCCTTGGACCTCGTGGCCTTAAGCTGGATCATGGAGATGGCCACGACCAGGATGCAGAAGATAACCGCCTTGGCCTGACCAATGCCCTGCCATGCGATACCGGCACGCGAATAGAACGTGTTGTAGATGTTCAGGGCGAGCATCTCGGTGGAGTGCGCGGGGGCGCCGCCGGTAAGGGCGAGGTTCTGGTCGAACAGCTTAAAGCCGTTGGTGATGGACAGGAACAGGCAGATGGTGATGGTCGGCATCAGGTTAGGGATCTTAACCTTCCAAAACGTCTGCCATGCCGTGGCACCGTCGACCTTGGCGGCCTCGATGTAGTCGGACGGAATAGACTGCAGACCAGCGATGTAGATGATCATCATGTAGCCGACCTGCTGCCACAGGGTCAGGATGATAAGGCCCCAGAAGCCAGCAGCAGAGTTAAGGGCGATGAGCTGGGCGCCCACGTTGGAGAGCAGGCAGTTGATCAGAATCTGCCAAATGTAGCCCAGCACGATGCCGCCGATCAGGTTAGGCATAAAGAAGATCGTACGGAAGATGTTGGTGCCCTTGAGCGCTTTGCGGGTGAGCGCCTGCGCGATGGCGAGGGCAATCACGTTGATGAGCACCGTCGACAGGAAGGCAAACGCCACCGTAAAGAAGAACGACGTGGCAAACTGCGGATCGGACAGTGCGCGCACGTAGTTCTCGATACCGACAAAGTGCGTATTGTTGATGGTAATAAACTGGCAGAACGAGAGATAGAAGCCCTGGATAAAGGGAATCACGAACCCGATCATAAACGCCAGGCACGTGGGCAGCATAAAGAGCGGCCACCAGCGCTTGAGTGCTTTGCCCATAGAAGGGTCCTTTCAATATGCAGGGGGCGGGCAAACCAACGTCTGCCCGCCCCCTGTCGCTAATCAGATAGCTTGGGCAGCAACTGCTTACTCGGAAGCGGCCTTCTCGGTCTTCCAGCCATCGACGAAGGCGTTCTTGACGCCGTCCCACTTGCTGTTATCGGCAGCGTAGGCAATCAGAGCCTGCTTGAGGTTCTTCTTCCACTCCTCAGAGGGGATGTAGACGAAGTCCCAAGCGACGGTCTTCTTGCCGTCCTTGGCCATGGCAACGGCCTGCTGCGAGAAGACGTTGGTGGT
>DAWEIC010000047.1:0-10201 GCA_052364855.1 Collinsella sp.
TCGCGGGCGCGCGTCAGCAGCGGCAGATCCCGCAGCCCCGGCACATCGCAATCGCTCATGATGCCCACGTCGATGTTGCGGCGCGAGGTCTCCCCCGTCTGGTCGTCCAGCTTGGTCGCCAGCGCCAGGAACTCCTGACCGCCGAGCGCAAACATCGGCGAGGCCAGCAGCGGCATAAGACCCTGCGCCGTATCGGCCGGGTTAGCAAGCGCGCACACCAGGGCACGCACCGTTTGGACCTCGGCAGCCTGGGCAAAGACCGAGCCGCCCGCGATGACGCAGTCGAGCCCCTGGTCGCGGAAGGCCTGCGCATAGACATCGGCGTTGGTCATGCGGCCCAGCAGCAGGACCATGCTGCCCTGGGGCTGGCCCGCTTTAACGAGTGCTTGGAATCGCTCCGCAATCGCACGAGCTTTCGCCTGCGTTCGCTCCTGCGTACTGTCACCGGCAACGAAGATCGCCTGGCGGCGCGATGCCTTCGCCTTGAGCTTGTCCTCGCGTTCGTCGCTCGGTTCAAGATCCAAGAACCCCTGCATCAAACCACCGGTGTCGCCGTCAAAGACGCGCGCCACATAGCGCAGCACCTCGTCGTGGCTGCGGAAGTTGCGTACAAGCTTGACGAGCTCGCCGGCGGGGGCATCGGACGTGGCGACCGTCTCGGACGCCGTCGTCGAACCCACCTTGCGCTCCTGGCGACGGAACACCTCGACCTCGGCACCACGGAAGCGGTAGATCGACTGCTGCGCATCGCCTACGGTGCACAGTGCGCGCTCCCCCGCGCCCGTCAGGTAACGGATCAAATCGACCTGCATCTGGTCGGTATCCTGGAACTCGTCGATCATGACCATCTTAAAGCGGCCCTCATAGGCCGCTCGAATAGCCGGATAGTCGCGCAGCGCCTCGTACGCCATACGCAGTAGGTCGTTGTTATCGAGCGCGGACTGGCCGGCCTTCAGCGCGCGATACTCAGCCTCCACAGCACGAGCAAGCCCCACCAGCGCATCGAGCGCCGGACCGCCGCAGGCAAGCACGATATTGATAAATGCATCGGCGGCCTCGGCCTTGAGCAGCTCCACCTGCTCCTTAGGAAACGCCTTGCTCGCCCGAGGCATGCTGCACGACATCATGAGTCGCGCCGCATCGGCCATGGTCTTGCCGCTCGCCTCGAACGCGGCGATGGCGTCGAGCGCCACCTGCGCCTTCTCGGTCGCGGCCTTGCTTGCGCCCAGCGCCGCGCGATAGGCATCGGCGAGCGCCGAGGTATCGGCCTGGCCGCGCGCCACGCACACGTCGTCCATACCGCCCGGCAGCTGGCTCGAGAGCTCCAGCAGCTCACGCACCAGGCCCTTGATGGTGGTGCCGGCGCCAAAGAGGCCACCCTCGCCTGCCATGGGATACCAAGCGTAGAGGCTTTTAAGCGAAGCGGCGAGCTCGGGGGCGGCATCGGGCGCCGTCGCTCGGGCCAGCACATGCTCAACAGCCTGATCCATAAGCTCATCGGTATCGGTAAGCACCGTGAACTCGGGATCGATGCCCAGCTCCAACGCATGCGCGCGCAGGATGCGCGAACACATGCCGTGAATGGTCGAGATCCACGCATCGTCGACGGTCAGGGCCTCCTCGTCCATACCCTCTTCGATAAGCGCGCGACGCACGCGGTCGCGAATCTCGGCCGCGGCATCTTTGGTAAAGGTAATGGCGAGCACCTGATCCAGATGCTCGACAAACGGACCGGATTCGGGCGAGAGCGCATAGACGATGCGGCGCGTGAGGGTAAAGGTCTTGCCCGAGCCGGCACCTGCCGAGACAAACAGCGGGCGGTCGAGCGTTTTGACGACTTGCAGTTGTTGCGGCATCAAAGTCGAAAGATCCATGGTCTACACGTCCCTCCTTACAAACGTTCCTTCGTGGTTATACGAGCAGCGCGCATGCGCGGCCTGAGCCGACGTCGGGTCGACGGCGGCAACGTTGCCTGCCTCGAGCTCGCGCAGGCGCTCGGCGATGCCGTCCTCCACGCGATCGAGCAGGGCGTCGAAGTCCATGCTGCCGCCCTCGCCGGGAAAGCCCTTCTTAAGGCCTGGGATGCGGCCGTCGCCGCGCTCTTCCTCAAGCAACTCGGCGCTCGCCGCACCGCGCAGCGCGGGCTTGCCGCCCTTGGTCGAAAAATAGAGCGCGGCGCGGGTATCCAGATCCAGCGCCCGACGCATGGCCTGCGCGTAGATGAGTGTCTGGGTATGGGGCGGCAGCCAGCGCGGGTCGTCGATGGGCGCCGTGCCTGATTCCTCGTCGCGCACCGTGGGGTCGGCGAGCTTAAACTCCTCGACACCCGAACGATGCTTATAGTCGATTACCACGGCGCGATTCTCGACATCCACATCAACGCGGTCGATGCGCCCGCCAAGCGGCCAACCGGCATACTCGACCTGGAGCTCGTTGAACGCAAACTCCAGGTAGCGCGGCGCGAAGGGCGCGAGCGCCTCGGACTCGTAGGCAAGCACACCCTCCAGCTGCGGCAAAATCTCGGCCACCTGGCGCTCCTCCACCGGGGAGAGCGGCACGAGCGGGCCCTCGGCACCGCGCTTGCCCGTATGCTCGGCCAAGGTCTCGTCAAAGACCTCGCGCAGCAGCTCCTTCGCGCGTGGCAGATTCATGGGTGTCACGCGCTCCATGCCCTCCTGGGGCAGACGGGCATGCAAGTGTTCCAGCACGTCGTGGACAAAGTTGCCCTTCTCCATATTGCCAAAGCCAGCGTCGATCGACTGGGGTTTGACGCGATACGAGACGAACCAGCATAGCGGGCAGGTCGAATAGGCCTCGATCTGCGAGGCAGACGTCAGGCGCGGCACCAGCGGCGCATCCTCGCCCTCGCCATCGCGACGACGCAGGACCAAATACGGAATGGCTTCATCGCTCAGATGCTGAGGAGCTTCGCAGGTCACGCGCTCGCGCCTAAGACCTTCGCCTGCCGCGGGATCGAAGTCCCTTACGATATCGCCCTCACCCACGCACTTCGCCTTGTCGGCGCCAACGGCCTTAGCGTCGTCAGCGGCCTTGTCGGCGTCAGCGGCCTTAGCATCGTTAGCGGCCTCGGCATGCGCCCGCAACTCGGTCCACACGGCCGCCGGATAGCACTCGCGCGCCTGACGATCGTGGGTCACACGGGCGAGCGTAACCGGACCAAGCGACGCTTGTATCGCGCGGCCAAAGCGTGCGCGCAGCAAGGCCGCAGGCTCAAGCGTCACACCGCTGCGATCTAACTCTGCCGTCAGCGTTGCCAGCGGGCCCTCCTCATGTGAGAGCGGATAACTGTCCAGGTCGACGTCGGCAAACAGCACGGCATCGTAGCTGCCGGGGCGCAGGGCCGCCGCATCGGCAAGCGACGCAAAGCGCACCTGGGCACGCGGGGTGCGATCGACCTCGTAGGTCTCGTAATCGTAAGCGGCGCTGCGCTTATCCACCTTAGTGCGGACGCCGTCGAGCACGGGCACGGTAGCCGCCTGCGACACGTCGAGCGCGCGGGCGTCGTTCATAAGGATGTCGATGGCATGGCGCAGCAGGGCAGTCTCGGCCTGGCGACGGGCCTGGCCGTCGAGACCGCCAAACGCGCGATCGGGCAGCGCCTCGGCAACAGCAAGCATGGCCTTGAGCGCCGTCACGGGCTTGTCACGCCACAGCGCTTGGAACACGTCCGAGACCACGCACGGCACGTTCTTAAACCAGTTCTGGTCGCTGGCCGCCTTACGCGCACCCCTCACCTGGCCCTGCACGCTCTGCAGCAGACTCTTGACGCCCGCAGTGGTCTTGCTGCGCGACAGGCGCATGTTCTTATCGAAGGTTCGCGCGCTGGCGGCGTCGGCGCCCGAAAGTGGGCTGTAAATCCAGTCGGTAAGCTCCGGGGCGGGCCACCACTCGGTCTTGGAGGCGGTGCCCTCGTCAGCAGCCTTCATGCGCTCGATCAGGTTGGCAAGCGCCGTGAACTGCCTGCCCGCGATGGATTGGGAAAACGCCGTGAACTCGGTTGTCTCGGCCGCGATGTGGCGCGCCGCCAAACGAGCGGCAAGCTCGCCAAACAACTGGGGTGCCCGGGCGGACACCACGAGCACGCGCGCAGGATCGGCCGGTGCCGCAGCGCCGTCGCGCGGTGCGGCACCCTCGCGCGCCTTTACCAACTTATCAATAGCATTCGCATAGGCATAGGCGCGGGCATGGGGACCGGCAACCTCTATAAAGGCAGGCTGAGCGGCGGGCTTAGAGGCAGTCTTAGACGCAGCAGCGTCCTCCCCCAGCGGCGCAATCTCAAACAGTACGCCGCGGGCATCAAAGGCCGCAGCAAGTTCCTCGCGCATTGCCGCCTGCTCGCGAGCGAGCAGCACGACGACCTCTCCCCCGCCATTCGCCACGGCAGACAGCAGCTCAAGCAGGCCATGCGCAAACGACGTGACGCCACGCACGTACACCGCACGAGCGCAGGCAGGCAAGTTGTCGGCCAGGGCGCTGGCCATTATATCGGCGGCCTCGCAGGGCTCAACCATATCTCGGCGGTCCAAGCCGCTCGCGTAGGCACGCAAAAGCTCAAACACGCGAGCCTCGGCATCGCTTTTGGGCTTGGGCTGGCAAACGCTGTCGCAGCGGCGATCAGCGCCCGTCCCCGCTACACCCGGCAGGACATCGCGAGCCATGCGTGCGAGCATGCGCACCGTACCCTGGCTGCGCGAAAGCGGCTGCAGGTCGGCATCGTCGCGACGGGCAACCATATCCGAGAACAGCATCTGACGCTGCAGGTTGTCGACAAAGCTGCGGCCGTCGCCCATCAGCTCCCACAGCGAACGGAGCCACGACGAGGGGGTCTTGTAATCAACGCCCAGCGAGGCGCCGTCCACCGCCGCATCGTGGCGGCACAGGTCGAGCTCGGCAAACGTAGGCGCCAGCAATACGGCACGCCCGTGACGGGCAACCAGGTCGGCGAGCAGCGCCGCCTCGACATCGCTCAGGTCCGCGCCGGCATTGGTGGTATAGATTCGAACAGGCATGGTCCTCCACTCAAACTGTTCGCAATAATCAATGTATCCATCCTACCCGCCCACGCGGACAGATTTGCCCCACGCCAACAGATTTGATCCCTTGGGGACGGAGGAAAACGGATTACCTAGGGGGTCAGTCTAACCCGGTGATCCGTTTTCTTCCGTCCCCAAGGGATCAAAAAACCGCCCCCGAAGGGACGGTTCTGCGCAATTCGTTTTTTTGCCGTTGGCCTACTCGCCGTCCTCCAGCTTGATGAGGATCTTGCGATAGCCGCCGTACTCGCCGTTCAGCGCCTTGGATACGCGGCTCACCGTGGTGGACGAAGCGCCGGTGCGGGCCTGAACCTCAACATAGGGCTCACCCTCATCCAGATAACGCGCGACCTGCAGGCGCTGCGAAAGATCGCAGATCTCGCGCGGCGTGCAGATATCGGTCAAAAACGCTTGAATATCCTTCTCGTCGTCCAAAAGACTAAATGCGTGGACCAGCTGCTTGACATCAGGCTTGTCAAACATGTTCTCGATATTCATCGATCACCGCCAAACCCGCCAAAAGGCATCGAAGTTGATACTGACATCGGGCATCGTTCGCCCGTTCTATGCAATAAAACAATGCATGGGGCATTTGCCCGTAGCAGTGTAGCACACCACCAAACTAAAGCGATAAGACTCTCTGTCAGCGGCGCGTTTTTCAGGACGAACGCCGTTTTGAAACTAAATGCGCACGTAAGCTCCACGAATATTTGCGACAATGGGCGTCCAAACAAATCGACACACTGTCTGCGCAGAAAGGGATCACACCATGCGCTTTATGCTTAACTGGCTCTTCACCTCGATCGCCATTGCGATCGCCACGTTTCTCGTCCCCGGCATCCAACCCTTCGGTTTTGCCGAAGCCTGGGTCTGCTTTGCCTTTGTGGGGCTGTTCCTCAACATCGTCGACTCGCTCGTAAAGCCATTCCTCACGGTCATTTCGCTGCCGCTCACCATTATTACGCTGGGCATTTTCCAGCTCGTGGTCAACAGCTTTATGCTCGAGCTCGCCAGCTACCTGTCGGTTAATCTCCTAGGCGCCGGCATTTCTATCGCCAGCTTTGGCTCGGCCTTTATGGGCAGTATCCTGGTATCCATCATGCGCAGCATCCTCGACGGCGTCGCCAACGATTAAAACAATCCGTCGTCAGGAGTCACAGAAGCTCAAAGCAAAGGCCGCCCATCGCAAAAATGGGCGGCCTTCTTTGTCCAGTCTCAGAGGGTCAGAAATTCTTCCATTTCCACCCTGTCCCCACGCGGCAGGTGGGGCTAGATCACGTAGTCGTAGCCCTCGTTGTGAGTGACAAGTTGGTCAAGCGTCACGCCGTCGAGGTAGTCGTTGATGAGCTTGTCCAGGTTCTTCCACACATCGAGCGTGGGGCACTCATCGGAGCGCGAACAGCCCTTGCAGTCACCGTCCAGGCAGGCAACCGGTGCCAGGCTGCCCTCGGTCAAGCGCAGGATCTCGCCCACCGTATACTGCTCGGGCGAGCGCGTGAGCACGTAGCCACCGCCCTTGCCGCGCATGCCCGAGAGCATATTGGCGCGCACGAGCGTCGCCAGAATATTCTCGAGGTACTTCTCCGAAATACCCTGACGTGCCGCAATCTCTTTAAGCGGGATACGGCCAGCCGCCTGGTGCTCGGCCAGGTCGACCATAACGCGCAGGGCGTACCTGCCCTTAGTAGAAACCAACATATATAGTGCTGCCTTTCGGTCTTTTGTTCGAAGCAATTCTAGCCGAAAAAGTGGTTTTGAAAACTCCCGTTCCAGTCCAGCGGGTTAATCATCTTGCAATAAATATCTTTTTCCTATTGCATTAGTAGGCTTTAGTGTCTACTATGCTTTTCAACAGCTAAACGAACAACCTATAAGGTTTGTGGGTTTGACTGTTAGACACACCGTAAAACCACACGGTATCCAGCAAACTTGAACACTTTGGAGGTTCACCATGAGCAAGGTTTACACGTCCATCGATCAGCTTATCGGCCACACTCCGCTTCTGGAGCTCACCCACTTTGAGGCCGACGAGGACCTCAAGGCCCGCGTGCTCGTCAAGCTCGAGTACTTCAACCCCGCCGGCTCCGTTAAGGACCGCGTCGCCAAGAACATGATCGACGAGGCCGAGAAGGCCGGCAAGCTCGTGCGCGGCGGCGACTACACCATCATCGAGCCCACGAGCGGCAACACCGGCGTCGGCATCGCCTCCGTGGCGGCCGCCCGCGGCTACAAGGTGATCATCACCATGCCCGAGACCATGTCCGTCGAGCGCCGCAAGCTAATGCAGGCGTACGGCGCGCAGCTTGTGCTCACCGATGGTTCCAAGGGCATGAAGGGCGCCATCGCTAAGGCCGAGGAGCTGCAGAAGGAGACCCCCAACAGCATCATCGCCGGCCAGTTCGTAAACCCCGCGAACCCCGCCATCCACAAGGCCACGACCGGCCCCGAGATCTGGGATGACACCGACGGTAAGGTCGACATCTTCGTTGCCGGCGTTGGCACCGGCGGTACCGTGACCGGCGTGGGCGAGTTCCTCAAGGAGCAGAACCCCGAGATCAAGGTCGTCGCCGTCGAGCCCGCCACCTCCCCGGTGCTTTCCAAGGGTCAGGCCGGTCCGCACAAGATCCAGGGCATCGGCGCCGGTTTTGTGCCCGACGTCCTCGACACCCAGGTCTACGACGAGATCATCCCCGTCGAGAATGACGACGCCTTTGCCACCGGCCGTGCCGTGGGCCACAAGGAGGGCGTGCTCGTGGGCATTTCGTCCGGCGCCGCCGTGTGGGCCGCGCTGCAGCTGGCCAAGCGCCCCGAGAACGAGGGCAAGACCATCGTGGCCCTGCTGGCCGACACCGGCGAGCGCTACCTGTCCACGGCACTCTTCCAGGACTAAGGGTCCGTCTCTTGTCGATAGGCCCAAGGCACGCCGGTCTCCCCTCTCTTCTGGCGGCCTGAGCCCATCTCGTTAGGGCGTCCCACGAAGCACCCGAACTTGCTACAATGTCTGCGGCGCGGAACCAGCCTCCCGCGCCGCTTTTCTTTTTTGGCCGCATGCCACCAAGGAGAACCTCCCCATGCACAACAAGCGCGTGCTCGTCGCCATGAGCGGCGGCGTCGATTCCAGCGTGACCGCGTACCTGCTCAAAAGCCAGGGCTACGAATGCGTTGGCGCCACCATGCGCCTCACTTGCCCCGCGCCCGATCCTGTCACGGGCATGAGCAAGGTCGACCGCGACATCGCCGACGCGAAGGCCGTCGCCGAGCGCATCGGCATCCCCCACCACGTGCTCGACCTGCAGCAGACGTTCGACCGTAGCGTGATCGAGCGCTTTGTGACCGCCTACCAGGAGGGGCTGACACCCAATCCGTGCATCATTTGCAACTGTCACATCAAGTTTGGCGCGCTGCTGGACGCTGCGCTGGACATGGGCTGCGACTATATCGCCACGGGTCATTACGCCAAGACGAGCCAGACGCCCGATGGCACGTGGCAGCTGCATCGCGGCGAGGACCCCAAAAAGGACCAGAGCTACTTTTTGTATTCGCTTACGCAGCAGCGCCTCGCGCACACGATTTTTCCGCTGGCAGGCGACGTGCGCCGCATAGCCGCCGAGCAGAGCTTCACCAACGCCAAGAAGGCCGAAAGCGAGGACATCTGCTTTATTCCCGACGGCGACTACGCGGGCTATATCGAGCGCCGCTGCGGGCATCCTGCCGCGCCGGGCGACATCGTATGGCGCGATGGCAGCGTGGTCGGGCGCCACAACGGCGCACTGCGCTACACCATCGGCCAGCGCAAGGGCCTGGGCGTTGCGATGGCGCACCCCGTGTATGTGACGGGCGTCGACGTCGCCAGCAACACCGTGCACCTGGGCGAGGCCGAGGACCTGACCGCCGCGTCGCTCACGGCTAATGACTGGATCTGGAGCGCGCCGGACGCGCGCATGGAGGCCGAGTTGGACGCCGGCGGCATTCGCGTGGGCGCCAAGTATCGCTACCGTCAGAAAGACCAAGCGGCGACCCTTACGCGCAGCGCCGACGGACAAATGCTGCTGACTTTTGACGAGCCCCAGCGCGCCATCGCCCCCGGCCAAGCCGTCGTAGTCTACCGCGGCGACATCGTCCTCGGCGGCGGCACCGTAACTGCTGCCATCAAATAGCCGTACCCCCGATAAGTTGCGGTGAAATAGGGACTGTCTAAGCGTTTCAAGCTGCCAAACAGTCCCTATTTCACCGCAACTTTGTTAAGTATTATGATGTTTGCTCTTGCTACATTTAACAATTAGAATACTTAACGAGGTGATGCAGCAGATGAGTACTTCCAACTACATATCCATGGGTGACGCCGCGCGTCTGCTGGGTGTTACGAAAGCTCGCATATCGCAACTGGCTGCATCGGGAACGCTCGCGTGCGATATCGTCGGTGGGCGGAAAATGGTTCAGTACGATTCCGCGATTGGCTACCAAAAGGTCCGCAAGCGCGGGCGCCGCCCCGCAGCTGACGTAGGGCGCAAGTTCACGTTGATGTCAGCCGACCACGAGGTTGCGCATGTCTCGTTTGATCCAACGCGCGAGTTTTCCTTTGAAATTGCCAAGATACTCGATGCACGAAGGATGCCGTTTGGCACGTGCTCGAGCTCTTCACCAACGGTGAATAAACGAGCACTCAACACGTGGTGGAGTCACCGGTCGGTCCCCGACGTCCGCCCCGGACTCATCTCGCGCTATCGCGAACTAGGAATTGACAGCAATATTGAAGTGCCCGTCCGATGCCTGGGTTTTTCGCTTTCGGATTGCTACTGGCTAAGGCCGGTCGACTGCGACGAGCTCGATTGGCAGCACCTCAATTACTTCGAAAACGATTTTGAACGGTCGGCACCCGAGCAGCGTTCAGGCTGGCTTGAGGGCATCGGGCTCAAAAATCCTGACAATACGTCCGAGGGCGAGCTCCCCAAATCCTGGATGATCCGTAATGGCATCCGTATCCTGGTCAAAGGATGTGGAATGGACGATCAGCGACCGTTTAACGAGGCGGTTGCAACAGCTCTACATCGGCGTCTGCTATCCAAAGGTGAGTTTGTTCCCTATACGGTCGAGCGCATGTTCGACGGGCCCGTATGCCTATGCGATGACTTTCTTAATGGCCGCGA
>DAWEIC010000048.1:0-10028 GCA_052364855.1 Collinsella sp.
ATCAGTATACCCAATTTAGATGGCAGACTGATGTTAAATAGCATCAGTCTGCCATTCACAATACTACAACGACAGGCACGCTCGCCCTATATCAACCCGCTGAGCGCAATGTCGACGGACTCGTTGAGGTCATCGGTAATGTGTACCAGATCCGGATCGAGCGGGCTGATCATACCGGCGCTCATCACCGGGCCGTTGAGCCAGTCGAACAGGCCCCTCGCGGTACCCACTGGACAAAAAATGGCAAATATGAGTACCGCCACCAAATTAGTAGCAGAAAAATCTCGCCGGAATTGATCATTTCGATCAATTCCACGTCTTGCCAAGGCTCAAAATTCCGTGTTTAGTGGGTTAGATATATAGAATAATGTGGAATTGGTATTCTATTCTTACCAAATGTTATGAGACTACATTAACAACAGTACTCATATTTGACGTTATTTGACCACGGAGTCATTCGAGGACCCCTCCCCACGCCGCCAACACGCCCCATAGCCGCCAAAACACCTTTAACAACAGCCGCCGCACGTTTTGGCACCGGCTAATTGCCACTCACGGATCGGTACCCCACTATTACCGAACCAAAATCGAAGTCGCATATCTCATAAAGCTGAAATGACGTACCCTCATCCCAATGAACGCTGACAAGAATGGCATTCAAATGAGCAACGCCGTGCATCAATACGCCCTTTTCGGGAACGCCTTATTCAAACTCAATAAAACGGTTGTCCACGCTTCAGATCCGCGTAAGCAGATCGTAATCTGTAGCAACGGTCCAGACATCCGTTACGCAACACTCGAAGAATGGGACAAAGCCGGCAAATCTTTCGGCGAACGTGCACAGACCGAGGGCATCGTTACCAGCGCGAGCCCAGCGCGCGACAAACTCGAGCTCTTTCGCAATCTTTTTACCGGCCGCAAAGATGTGCACGCTCACGGGTATCGCAGAAAAGACGGGGGCATCGGCTATACACCCGCCTGCGCAAATGAGTGGAAGCCAGGCATTTGCCCCAAAGCAAACCATCACAGAATTAAATGCGCTGAATGTCGCAGCCGCACATTCCTTGAGCTGAACGATGCCGCCATTATCGCCCATTTCAAAGGCAGCGACGACAGGCTCCGGGACGTCATAGGTCAATATGTTCTCGACAAAGACTGCAACACAAATGTCCTTGTCATTGATTTTGACAAAGCCGATTGGAAAGAAGCGACAAACGCTATCAGGCTTGTCGTAAAAAACCATGGAATTAACGCTGCGGTCGAGCGATCAAGGTCAGGCAACGGCGCGCATATCTGGTTTTTCTTCCTAGAACCTATAAACGCAAAGACAGCACGAGATTTCGGTAGCTGCCTTATCGCCGAAGCAGCGGCACTCAACAAGACAATCACCTTCGAAGCCTTTGACCGAATGATACCCGCGCAGCCCACCATTCCTGAAGGCGGCTTTGGAAATCTCATTGCGCTGCCCTTTCAGGGAAAAGCGCAGCGGGAAGGAAACAGCGTATTTGTTGACGAACGATTCGAGCCCTTTCCCGACCAATGGCTTTACCTTTCGCAAATCCAACTAATCTCGCGTGCGACGGTGGATCGTCTGATAGAGGACACCAAAAACAAACCGCTTGGAATAGCAACAGCTGCAGCGACAAACAAAACCAGGCGCAATGTCCAAAAGCCACGAAAGCGGCCCCCGCTCACGCCACGAGACTTCCCCTCGAACCTGCTCGTCACACAAGCCGATATGCTCTACATCCCCGAAAAGTCTCTGAGCCCGGCAGCTCAAATGGAAATCCGCAGGCTTGCGACATTTGCCAACCCGGAGTTCTTCCGTGCGCAATCTATGCATCAATCAGTATTCGGCAAACCGCGACTCATAGACCTCAGCGAACTTAGAGATGGCCGCGTCGCGATTCCCAGAGGCTGCAAAGCCCAACTTGAGCAGCTGATTCAAGAAGCCCACGTTACTGCCCATTATTCAGACGAACGTAGCACAGGCAATCCAATTGAGATGGCATTCAAAGGGACCCTTCATCCCGAACAGCAAATTGCCGCCGACCAGATGCTTGAATACGAAGACGGAATCATGTCTGCGCCAACGGGCTTCGGTAAAACCGTCATCGGAGCTTATCTTATTGCCGCCGTTGGTCTTCCGGCGCTCGTCATTGTTCCAAAGACCGCGCTCATAGCCCAATGGAAATCGCAGCTCGAACGATTTCTCGACATTACGGACACCAGAGAGCCGGTCCGAACGCCAAAAGGACGAATCAGCAAAAAGCAACCTCCCCTTATTGGACAAATCGGAGGGGGCAAAACCGCCGTCAGCGGCCTTATCGACGTCGCTTCCTTTCAGTCGCTATCTGGCAAAGACTCCCAAACCGGGGAGCCGATAGTTAAGAACCTTGTTCGTAATTACGGCCTCATTATCTGCGACGAATGCCACCATGCTGCCGCGCCACAGCTCGAGCTCGTCCTCAAGTCCGCTCCAGCCAAATATATATATGGCCTCTCCGCGACACCCGAGCGCTCCGACGGACTCACGCGGGCGCTCTCGATGCTCTGCGGCCCGCTTCGCTATGTCATCGATCCAAAAACGCAGGCAATTCAGCAGGGCATCCAGCGCATCGTTCGACCGAGATTTACCGGCATTCGGCTATCCGCCTACGAGCCGGATGCAAGCTTCAATCAGATTCTCGATATGCTGTGTGCACATGCGGCAAGAAACGAATTGATTGTCGATGACGCCCTCGAAGCAGCGTCAAACGGTCGACATCCGCTCATACTATCCAAAAGGAAAAAGCATGCTGAGGAACTGTTCAGGTTGCTTAATGATCGCAGACACGAGCCCATACTCTTAACCGGAGAAATCGGCGCCAAAGAAAGAAAAGCGATACTGAACAGTCTTCCCGGCTTTGAGCATGAACATCGAATCATCGTCGCCACCGAAAGCCTTCTGAGCGAGGGCTTCGATCTGTCCTACCTTGACACCCTTTTCATTGCCACGCCGATATCTTGGGACGGCAGCGTAACGCAGCAGGTGGGCAGACTGCATAGAAGCCACGAGGGCAAGCAACAGGTTGAGATATTCGACTACATTGACCTGTCGATACCCATGCTCGCCCGCATGTACCAGAAAAGACTCAAGACGTACGCCAAGTTGGGGTACGAAATTTATTCAGCAGAGGACAGCGAGCAACCCGATTACAACATTCTCATAGAGCCGGCAAACGCTATTGAGGCATTAATTAAAGACATCACCGGTGCCACAAAGAGTGCCTTCATAGCCGCATCCTACGCATCCGCCGCATGCCTCACGAAACTCACCACCACACTCGCAGGCGCAGCCGCCCGTGGGATTACCCTTGAGGTTTATGTTGCCTCACCTCCGCGCGATGACGCGAAAGCGATTTTTGCCGAGATGAACGTCGACTATTCCGTCAAGGCCAAAGGGCGGCTGTGCGCGGCCGTGATTGACGAGGAAACTGTCTGGTACGGGACTATCCCGCTGCTGGCATTCCCCAAGAAAGAAGACCGCAGCATCCGTTTCAAAAGCAACGAAGTCGCCGCTGAGTTTTTGAGCGAAATCCAGCAATGAGGAGAACCGGGGGCCGCAGCAGCGAACGGGGCGCGCCTATCAGTTGCGGTGAAATAGGGACTGTTTTTGGCCAATCGACCGCAAATCAGTCCCTATTCCACCGCAACTTGGAAATCGGCGATCAGCCCAGCGGACCCTGAAACAGTTCCTCATGCGAGCCCATTCTCACCAGCCTAATCACTGGGTTAGTCTTATGGGGAAGATAAAGAACGACCACATCGACCAAGCCATCGGATAGGTGGAAATCGATGTGGCCGTTGTAGTTTCCGCCCGGGTTTGAGAGCTCGTGGGCGCCATACTCCGCCGGAAGTGACCCATGAGCCACAAGCTCCGCAACCGCCGCTTTAAACTCACTTTTTAGCTGCGGATGCATGCGCATCGTTCGTTTGTAGTCCACCTTAAATTGAGCCTCGACTTTAATCTCGAACATCGCTATTCCTCATCGAGGAATGACATAAGCTCATCAGCGTTATTGAATGACGGGCTATCGTCCGGCAAAATCCCCAACTCATGAGCCTCGGCGATCACCATGGCACGCCTCGTCGCCTCGTTGGTCACCTCCGCCCTTCCTACAATCTCAAAAGGAATCTTTCGTTGATTTACCAGCTGCCGAACGGCAAGATTGAGATAGGAATTGAGGCTGAGGCCGACCGAATCCAAGAACTCAGTCGCCTGTTCCTTGAGCCCCTCTTCGATGCGAACCGTCGTAGGCTTAACCGTTGCAGTAGACATACGCGACCTCCTCGCCCTCGTCTTTTACACCAGTATACCCAATATAAATGGCAATCTGATGTTAGATAACATCAGATTGCCATGCGTATTCATGTCGCGTGAGCACGATTGATCTACATCAGCCCGCTCAGGGCAATGTCGACGGCCTCGTTGAGGTCGTCGGTGATGTGCACGAGCTCGGGATCGAGCGGGCTGATCATACCGGCGTCCAGCACCGGACCGTTAAGCCAGTCGAATAGGCCCTGCCAGTACTCGCTGCCTACCAGCACAAGCGGCATGCGCTTGACCTTGTGCGTTTGCACCAGCGTGAGCACCTCGAACATCTCGTCGAGCGTACCAAAACCACCGGGAAACACAATGGCACCCGAGCTGTATTTGACGAACATGGTCTTGCGCACAAAGAAGTAGCGGAAGTCCATACCGAGGTTCACGTATTTGTTGAGCCCCTGCTCGTGCGGCAGTTCAATGCCCAAACCAACTGACTTGCCGTTGACGCTCGCCGCTCCCCTGTTGGCCGCCTCCATGATGCCGGGGCCGCCACCGGTAATAACCGCCACGCCGCGCTGGGCGATCTTGCGACCGACCGTGCGCGCCGCCTTGTAGAGCGGATCGGTCTTGGGCGTACGGGCGCTACCGAAGATGGTCACCGCAGGCCCGAGCTCGGCAAGTGCGCCAAAGCCATCGACAAACTCGGCCTGGATGCGCAGTACGCGCCACGGATCGGCATGCAACCAGTCGGTCGACTCCTCGGGCGCCAGCAGGTTGGCGTAGGTGTTGTCCTTAGGAATCATGGGGCCGCGCATGACCACGGGACCACGGCGGTACGTCTCGTCGTAGGCAGGCTCGCCCTCGACGTTCTCATTCTTAATCATGGGGCACTCCTATCGAAAATAGAAGCGGGTGGGGTCGACGCCATGCGTCAAACACCCGCCCGAACATCAACTATTCGGTATGGTACCCACGATGCATCATGCGCTTGCAAGGCATCGGTCAGCGGTCGCGCAGCCGGCGTCAGAGAATGTAACGAGCGGCTGCCGCTCAGCCTTTGCCGTTGCCCACGCTCTGCAAGCGTGTCTGTCGCCCTTAGTAGTCCACCGCCGCAGGGCTGTTCATCCAGTCACTCACGAACGCGCCGTAACGGCCCTCGATAATGGCCTGGCGAGCACGCTGCATAAGGTTGAGCAAGTAGTAGATGTTGTGCATCGACAGCAGAATGCCGCCGAGCATCTCCTTCTGCGTGACCATGTGACGGATGAGCGCGCGGCTGTAGCCGCCCGTGCACACCGGGCAGGTGCAGGTGGGGTCGATGGGACCATCGTCGTGCGCAAAGCGCGCGTTGCGGAAGTTAAGGCGACCCTCGCTGGAGAACGCCGTACCCATGCGGCCCGTACGCGTCGGCAGCACGCAGTCGAACATGTCGATACCCACGCCCACACCGCGCACGAGGGTGGTGGGGTTGCCGACGCCCATCAGGTAGCGCGGCTTGTGCTTGGGCATGTACTCGCTTACGAGCGGTGCCAGGGTCTCGAACATGGTCTCGTGGTCCTCGCCCACCGAGTAGCCGCCAATGCCGTAACCGGGGAAGTCGCCGCACTCCTCCAGATGGCGCAGCGAGCGCAGGCGCAGATCTAGGTGCATGCCGCCCTGAACAATGCCAAAGAGCGCCTGGTCGTCGCGGTTATGCGCCTTATAGCAGCGCTCGGCCCACATACTCGACAGCTCAACGGCGCGCTCAACGTAGGCGCGCGTGGCGGGATAGCCCGGGCACTGATCGAGCTGCATGCAGATGTCGGAGCCGAGCTTCATGGCGATTTCCATGTTGTCCTCGGGCGTCCAGAACACGTGGCGACCGTCGTAATCGTTGACGATGAAGCGCACGCCCTCGTCGGTGAGCTTGACGGCGTCGTTGTGGCTGAACACCTGGAAACCGCCCGAGTCGGTGAGGATGGGGCCGTGCCAGTTCATAAACTTGTGCAGGCCGCCCAGCTCGGCGATAGTGTCCTCGCCGGGACGCATGGACAGATGATAGGTATTGGCAAGCACGATCTGGGCGCCGAGCTGTTTGACGGTCTCGGTAGGAATGCCCTTGACGTTTGCCTTGGTGCCCACGGGCATGAAGATTGGCGTCTCGATGTCGCCGTGCGGGGTGTGCAGCACGCCGGCACGCGCATGCGTCGTCGGGTCCTCGGCGATCAGGTCGAATTTAAAAAGGTTCTGGTCCATAAACTGGAACTCCTTGGTTGCGGTTCATACGCAAACCATTATACGGGCAACCCGCAAGGAGCACCGACTCGACAGAAACTGGTGCAAAGGAAACCTGCCCCCTTGCACCAATGCACCAATGCACCAGGATAAAAATGATCCGTTTTCCTCCGTCCCCAACGGATCATTTCCGACAGCCACAGCGACGCCGATGTTATGGCACCGACAGCGAAAACACGCCAGAGCGAGCAAGGTGCCTTGAAACGAGGTGGCATTGATCTTTTGATCATGCCGCCGAAGTTGAAAGGCAGATTGCCGCTCTGGCGGGTTTGCAGCGTCAACTGGTTGCGCGGTTTGGTAAAACCGCGTAACCCCTAAGGCCGCTGGCCCATGCCGCCCTCGAGGGTGACGGTCTCGCCATTCATGTACTTAAAGTCGGGGCCGCAGAGCTGAACGACCACGCGGCCGATCTCCTTCTCGACATCGCCGTAATGGCCTGCCGGCGGCATGTGAACGTTGGCCTTGAACGCCTCGGGATAGGCGTCCTGGAAGTTCTCGAGCGCAGCAGTCCAGGCAAGCGGGCACACGATGTTGACGTTGATGCCGTCCTTGCCCCACTCGTTGGCGGCAACGCGGGTCAGGCCGCGGATGCCCTCCTTGGCGGCAGCATAGCTGCACTGGCCATAGTTGCCAAACAGGCCGGCGCCCGAAGCAAAGTTGACCACGGAGCCCTTGGTCTCCTTCAGGTGCGGATAGGCCTTCTGCATGTACAGGTAGGTGGCGTACAGGCCGGAGTAAATAGCCAGGTTAAACTGGTCCATGGTGTGGTCGGCGATGGTCACGCCCGAGGCACTGGCCTGAGCGTTGTTGACGACGGCGTCGATGCGACCGAACTCCTCGATGGCCTTGTCGATAACGTTCTGCACGACGGCCTCGTTGTCCTGGCCGGCGGAGACATCGGCCTGAACAGGGAGAACCTTGACGCCGTACTCAGCCTCAAGAGACTCCTTGGCAGCCTCGAGCTTAGCAACGTTACGACCGGTGATAACGAGGTTCGCGCCTTCCTTGGCAAAAGCGATATCGATGCCGTAGCCGATGGAGCCAGCAGAGCCGTCCTTAAGCGTGGCCTTGCCGCCACCGGTGACGATCACGGTCTTACCAGTGAAAAGTCCCATACGAAGTCCTTTCAAAATCGCGACGGGCACGCCCGCCGACTGCGCGCATCCAAAATAAACGCGCCAAAAGCTGATATGCAACTTTAGCTTCTTCAAGTGAGAAATAAAGCCCATGGCAGGCGAACGGCGCAACGTCTTTCGGCGAAGGGATTGTCAAGTACAAACTGGATAAAGTAGCCGAGTTTTTGCTATCGACGCGAGTCATCGAACACGTTTTGAAACTTTGCTGCGGGGCGCGGGATGTCGGCGCGAGACTTTATCATAGGGTGACAAACAACGATGAGGAGCACATGCCTATGACAGACGAGCTGGACCCCCAGACTCAACAGCATATTGATGATTCCACAGACACCATTGACGACTGCGATACTTCTACCAGCAGCGATGGCAGCATTGATGCCGCCGTCGAGGAGGCTCCTGTCGCCGCAGGCGAGGCCGCAGACGCAAATGTCGCCGCAGAGCAAGACAAAGAAGAGCAGCTAGAGCAGCCGAACCCGAGCGATACTGAGCCCAAGGCCGAGAACGCTCCGCAAGTAGCAGGCCCCATCGAGGTGTCTTCGGAAGAAGAGCTCGACGCCGTCATGGACTCCATGATGGATGCCGTCAAAGCGATGAAGGACGCTGTCGCCGATGCCGATATCGACGCCGAGGAAGAGGAAGCCGCCGAGGCTGCCTCGACGTTTGTGCCCGGCGAGACCCCGGTTGCCGACCAGGGCAGTACCATGCCCTCGTTCCTGCAACTCGAGCACCCCACGATCGGCGCGGACGCGGTCGACCCGCACGCAGCGGGCTTTTCCGTGATCGAAGGCGGCACCGGCAATATCGCCGCGCCGCAGACTGCCGATACGAATGCCGCCAAGGCCGCGAACCCGACCGCCTCGCATGCTCCCGCCACGAGCCGCGACCTGGGGAGCGCCGTCTCAAACACCGCTAACGCCGTGGGCACTTTTATCGCCCAGGGCGCGTCGGCCATGCGCGAGATGAACGCCGCCAAGAAGGCACTCGCCGATGCCCGCGCCCATTTAGCCGAACTTGAGCAGCGCATCGCCGACCAGGCAGAGGAGCTTGAGACGCGCCGGGACATCGCAGACCGCTACGATCAGATCATCGCCGACCAGCGCCAGGCAATCGCCACGGCACAAAAGACCGCTGCGGCCGCCGAGATTGACCGCGACGCCCATGCCGCCAAAGCGACGGAGCTCAAGGGCCAACTCGAGCAAATGAAGGCAGAGGACGATGCGACCGAGCTCCGCCTGAAGGCTGCACTCGACGCCGTGGAAGCCCGCGAGGCGAGCTCGCGCGAGACCGGCAACCGCCTCGTTCGTCGCCTTGAGGATTCCAAGCGCATCCGCGACAAGGTGAAGGCCGAGCGAGACGCCGGCATTGCGGCCGCACAACAAACCGTCGACGCCACGCGCGCCCAGCTCGAGACGCTGCGTCATGAGTATGCCGAGCTGCAACGCAATCCCTCGGCAAATCCCGCCAACTATACGGTGCGCACCAGCGAGCTCTCGATGCAGATCTCCGACACGGCAGATGCCCTGCGAAAAGCCGAAGAAGATGTCCCGCGCATCACCGCCGACCTTGAGCACTCGCTTGCCGCAGCCGAGCAGGCCGTCGAGCAGGCTCAAGCCCCCATTGCCGAAGCCAAACGCGCACACCAAGCCGTGACGACTGAGGCCGATGCCGCGCGCGACGAGCTGCAGACGGCGAAAACTGCCGCCACGACGCGCCAGCGCGAACTGCGCGAGAAGATAGCCGCCGAGGACAAGGCACGCCGCGACCAAGAGCAAAGCATCGCCAACGCCCAAGCAGATGCCGCACATGCACAGTCGATCATCGAGCAGGCGACCGAGGTGCATGACCATCCAGAGATCACTGAGTCGCTTGCAGGATCCTTGGCCCGAGACAAAGCCGAACACGCCGAGACCGAGCAAGAAGTCGCCCAGCTCGAGGCCACCGAGGACGCGGTGCGCGAGCGTACCCGCGACTCACGCATCAAATTCACTGGCGCCATCGTCTGCATCGTCGCCGTGATTCTGGTAATCATCCTGATCTGGCTGTTCGCGAGCAAGTAAACCAGCTGCCAAAAAACGCCCCAACGCAGTTGCGGTGAGATAGTTCCTATCTAGCCCTGAAAAAGGCCAATTCAAGAACTATCTCACCGCAACTTATTTAGATCGGCGCAAGGACTGTCCCCAAGTGCCGGCACAAAAGGAACGTCCCCAGGTGCCGAGTGAACCACGGCAACGCCGATGTTTTGGCGCGGACAGCGAAAACGCCCCTAAGCGAGCAAGGTGACGTGAAAGAGGAGGGCATTGACCTTCTGG
>DAWEIC010000048.1:10038-10164 GCA_052364855.1 Collinsella sp.
CGCGGTTCGTAGAACCGCGTAACTAACAAATGAGCATCGCGTCGCCAAAGCTGAAGAAGCGGTAGCGCTCCTCGATGGCAGCGGCGTAGGCATCCATGATCTGGTCGCGGGTGGCAAGCGCGCTTA
>DAWEIC010000049.1:0-4204 GCA_052364855.1 Collinsella sp.
AGCCCCCACCCCACCCCCAGCCGCCACGGAGGCATCTCCCTCCTCCGTGGCGGCATTTTTGTGCGTGGGGGAGGTGGGTGCGCCACGAAATCGGCCCATCTACTACGTTTGGCCCCTTACCTCCAACCATGCCAAAAAACGCCAAAACATAACCGCAGGTAGAACGCCTGTGGTTTTGTTCAAAACGAAGGTATGGTCATGGGTATCGCGTCAAACGTAGTAGATGGGCCGATTTCGTGGCGAGCGGTTCCGGCTGATCCCTTGGGGACGGAGGAAAACGGATCATTTTGGTCCCGCGAGGCTGGCGGAGGCACTCGTCCAGGGCCGCCCGAACAAAACTATGCCGGTTTACGGGGCTGAGTTACGAGTCTCCAACCATGCCGATATTCGTGAAAATAAAACCGCAGGTAGACGAGCCGTCATTTTGCAGAAAACGCGGGTATGGATGGGGGTCCTGAGTTTGGCCCCGTAAACCGGCATAGTTTTGAAATGGCCTTAAATCGGTAGCAGCCATTTTGCTATGCCGGAACGGTCGGTCTTCGGGCAACTACCCTCGCAGGTAGGCGATAGCGATCTGCGTGCGGTTGCGCAGGCCCATCTTTGCCAGGATTGAGCTGATGTGGTTGCGCACGGTGCCTTCGCCCATGTAGGCGGTGGCGGCGATCTCTTTGTTGTCGAGGCCGCGGGCGATGAGTTCGGCGACTTCGAACTCGCGGTCGGTCAGGCTGGCGAAGGCTGCGGGCCGGCGGGGCGTGCCCGCCTCGACGTCCGTTCCGTCAAAATCGATGTCCTCGATCGCCTTGCCCTCGAGCACGCGCTTGCCAGCCATGACCTGCGCCAACGCTGGTGGAATGGCGGCGACATCGGTTTTAATCAGGTAGCCGCGGGCGCCCAGTTTAAGCGCCGACACAATGTACTCGTCATCCGAGAATGTCGTCAAAAACACCACGCGTGCCGTGGGTTCGTGCTCAAGGATCTCGCGTGCCGCCGATAGGCCGTCGCGTTCCGGCATCTGAATGTCGAGCAGCGCGATATCGGGTGCGTGTTCGGCATAGAGCGAAACCGCGTCGTTGCCGTTGGCGCCGGTACCCACTACCTCGATCTGCGGCTGGGCGCCCAGGATAATCTTGAGCGAATCGACCACTAAGCGGTCGTCGTCGACAACGATGAGCCTCATCGGTCCTCATCTCCTTGCTGTTTGGGGACGGTGGCAAACACGCGCCAGCCGGGGGCGCCGGCGCGCAGGCCGGCGGTGAAGGTTCCGCCAAGCGCCTCGACGCGCTCGCGCATGGAGGCGAGCCCCATGCCTTCTACGACGTTGCTGCTGCTCGCCGGGGTCGCGTCCGCGCCATCGTCGGTAACAATGAGCTGGTAAAACGACGGATGCTCCATGCACCGTACGGTGACGGTCTGGGCGCAAGCGTGGCGCATGGTATTGGAGAGCGCTTCGCGCAGGACCGCTGCAAAGCAGTTGGCGACGTTTGCGGGCGCATGTTCGGCCATAACTTCAAGCTCAATCTGCGGGCCGCCGTCCGAGCGTGTGCCTTCGACAATGCGTTCGAGCTGCACGGAAAGGTCGACGGCGTTGTCGTTGAGCGCGTGGACGCTGGTGCGCACAAGCTGGAGCGCCTCGTCAACCGTGCGTTTAACGTCGGCGAAATCGGCGGCGACGCCAGGCTCGTCGGCGTGGACCACGCGTAGGGCTTCGGCCTGCAGTGAGGCGCGCGTGAGCTGGTGCCCGACGTTATCGTGGATCTCGCGCGCGATGCGGGCGCGTTCGGCGAGCGTCGCGAGCTCGACTTCGTAGTCCTGGCGGTCGGCGAGGTCGCGGTTGCGTGCCTCGAGTGCCAGGGCGCGTTCTTGCAGCTTGTCGCGGGTGCGACGCATGCGTTCCTGTTCGCGCTCCAGCTGCGCGGTGCGCAGCGACAGCAACGTGGCGGCGACCGAAAGGATGGCGGTTAACAGCAGCGTTCGGGTGGTGAGCACGCCACCACGAAGGTCCGCGACAAGCGCGCGGACAAGCACGGCGCCAATCGCCAGCGCGGGCCAGATTCGTTCACGGTGAACGCGTCGCGCGATGTCATAGAGAGCGAGAGGCGCAAACGGCACAAACGGCGGCACGAAGACGGCCGCGATGATGTAAGCGTAACTCGCGGCCTTGCCCGCACGGCGGGCGCGGTTTCCCTGTGCGACCTCGGCCAGCGAAGTGGCAATAACGCCAAGGCAAAACGCCACAACCAGACGAGCGTCCACGGCAAGACCCATGGCGGCCGCAATACAGCACGCCAGCACGATCGATTTGTCGAAAAGCCTGTTCATACGGGTATTGTACGCGAAGCTGCGCGTGGTGGAGGGGCCGCCTAGCGCAACCGTGACATTCCTCCCGCGCGGCAAAGCGGCGTCGATCGCTCGCGCGAGCGGGGTTTCACCTCTGCCCCCTCGCACTCGTGACAAAGCTCACTGGTGCGCGTCGGCGGCTCCTGCGATGATGCAATCGTACCGGGCCGCAATCAACAGAAGGGCCGCCTCATGACAGACATCGTCCACGTCGAAAACCTCGTCAAGCGCTACGACGATCTTATTGCGCTCGACCACTTTAACCTGAGCATCGCCCCCGGCGAGATCTTTGGCCTGCTGGGCCCCAACGGCTCGGGCAAGACCACGTCCATCAACTGCATCCTGCAGCTGCTCGCCTACGACAAGGGCACCATCGAACTGTTCGGCGAGCCCATGACGCCCGCCCGCTACGACCTCAAGCGCCGCATCGGCGTGGTGCCGCAGCAGGTGGCGGTGTTCGACGAGCTTACGGTGCGCGAGAACATCGACTATTTCTGCAGCCTCTACGTCAACGACCGCAAGCGCCGCCGCGCGCTGGTCGACGAGGCCATCGACTTTGTCGGCCTGGGCGACTTTGCCAAGTTCCGCCCCGGCAAGCTCTCGGGCGGCCTGGCGCGACGCCTCAACATCGCCTGCGGCATCGCGCACAAGCCCGAGCTCATCTTTTTTGACGAGCCCACGGTGGCGGTCGACCCGCAGAGCCGCAACGCCATCCTGGAGGGCATCTGCCGCCTGCGCGACGAGGGCGCCACGGTGGTGTATACCAGCCATTACATGGAGGAAGTCGAGCAGATCTGCAGCCGCATCATGATCATGGACGGCGGCCGCGTGCTGGCGCAGGGCACCAACGACGAGCTCAAACGCATGATTCAGATGGGCGAGCGCGTGACCGTCGAGGTGGGCGCCGTCGAGCCAGCCACGGTCGAGCGGCTGCGCGCCCTCGAGCACGTGCTCGGCGTCGAGCTGTCCGGCGGCGAGCTCGTCTGCACCTGCGAAGCGAGCCCGCACAATTTGGTCGACATCCTCGACACGCTGCGCGCCGCCGATGTGGCGCTCGGCCGCGTGTGGAGCGAGCCGCCGACCCTCAACGACGTGTTCCTCGAGATCACCGGCCGCGAGCTGCGCGACTAGGGGGCAGCCATGTTCAACACCATTATCATTACGGTCAAGACGCTGCTGCGCCGGCCGAGCACGTGGGTTTGGGGCGCGATCTTTCCCGTCGCGCTTTCCACGATGTTCATGTTTATGTTTGCGAACCTCAGCTCCGACGGCAAGATCGACCCGGTGCCGGTGGCCGTTGTCGCTGACGAAGCCTGGGACGCCTCGACCTTTAAGGATGTGGCGACGTCGCTTGCCAAGGAGGGCGACGACCAGCTGCTCGAGATCCACGAGTACGACGACGCAGCCGATGCGAACCGTGCGCTCAAGGCCGGCGAGGTCGCGGGCATCTATACGGTCGACGCCGAAGGCACGCCCAAGCTCACGCTGCTTTCGAGCTATGACAACTCGCGTGCGTCGTCGGTGCTCACCGACCGCAGCATCCTTGAGACGGTGGCAAGCTCGTATACACAAAATGCCGAGCTCATGCGCCAGATTGCCCAGGACAACCCGGCGGCGCTCGCCGACCCGGAGGCGGTTGCGCGCGCCCTGTCGCTCGAGGGCGGAACCCGCCGCGTGAGCCTGACACGCACCACGCCCGACGGCACGGTCATCTACTATTACGCGCTCTTTGGCCTGGTCGCGATGATGTCTGCCGAGTTTGCCGCCTTGAGCGTCGTTGACCTGCAGCCCAATCTGTCGGGCCTTGGCGCGCGCCGCTGCGTGGGCGGTCTTTCCAAGACGGCGTCGCTAGCCGGTATCTTTGTGG
>DAWEIC010000049.1:4214-10139 GCA_052364855.1 Collinsella sp.
TTGTGGGCTCGTGGCTGGTCTCCTTTGCCTCAATGGCGGTTGCGATTGGCTACGTGCGCCTGGTCGTGGGCGTCGACTTTGGCGGGCGCGAGGGACTGTGTCTGGTGGGCGGTGCCGCTTCCGCGCTTGCCGCCACGGGCTTGGGGCTCTTTGTGGGCACGCTTCCCGTTAAGGGCGGCAAGGCGTCCAAGTCGGGCATCCTCACGGGCTTCGCCACCACATGCGCCCTGTTTGCCGGCCTCTACGGCGAGCCGGCGATGGCGCTTGCCGACGACGTCGCCCGCGCCTGCCCGGCCGAGTGCTGGTTCAACCCCGTCAAGCTTATCTGCGACATGTTCAATCGCCTGTATTTCTTTGAGGACCTGGGCCCCTTTGCCGTTCGCGCCGGCGCGCTCGTCCTGATGGCCCTGGTGTTTGTCGCCGCCGCCACGCTGATCTTTGGAAGGAGCCGCCATGAGCACCTTTAAGACCGCGCTTCGTATGGCGCTGGCGCACCCGTTCTACCTGCTCATCTATACGGTGTTCATCTCGCTCATGGGCGTATTCATCGCGGCATCGGTGAGCTGGAACTCGTCGCAGCTCACCGAGTACAAGCCCTACGACACCAACGTGATCGTGGTCGACCGCGACAATAGCGACCTTTCGCGTGCGCTTGCCAAGCATCTGGGTTCGCG
This sequence comes from Collinsella sp., assembly GCA_052364855.1. Classification (GTDB taxonomy): domain Bacteria; phylum Actinomycetota; class Coriobacteriia; order Coriobacteriales; family Coriobacteriaceae; genus Collinsella. The sequence goes on from DAWEIC010000049.1 coordinate 4,889, forward strand.
TTTTGAGCTGGTCACGGGCGTCGGCGACGACACCTACGACCTTGCGGACGCGCTCTCCAAGAGCAACAGCGCCAAGGGTAGCGCCGACTGCGTGTTCTTTATCCCGGAGGGGTTTGAGGGCGACCTTGTTGCAGCCGCCCGCGCGGGGGAGTCTCTGCCCAAGCTCGATGTGACCTACGGCGCCGGCACCATGGCAGCGGCGCTTTCGTCTGCCGAGGCCTCGCGCTGGATCTCGCTCGCGGGTGCTGCGGCGGCGCTTGAGCCCAATGCCTCCGACGGCGACGTTGCCAAGGCCGCCGAGCATGCTGCCGCCAAACGTGCGGAGGTCGAGATCGAGCAGGTCAAGGTCGACTCGACGGCCGCTGCCACGCTCGAGTCGTATTTCAACTTTGGTGCGTACGCGATTATCTCGTCGGTCATCGTGTCGGTGGGGCTGGTGTTCTCGGGCATGAACGAGCCCGAGCGTGTGCGCCGCATGGAGGCCGGCCCAATCTCCGAGCGCCAGCGTTCGCTTGCCGTGTTTGCTGCCGCCGCCGTGCTCACCGTCTGTATCTGGTTTGTGTCGAGCATGATGGGCGTCGTGGGCTTTGCCGGCGGGGTCGCCGAGGTCGGCGTGGGTCGCGTGTGCCTGGCGCTGGCGGCAACGTTTGCCCTGGCGTGCACGCCGCTGGCCGTTGGCTTTACGCTGTCGAGCCTGGGCGCGCGCGAGGAGCTGCTCAACGGTGTGGGCAACCTGCTCGGCATGCTCATGACGTTTTTGGGCGGCGCCTGGATGCCGCTGTCGCTCATGGGCTCGGCCGTGCAGACGGTGGCGCACTTTGTGCCGACGTATTGGGTGAACGACGCGATCGGCAAGGCGCTCGCTGCGGACCTGACGTCCACCGTGCTGGGCGACATCGCCTGCGATCTGGGCGTCACGGTGCTCTTTGCCGCGGCCATCGCCGCCGTAGGCCTAGCCCTCGCGCACAACAAATCCCACGCCTAGCCACCTAGTCATTGGGGACAGTCTTTGCCGATTCGCCGGCAGGGCTGGCAGGGACTGTCCCAATATGTCGGCACCTGGGGACCACTCATTGGGGACAGACTTAAATGAGCGATTTCACTCATTTAAGTCTGTCCCCAATGAGTAGGTTGGAAAAAATTGCGCCTGTCGCTTAAAAATAGTTCACCTGGGTTTACTATTACCTTAGAAAAGTAGCAGAAGGCTAACAACGGGGGATAGCATGGCGACAAAGCGTGCCTACGTCCAGGTCAACGGACTCAGGAAACACTACGGCGACGGTGATGCGCGCCTGACGGTGCTCGACGGCATCGACACGTCCATCAACCGCGGGGAGATCTGCGTCATGCTGGGGCCTTCGGGTTCGGGCAAGTCGACGTTTCTTAACCTGATCGGCGGCCTAGAGGATGCCGACGCCGGCTCTATTCTGGTGGACGGCTGCGACCTCACGGTGCTCAAGCCTACCGATCTGGGCGAGTATCGCCGCCGTGAGCTGGGCTTTGTCTTTCAGTTCTACAACCTGGTGCCCGATCTGACCATCAAGGAGAACATCGAGGTCACGGCGCACCTGTCCAAAAAGCCGCTCAACATTGACGACCTGCTACGCTCGCTGGGCCTCTACGAGCACCGCAACAAGTTCCCGCGCCAGGTCTCGGGCGGCCAACAGCAGCGCTGCGCCATCGGCCGTGCGCTCGTCAAAAACCCGGGTCTGCTGCTGTGCGACGAGCCCACGGGCGCGCTCGATTACAAGACATCCAAGGAAATCCTGCAGCTCATGGAGGACGTCAACCGCGAGTACGGCTGCACCATTATCATCGTCACCCACAATGCTGCCATCGCCCGCATGGCCAATCGCGTGCTGCGCCTGCGCGACGGGCGCATCGTCGAGGACGAGCTCAATGAGTCGCCCGTCGCGGCTGCCGAGCTCGATTGGTAGGCGGCGCCATGACACCTCTCGCAAAACGTCTCCCGCGCGAGCTGCGCCGCAATATCGGCAAGTACCTGGGCATCTTTTTGCTTATGTGCGGAAGCATTGCCCTTACATCGGGCTTTTTGCTCGCGGCGCATTCCATCGGCTGCCTTATCGACGACATGCGCGATGCGTACACGATTGAGGACGGCCGCGTGACCACCTCCTTCGAGGCTACCGACGATCAACTCAAGGCTGCCGAGGATGCCGCCAGTGACGTCGGCGGCGTCACGCTCTACAAGAATTTCTCCATCGACGCCATCATCAAAAAGGCGTCCGGCGACGACGGCACCAAGCGCACGCTGCGCACCTATGCGCACCGCACCAAGGTCGATATCGCGTCCTACTGTGAGGGCAAGGAGCCCAAGACGGACGGTGAGGTGGCAATCGACCGTGTCTTCGCCACCAACAACGACCTCGCCGTGGGCGATAAAGTCGAGCTCGAGGGTCGCACCTACACCATCTGCGGCATCATGACCCAGCCCGATAGCCAGGCGCTGTTCCTCAACAACTCGGACTTTACGGTGAACACCATCACCTATGGCGTGGTCGAGGTCACCGACGCCGGCTTTGCCGCGCTCGAGGACGCTGGCGGCGCACCCGCCTACACCTATTCCTTTACCTTTATCGACCGCGACCTCTCCGCCGCGGACCGCATCGACGCCGAGCAGGATATGGTAGAGGCGCTCACCGATGCCGATGCACGCGTGGATGACCTCATCGATGCCGATTCCAATCAGGGTATTGGCTACGCGCGCGACGACGTAGACGGCGACTCCATGATGTGGACGACGCTGCTCGACATTATCATCGTGATCATGGCGTTCGTCTTTGTGGTCCTTACCGACGCCACCATCGAGGAGGAAAGCGCCATCATCGGCACGCTGCTCGCCAGCGGCTATCGTCGTCGCGAGATCGTGCTGCACTACCTGGCGCTTCCCGCCATCGTAGGCGTGGTCGCGGCGCTGCTGGGCACCGCGCTCGGCATTGCGTTCTTTACCGAGCCTATGCGTAGCCTGTATTACGGCTCGTACAGCCTGCCGCCCTTCCAGGTGTACTGGAGCTGGGGGATCTTTGTGAAGTGCGCCGTGGTTCCCGCCGCCGCGCTCATCCTCATCACGCTGGTGGGCCTGCTTCGCAAAATGGGCAAGACGCCGTTGCAGTTCCTTCGTCACGAGGCGAGCGGCAAATCGGGCACCAAGCGCGGCTTGCAGCTGCCGGAGCGCATGGGTTTTGTCTCGCGCTTTCGCCTGCGCATTTTCCTGCGCAACCTGGGCAACTTCGCCACGCTCTTCGTGGGCATTGCGTTTGCCTCGCTGCTGCTGCTCTTTGGCCTGGCGATTCTGCCCACGATGACGCACTACGCGGACAACCTCGAGACGAGCCTGGTCGCCGAGCACCAGTACACGCTCAAGGCTCCGCTGGAGCTCGAGGGCACTGCCGAGGAGCGTGAGCAGTGGTCGGCACTCGAGCGCTTGCAGTCGGTTGACGGCGCGCTGCTTTCCGCTGCTCAGGATGCCGATGACGAGCTTGACGACGCGGCCGATACAGCGCAGACGGCAGCCGATGCCGCGACCGCGTTTCCGTCTGCCGAGAGCCTGACCGCAGCGAAGAACGCGCTTGCCAAGGTTCAGGACAAGAAGGATGCGCTTTATGCGCGCCTCGATGACCTTGCCGATGCCCTCGGCTGCAACCGCGACGAGGCTATCGACCTGATCGACAAGGCCTCTAAGATCGACGCTGACAACGACGATATCCACCCGATCAATACGACCGACAACGGCGCGGGTACAATCGCGCAGGCCGAGAAATATGCCGTTTACCAGCTGCAATACAACCGCGGCGATGGTAATGGCGAGGAGACGATTTCCGTCTACGGCATTTCATCCGATTCGCGCTATTGGAAAGACCTCGACGTTGGCGATGGGCGCGTCGTCTTTGGCGGCGGTCTGCTCGATAAGTTTGGCTGGAGCGAGGGCCAGAAGGTCACGCTCAGCGACAAGTACGAGGGCGAGCATTATTCTCTTGAGTACGCGGGCAGGGATTGTGCCTGGGGCTCAAAGTCGGACATGAATATCTATATGAGCATCGACGACTTTAACGAGCTGTTCGACAACGATGCCGCCTACTTTAACGGCTATGTGAGCGACGAGAAGCTCGACTTCGATGCGCGCTACTTTGCCGGCGACACCACGCCCGACGACATGCGTGCCGTGGGCGACCAGTTCATCGGCATGATGAGCAAAATGATCGGAATGATGATCGGGCTCGCGGTGTTTATCTTCCTGCTGTTTATGTACCTGCTGACCAAGGCTGTGATCGACCACAGCGCCCGGTCGATTAGCTACATGAAGGTCTTTGGCTATCGCGATGGCGAGATCTCGCATCTGTACATCCGGTCGATCACACTGTGCGTGGCGGCGTCGCTTGTGCTGAGCTTGCCGGTCATTATTGGCTCGCTCACGGCCATCTTCCGCTCGATGCTGCTCGCCTACAACGGCAATATCGAGATCTACGTGCCCGCTTGGTCTATGGCTGCATGCGTCGGCATTGGCTTTGCGACCTACCTGGTCGTGGCACTGCTGCACACGCGCTCCATCAAGCGCGTCAGCCTGGCCGAAGCCCTCAAGGTGCAGGAGTAGTCATTTAAGAACGTCCCCAATGACTAGGTGCCGTACTTGACTTTAACTCTGCTTTAACTGGTACCATCCTCTTATGTCTGTAACGCCATATAGACCGAGGGGATAGATCTATGACCGCAACTGCACCCGCAGCACCCGCTAAGGTGTACTTCACCAACCTGCGCACGCATGCTCGCGAGAGCCAGCTCGACAAGCTCAAGCGCCTCATCCGTCGCGCCGGTATTGAGCAGATCGACTTTGAGAACAAGTTCGTCGCCATCAAGATTCACTTTGGCGAGTTGGGCAACCTGAGCTTTTTGCGCCCCAACTACGCCCGCGCCGTCGCGGATGTCGTGAAGGAGCTGGGCGGCAAGCCCTTCCTCACCGACTGCAACACGCTCTATGTGGGTAGCCGCAAAAACGCGCTCGAGCACATCGACACCGCCTACCAGAACGGCTTTACCCCGTATGCCACGGGCTGCCAGATCATCATCGCCGACGGCCTCAAGGGTACCGACGAGGCGCTCGTCCCGGTCGAGGGCGGCGAGTACGTGCACGAGGCCAAGATCGGTCAGGCGCTCATGGATGCCGATATCGTGATCAGCCTCACCCACTTTAAGGGCCATGAACAGGCTGGCTTTGGCGGTGCCATGAAGAACC
>DAWEIC010000050.1:0-10113 GCA_052364855.1 Collinsella sp.
GGGCCGGCCGGTCCGGCCCTCAGGGTATCGGGTTCCCACATTCATCCGTACATGTACGGATGAATGTGGGAGGTGTTCGGATGAAGTCGATAATCAAGGTACGGCCAAAGGGTTCCGCGCGAGTTGATGCCGTATCCCATGGTTTTGGCGTTAGGTTGTACGATATTCAAATAATGGCCGACGGTGCCAAAACCCACGCCTTGGGCTCCGAATTCGGTACCGTGACTCCAGAAAGTCTTCCAAGCATCTTTGGGGGCAACGTTGCCAAGGCCGGCTTTCGCTGCAGCATCGTCAAATATTTTCTTTTCGCCATCAACCCATTGGTGCGCGATGTTTTCTTTCGTGCTGAAGTTCCAAGCGGCATTTTCAAATCCGGCATAGTCTGAGTGCCCCTTCGTTGCGTCGGAGTAATTGGAATCAGACTGAGCGATTGCCATTTGCTCTGCCGTTACCTTAAGCTCGCTAAGGCCGACGCTTTTGCGATATTCATTAATTTCGCGCAGCTTGCCAAACGAAAGCTTGGCGTTGTCGAGTGACGTGCCGTCTTTTTTATCGCCAATGGTCGTCGGGTTTTTATCGCTCTGCCTATAGATGATGTTTGCAGCGTCGTTGGCACCGATGAACTGGTAGAAGCCGATGACGCTCTGCGCCTCCGCCGTCGTTGCCTTATCGGTTGCCGCCTTGCACGTATCGTATGCTTTCTGTGCATCGATAACGGCTTGATCGGCGGCCGCCTGGTTTGCCTTGGCAGTTTTGAGCGCCTTGTCTGCCTGCTCCTTCTCGGCTTTTGCCTGATCGACTTGTTTCTGAGCGGCCTTTGCTTTCTCCAGTTCGGTAGCATGTGCCTGCTTTGCCGAGGTCAACTCCGATTGCGCCGCATCGGCTTTCGTCTGGGCTGCCGTTACATCATTTTCGGCTGCTGCGACTGTCTGCTTCTTGGCTTCGAGCTCGCTTTCGGCACCGGTGAGGGCGTCCTGCTTGGATGCAACGTCGCTATTTGCCTGAGAAAGGCCTGCTTCGGCAGCCGCCTGCTGCTGCTTCGCCTGGTCGAGCGCGCTTTGGGCAGCATCGACCTTTGCCTGGGCGGCGTCATACTCCGGGCCCTCGGCGCCTGCCTTTGCGGCCGCCAAATCGGCTTGTGCGCTGTCGTACGCTGTCTGTGCCGCAACTAGCTTACCATCCGCGGCGGTCTTTTCCTGCTGAGCGGAAGCCAGCGTGCCTGCCGCCTCGTCGTAAGCGCTCTGCGCGGCGCTCTGAGCCTGCTGGGCATCGGCGAGCGCGGAATCGGCAGCGGCCTTCGCAGCCTTTGCTTGGTCCAGAGCGGCCTGCGCATCTGCGGCAGCCTGCTCGGCGACCTTGATTTCCTCCGGCGTTGCGTTGGCGGCTGCCTTCTGGGCTGCCTCGAGCTTGGCCTGCGCATCAGCTGCCGCCTGCTTTGCGGCATCAAGGACCTTCGACTTGTCCTCGGCGTCGGTCTTGGCTGCATCGAGCTTTCCTTGGGCATCCTTCAGCGTGGCACTGGCGCTGTCGGCCGCCTTGACGCTTTCATCGAGCTGGCGAGCATATTCGGCGCGCGCGGCGGCCTCTGCCTGCGAATTATCGGAGACGGAGGCGTCATAGGTGCTTTGTGCGTTGTCGCGGGCCGCCTGCTTTTCGGTATAGGGGGCAGCCACCGTGTTGTAGTCGGATTTGGCGTCTGCCTCGGCAGCCTTTGCGGCATCGATCGCAGCCTGCAGGTCGGCAATCTTCTGGGCGTTTGCCTTTACTGCGGAGCCTGCCGCCTCGCCGGCGTGGACAGCAAGCGGCGACATGATCGCGTCCTGTGCCGTGGTATCACTTGCATCGTTGGCAAATGCCGAGAACGGCGCGAGCAGCGTCGAGCCAGTCATAGCGATGGTGGTTGCCGCGGTGACGGCGAGTCGTGTTGCCTTGTGGCCCGAGAATGTGGGGCGAGGCTCGGCGCCGCCTGAGACTTTCAAGTGTTTAGGTGCGTACTTTGCCATTTCTTCTCCCAATCGTTGAAGGGGTACCTATGACAATTCGTACGTTACGACCGCCGAAAGGGTTCCTGTTGCGCAACATTGGCAAGGAAATATCGACACACTTGAATCACATTTACGAGGCGAAGTTCTCGGCAAGCTAATGTCTCGTTCTGTAACATCTAGAGAGGTTTTTGACCCCTTACTGTTACAGATTGAGATGTTGTCTCGCGGGGCTGGGGTTTGTCTCGTTCTGTAACATCTAGACCTGTATCTGCCGAGCTGGTGTTACAGATCGAGACAATTGCCGGGGAGGGGTCCCGTTGCGGCAAGACGCTCGCCGCCTAGATACAGAACCCGGGGATCACACAGGTTAGCTTGTTTGGCTTTTCCGCAGGCGTTGCGTACGTAAAGACGTCGCCGTCGTGTCCCACGCGGTTCATATAGAGCGTGCCTTCGCTCTCCGATGTGTCGGGGCTCACCGTGCGCTCCCACCAGCAGGTGTCCTTGCCCTTCCACTGGCGGACCATCGTCTCGTTCGTGGAATACGGGCTTACCTTGAGCTCGCGGAAGAGCTGATACTCCTTGCCCTCGCCGTTGTAGATGTCTGCCAGGTAGTGATAGTCCTCGGTAAACGAATCGGGCGGTTGCGTACCGCACAGCTCGACCATGGCGGGCAGCCAAAGGGTTGCGGGCAACTCGCTCAGGCACGATGCGCTGTTGGCGGCGCCCACATTGTTCGAGACCTTCTTGACACCTTTAATGAGCGCGCGCAACTCGTTGGGCAGCAGCTTAAGGCCGTCGCCGTTGAGCCACTCCCGCAGCTCGCAATCTGCCCAGCCGGCGCTCGGCGGTTCAGCCGCAGCGTTGCGCTCGGCAATACCCGCGTCGAACATAAACGTCAACCCGGCCTTGCCCGTCCCGTCCAGAAGCTCATCGTGGCGGATGCCCACAAGCTGCGCGCCAACCTGCAGCCCGTTGGTGAGCGTGATACGCTTGGTACACGGATAGGGGATATGCCCATCGGCATCGAGCAGGTGATAGCGCTTGGCAATCTCGCGTGCCTCGCTACGGGTCTCGGCGGCCTTAATCTTGAGCGAAATCTCCTGCAGCTGATCCCAAGTGTAGTCGTCAAGCGAACCGCGGATGCCGTCCAGGTAGTCGGGGATGCCAAAGCCATGGGTCGCCGCCCCAATGACGCTGAGCCCCGCAACGGCTGCAACGACGCCACCGATAATAAAGCGGCGGCGGGTCATGGCATCGTGCCGGGCCTGCTCCAGGATCTCTCGCGCGCGCTCGCCGGCGACGTCGACCTTAAGGTGCGTGCCAGAATCGATATCAATCGCGGCCTCGTCTCCTGTGCCTTCGCGGCCCTCGGATTCGGCATCGGTGAGGTATGCCGAGAGCACCTCGAGCATCTGCTGCTCGGTGGGACGATCGCACTGCTCGACTGAGAGACCCTTCATGATGATTTGGACGAGCGCTTCATCGCCCTCGCAGCGCGGCTCGAGCGGCGCCGGCTTGGTCTTGGTCTTTACGAGATAGAACGAGCCGGTTGCAGCGGCGTCCGTCGACTCAAAGTCAAACGGTTTGCGACCGCTGTAGAGCTGGTACAGAATGCTCGAAAGCGCATAGACGTCGATCGCGGGCGAACGGCGAAGGGCCGCGATGCCTTCGATATCCTGCGTGAGCATCTCGGGCGCGGCGTATGCGGGTGTGGCAAAGCGCCAGATGTCGGCGCGCCGGGTGATCGTGTCGTCGCCGAGAGCCATGGTCGCGGAGCCCATGTCGATGAGGCAGGGGTCAAAGGAACAATCGGCAATCTGCTGCTCGAGTGTTCGGCTGGTGGTGCGGAACATGATATTGGCAGGCGATAGGTCGCGATGGATGACCGGATTCACGAGGCCTTGGGTCATCAAGAGCGCACGAAGCACGGCGTTTCCGACGGCGGCGACCATCTGGGTGGTCAGCCCGCCCGAGGCGTCGTGCGGAAGCAGGGGCAGCGCCTGCTTGAGCGAGGTGCCCTCGACCCACTCCATGAGGATGAGAGGGTCATCCTCGCACGATCCGTAGCCATAGACGCGCGGAAATCCGCGCAGGTGCGAGACGGTACACAGATGACGGTACTCCTCGAACAGCGCGGCGGTGCTGGCCAGGTGCGCTGCCGATTGCTCGGCGGAGCGGTCGGGGGCTTGGCCGGAAAGGATGGCATTGTCCTTGAGTAGCTTGACGGCAAAGACCTCGCCGCTCGTGTTGGTCGCGCGCAGCACGTGCCCGATGTTGCCGTTGTTGCGGTGGGCCGTCTGGAGAATAAGCGTCATAAACCGACGCTTGGCGTCGTCCTCGGCGCTGGGGTCGACCGCCACGGCGGTATCGAACGTATCGAGACGGACGAGTTTGTCGCCATAGGCGCTATCGGTAGTATCCATGGCGTTCCTTTGTCTGGCATGGGTTGCCGCACGTTTACGCGAGCAGTGCGGATATCGGTAAAGTACCATGATAGCCGCACTGCCCACGTATACCGCTGAGCATTGTCGTTTACGACGCAGAAGGTAGAAGACGAAAGACGGACGGCGACCGTCTTTCGATCGCCGTCCGCGCTAGTCCACAATGACAAGGAATGTCGTGTAGAGACCCAGATGGAGCCTGTCGCTGTTTTCGATTTCCACTGGGGGATAGATCTTGCCGGGCTCGCGTAGGTCGCGCGGCGGCTCGATTACGATATCGCCGTCGCCCGCGCCCGATTCGAGCACCGTGCCGTTGGTCGATCCAAGGCCCTGGGCGTACCAGTGCTCACCCTCAAGCCAAATGCGAAGATGTTCGCGCGATGCGTCGGCGCCCACATCGGTGATGCTGGGCGAGGTTTTGGGCAAGGATCCAATTACCGTGCCACGCGGATCGCGTGTGAGGGGATGGATTTGCATGTCGACGCAGTTGTCGGCATGTGTCCTGAGCAGACCGAGGTTGGGAGCGACGGCGTGCGGCTGATCCAGACTGCCCATAAAGCCACGTCCGACGGTAGTTTCGGTGGTGCCAAAGTGCCCACCCGTCTTGCTGTCGCAAAAGCGCTCGACGGTGGCCACGCCCTGAACGGGATCGGCGAGCGCCCCCGTTGCTACAAAGAGCATAAGGTAAAGCGTGCTTTTCTCACGCACGGCATTGCCGTCAAAGTTGTCGATGCGATTGAGGGCATTTGCATATAGGCGGCTGTCCAGCTTGTAGCTGGCGAGAGCCGACATCATTTCGTTGGCGGCCGGACCGCGATAGTGCTCGGCGATTGCCCGATAGGCGGACTCGCCGCCGCCGAGCTTGCTGCAGATTGCCGCGGAAAGGTTGAGCGTGGTGACGGTAAAGTCGCTGTAGATGGCGGGCGCGCACTGGTCAGGCTTGCGATGGACGATGTAACGGGTGAGATACGAGCGGTTGGAAGAGCATTTCTCGAGCAGGGTACTGCCGAGATAAGAGTTTCCATTGATGAGCATTCGGGCGATCTCGAGATGTTTAAGACCGCCGAACGAGCGGATATCGTTATAGAGGACCGAGCAAGGCGTCTCTGCTGCCACGGATACCTCCTTTGATTGCTTCCTAGCCAATATGGCGATAGGAATTAATGGCTCCCGGTGGGCGACGTATTAAATGGCTGCGCAATATACAGCGTAACCAAAGCAACATTATAGGCCACATGTTCGAAATTGCAGGAAGACTGAGAGATTTGGTTTGGACTGGACGGAAATCCCCCTCTGTCTTGTTCTGTAACATTTGGACCCGGTTTTGCCCTGCATCTGTTACAGATTGAGACAATCGGCCAGGCCCGCCCCGTCCGCCTCGTCATCTGTGGTTTACGTGGGGGCATACGGAGTGCGGGTATACTAACCGGCGGCGAATCTGCTCCATCGCTTAGAGCTGCTGCGTCTGGACGGCGCGTGATAGAGCTGCCAAAGCGATCGCCAGCGTGCTGAGCAACGTCCTCTCTGTGCGCACCCGTTTTTGTATGTATTAGCGCACTACCAAGCACGCCCGTGCGGCCGCATGCCGTGCCCATAACGCGTGCAGATAAGGAACAACGACATATGCGTAATTCTGTATCCGACGTCACGGACGCCGAGATTCTGGACGAGACCCGCGAGGCCATGACCCAGGCTGCCTTCGATGCCGCCGACGAGGCAAATGCTGCCCAGGCCGTCGAGTCCGCTACCGAGAGCCTGCCCGCCTTTGACGAGCTGGGGCTTTCCGACGAGATGCTTCGTGCTATCGAGAACCTGGGCTACACGGCGCCAACGCCTGTTCAGGCCGGCTCCATCCCTGTGGTGCTCGAGGGCCGTGACCTGCTTGCCGCCGCTCAGACCGGCACCGGCAAGACGGCTGCCTTTTTGCTGCCGACCATGAACAACCTGGAGCACATCGCTCCGCCCAAGCCCGTGCGCGAGCGTGGCGGTCGCAACCGCCGTCGCGGTGTTAAAAAGCCCGAGGGCAACGGCCGTGGCCCCGTGATGCTCGTCATCACCCCTACGCGCGAGCTTGCCCAGCAAATCGACGAGGTCGCAAGCAAAATCGCTGACGTCACGGGCCATGTTGCCGTGACCGTCGTGGGCGGCGTGAGCTACAAGCCGCAGACCGCGGCACTTAAGTACGGCTGCGACATCCTGGTCGCAACGCCGGGCCGTCTGGTCGATCTGATCGAGCAGGGTGCCTGCCACCTGGGCGAGGTCAAAGTGCTGGTACTCGACGAGGCCGACCGCATGCTCGATATGGGCTTTTTGCCCGCCGTCCGCCGCATTGTGCGCGAGACGCCGGCCGAGCGCCAGACGCTGCTGTTCTCGGCGACCCTCGACGAGGAGGCCGTGGGCGAGATCACCGATCTAGTGAGCGACCCGGCCCGCGTGGAGATCGCGCCCGCTACGTCGACCGCCGACACCGTCGACCAGTTTGTATTCCCGGTGTCCATCGAGGCCAAGAACAACCTGCTGCCCGAGTTCCTCAAGAAGGAGGGCCCGGAGCGCACTATCGTCTTCATGCGCACCAAGCACCGCGCCGATAGCTGCTGCCGTCGTCTGGAGCGTAAGGGCATCAAGGCCGCCGCGATTCACGGCAACCGCAGCCAGGCCCAGCGCGAGCGTGCCCTTTCGGCCTTCCGCGACGGCACCGTCGACGTGCTGGTGGCAACCGATGTTCTCGCCCGCGGCATCGACATTAGCGACGTGCGCTGCGTCGTGAACTTTGACGTGCCGGCCGAGCCGACCGACTATATCCACCGCATTGGCCGTACGGGCCGCGCCGGCGAGCTGGGCTGGGCCATTACGTTTGTGACCGAGCAGGACGTCGATGAGTTCTACGAGATCGAGAAGCTCATGGACAAGACGGCCGATATTTACGAAGCCGGCGACCTGCATGTGGGTCCCAACCCGCCTGCGGTTGATCCCGAGCGCGACCCTGCGGCCTTTAAGGTGAAGAAGAAGACTAAGCGCGGCAAGTCCAAGAGCAAGAAGAAGCTTGAGCAGGCGCGTCGCGACGGCAAGCGCAACGGCGACGATTACGGCGATGTTGCCGGTCGTTCCAACCGCGGTCGCGACGAGCGCCGCGGCGACGGCGAGCGTCCGAGCCGTCCCAAGCGCGGCGGCAAGACCCGCGTGCGCGAGGGCGTTCAGGCTCGCGTGGACGAGGCTGTTGAGAGCGTGGCTCGCGAGGTAGCTGCCGAGGAGCGCGGCGGTGCTGGTGCCGCTGAGCAGCCTGCGCGCGGAAACCGTGCCGAGCGTCGTGCCAAGCAGTTCCAGGGCGAGGCACACCGCCGTCGTCGTGAGGACGAGGACCGCGGCGGTCGTCGTCGTGTCGAGCGCGAGGACGAGGGCCGCGGTTCGCGCGGTGGCAAGCGCGGTGCGGGCGACCGCCGGCGTTCCGGTCGTGATGACGAGCGCGGCGGCCGTGATGAGCGTCGCGGCGGCGAGGGTCGCGGTGAGCGTACTGCCCGTGGCGGTGAGTCCCGTGGTGGCAAGCGCTTTGAAGAGCGCGGTAGCCGCGGCGGCGAGCGTCGCGAGGGTGCTCGCAGCAATGGCGGCCGCGGCGGCGCTGGTCGTTCTAACGAGTCGCGTGATCGTCGTGACCCGCGTGCCAGCCGCGATCGTCGCGATGACTGGCGCAACTACGACGATACCCGCGAAGAGCGTCGCGGCGGCTATCGTGGTGGTCGTGGCGGCAACCAGGCCGGCTCCCGTGGCGGCCGTGCCGGCGGTCGCGATAACCGTGGCAGCTACGGCAACAGCCGTGGCGGCAAGCGCGGTGGCAGCTCCCGTCGCCCCGGTGACGGCGGCGGCAAGCGCAAGTAACATACGCATCGCCCGCTAGAGCGAGGTGAACCAAGGGCCCCGAGCAACTACGCTCGGGGCCCTTTTTGTTTGCCGTATCCGATCGCTAGTTCAAATGTGATTTCCTCGGGAATGCATCTAGAGGATGCCGTGGGCCTGTTTCCTACCATGCGGCAATGGGTCCCATGGGGTGCGCCGTGCATTTTTTGGAGTATTCTGCAGTTCGAGTTGTCTGCATATGATTTGACGTCGCCAACGGTGGCTTTCGGATATCCCTAGCGAGCGTTCTGAGTCAGATTTCGTCGTTTTCCGGAGCAGGGGCGCGTCATTCTCGCCATGTCGGAACCCAAAATGACGCAGCGCCCTAAAGGTTTGCCCGCTCGGGGTATTGCTGGCGCGGTCACGTTGCAGAATACTCCGTTTTTTGCACGGGCCAGGATGGGGTACCTCGGGAGAACACGGCGGTATCCCGTAAATATATACAATCTGTACCGTAATTTATACAAAACGAAGAGGCAGACAGCGTAGGGTGGGTGCATTGGGGTGCTTGGTGCACCAAAACGGGGATCCCATGCGCCGTATACTCTGGCTGGATGTGAAAGCGGCTTGACGCGTTGCCAGGCGTAGGGGAGGGTGCCTCGATGAGCGTATTCGAAATTGTGTTTAGTCCGACGGGTGGAACGCGGAAGGTGTCTGGCCTTGTGGCCGGGGCACTGGGCAAGAATACCGTTACCGTCGATCTGGCCGATAGCGGGCTAGATTTCAGCGCTGTCTCGATGACTGAGGACGACGTGGCCGTAATCTCTGTGCCGGCGTATGCCGGTAGAATCCCGGCTGTGGTGGCTGACCGGTTGGGCATGGTGCGCGGCAACGGGGCTCGGGCTGTTTTGGTTTGCGTATACGGAAACCGCGCGTTTGAGGACACGCTCGTAGAGCTGGAGGACGTTGCGAAGCGCGCCGTATTTAGGGTTGTTGCAGCGGTTTCTGCTATTGCTGAGCATTCCGTTGCTCGTCAGTTTGCTGCTGGGCGACCGGATGCGCAGGATGCGGCGCAGCTCGCAGAGTTTGCGCAGCAAATTCAGCAAAAGCTGTTGGCTGAGGATGCGTCCGGGCCCTCTATCCCCGGCAATCGTCCTTATAAACAAGCCGGAGGTCACCGCATGGCACCCGAGGCAACAGAGGATTGTGTCTCCTGCGGTGCATGCGCCGCGGCGTGCCCCGTTTGCGCTATCGACAAGAGTGACCCCAAACGAGCAGCTGGCGAGGCGTGCATCTCCTGCATGCGCTGCATCGCCGTATGTCCGCGAGGTGCTCGCAAGCTTGATTCCAACAAACTATCCGCTGTTTCCCAGATGCTGAGCAAGGTTTGCGTCGCGCGGAAGGAATGCGAGCTCTTCATCTAGCGCAAGTGAGATTGGTGCAAACAAACCTGGCCCTTTTGCACCAAAAACGATCCGTTTTCCTCCGTTCCCAAGGGATCATGTGATCCGAAGGAGACGGAGGAAAACGGATCAAAAAGGAAAAATAGTAAGGCGCTCTTTTTCACATTGAATATTGCAATTTGGTAACGCGTTTTATCAAATATGGCATTTATCTGCGGTAATGTTCTATTTCACCGCTGAGGGTGACATTTTATACCGCCTGCCGAACCGTATGGAGACCTCACAACTTTTTAGGTCAGTGTTGTGCGTGTAGCAACTTCGCCCGGCCTCGCCTCCGGGCTGCCATGTGAGAGGGGATCTTATGGCTCGACTGCATGTAATGGAACGCAGCCACGCTTAGGCCGTCATGGACGACCTGCACGATGCGCTCGGACGTCGTCTGGCGGTGAGTTC
>DAWEIC010000051.1:0-10023 GCA_052364855.1 Collinsella sp.
TTTTGAGACATAAGAAGCTTTCCTATAAGATGTTAATACATCAACATTTAATGCAAGCGCATTATGGACGTTCGCCGTTGATGCGTCAACAGGCAAAGAATGGGTAAACAAAGGGTCACGTAAGGTGCAAATTTCGCACGCACCCAGACGCTTTGATATAGTGTTGAGAACTCTTTACGTTGGAGGATGTAACCGGCATGTCCGATTCGAGCGACAGTTCTAAGCCGCGACCCAAGACCGCGGCCGTTCCACACTACACGGTGGGCGAGGAGATCATGAACTCCGTCACCCATGGTGTCGGCTGCCTGCTGGGTATCGCGGGCCTGGTACTCCTGATCGTATTCGCTGCCCTGCGCGGCGGAGGCCCAGCCCACATGGCCGCGGCAATTGTCTATGGCGTCAGCATTATTCTCGAATATCTGGCCTCCACGCTCTACCACGCGATTCAGCCCGCTCGCGCCAAGCGCGTGTTTCGCATCATCGATCACAGCTGCATCTACCTGCTCATAGCCGGCAGCTATACGCCGTTTTGCCTCATCACGCTCGCAAACGACGGCGGCGCCGTGCTGTTCTTTGCCGTATGGGCCATCGCCATTATCGGCATCGCCCTCGAGTGCTTTATGCGCGAGCGTCAGCCGCACTGGGTAAGCGGCTTGGTCTACCTGCTGATGGGCTGGCTTGTCGTCTTTAAACTGCCCGAGCTCGTGTCGCTGCTCAACCCCGTGGCACTTGCCCTGCTCGCCGTCGGCGGCGTGTGCTATACCGTGGGCGTGCCGTTCTATATCGCCAAAAACGTGCGCTATCTGCACAGTGTTTTCCACTTGTGGGTGCTCGCCGGCAGCATCTTCCAGTTCATGGCGGTGATCCTCTTCGTAATCTAGCGACCGCGCCCGCGTCCTCGTCCTCGTTTGGGCGCCGGCGCAATTGCCGTATCCGCCACCAACGTTTTACCCTAACGTCCCGAATCTTGGAGGTTCGAGAAACTCCCGATGGACATAACCATCTCCCTTATCACCACCCTCGTTTTGACCCTCATCAACGGCTACTTCTCCATGTCCGAGATGGCGCTCACCACGGCAAAGCGCGCCGTGTTGGAGCACGATGCCGAGGAGGGCGATAAGCGCGCCGAGCGCGCCGTCCAGCTCGCCGCCGACTCCGATCAGCTGTTGGCCACCATCCAGGTCGCCATCACGCTCGTGGGCTTCGCCTCGTCCGCCGTCGCCTCGACGAGCCTGTCTGACCCGCTTGCCACGTGGCTCATAAGCTTTGGCATCGCGCCGCTTTCCGCCATCGCGCGCGGCCTGGCGCCGGTCATCATCACCGTCGCCGTCGCCTTTGTGTCCATCGTGATCGGCGAGCTCGTGCCCAAGCGCATCGGCCTCGCTAACGCCGAGGGCGTATCCAAGCAGGTTGTGGGGCCGCTCTCCGTGTTCCAAAACATCGCCCGCCCGCTCGTGTGGCTGACCGGCGCCTGCTCCGATGGTCTGGCCCGCATCCTGCGCATCAAGAGCGCCGACGACCGCCAGAGCGTCTCGGAGGAAGAGATCAAGTACATGGTCTCGGAGCAGGACGACCTGCTCGACGAGGAAAAGCGCATGATCCACGAGATCTTCGACCTGGGCGACACCGTGGCTCGCGAGGTCATGGTGCCGCGCGTGGACACCACCATGTGCGAGGACGACGAGACGGTCGCCGACGTGTTGTCCACCATGCGCCAGACCGGCTTCAGCCGCATCCCCGTCTATCACGAGGACCCCGACAACGTCGCGGGCATCGCGCACATCAAGGACCTGATCCAGCCCGCGCTCGACGGCAAGGGCGATCAGCCCATCGCCGATTATCTGCGCGACGCCACCTTTGTGCCCGATACCAAGGACATCCTGCCGCTGTTGTCCGAGATGCAGACCTCGCACGACCAGATCGTGGTCGTCGTGGACGAGTACGGCGGCACGGCCGGCATCATCACCATCGAAGATATCGTCGAGGAGATCGTCGGCGAGATCGAGGACGAGTTCGACCCCGACAACAAGTACCTCACGCGCCTTTCGCGCCGCGAGTGGCTCGTCGATGGGCGTTTTTCGTGCGATGACGCGATTGAGCTTGGTTGGCCACTCGAGGAAAGCGATGATTATGAGACCATCGCCGGCTGGATTTTAGAACTTTGCGACTCGGTGCCCGACATCGGAGAGGTATTTGAGGTCGCAGGGTACAAGTTCAAGGTACAGTCGATGCGTGGCCAGCGCATCTCGCTCATTCGCGTGATCGCTCCGGCCGAAACCGATAAGAAGGATTCCGAGTCCTCGGCAGAGAAGCCGGCGGCGTCGGGTGCGGGCTCTGCGGATCCGCACGATGGCGACGAGTAGGACAAGGAAGAGTAGGGGAGAGTTATGGCAGGCCTGTTCAACATCCTTAAGGTCACCGTCAGCGAGGACAAGATTTGCGCGCACGTGCTGGTGAACCCCGGCATGCCGCTCATGACCTCGGAGGATATCGAGGCCACGGCGCGCGTGTACTACTTGGTGCCCGCGATTGCCAAGCATCTGTGCCTGGGCGATTCGGGCCGCGAGTTCCAGGACTGCATGGGCCAGACCGAGCTTTGCCACCTGCTGGAGCACGTGACGGTCGAGCTCATGAACGAGACCGGTCTTGCCGGCAGCATCTCGTGCGGTCGCACCCGCGTGAGCGAGCATGACGAGCGTGTCTTTGAGGTTGAGCTTTCGTGTCCCGATGACGCGTTGGCCATTGGCGCGCTGTCTTCGGCCACCTTTATGATGGACTGGGCGTACCTGCACGCCGACCAGCCGGCCCCCGACGTGGAAGGTACGGTCGCTGGCCTGCGTAACCTGGTGCTGGGCATGCGTGCCGAGGCCGAGGGCAAGGACCCGCACGAGGCCGTCGCCGCTGCGAACGGCGAAGATGCTGCCGAGGACGAGGGCGCTGACGAGGGCGATGTGCCGGTCGACGCCGAGCCCGTTGCCGATGCGACCGCCGAGCCCCAGGGCGTCCCCAATTTTGACGACGAGCCCCAGGTGGCGATTGATACCGAGGGCGCGGTTGCCGAGAACCACGAGGCCTCCGCTGCCGTCTTTGGCGGTGCGGCGACGGTTTCGGCGGGACCTGCGCATGAGGGCGGCCTGCCGCTCGTGGACGGCGCCGGCGAGGACCCGGGTGCCACGGTGGCCATGCCGGCTATGCCTCAGGAGTAGGCCTACGCGTTTATCACCATCACGTACCTGCGCCTTTGCCGTACGCAGATGAGCGGAGCGGCAAGTGATGCGCTGCGGGTATAATGGACAGCATTCAAACGGTGGGCACCGACGTGCCCGCAGGAGAGGAATGATCATGGGTAAGACTTTCAGCTTTGTCTCCGGCGCACTTTTTGGTGCCGCTGCCGGCGCTATTATCGGCGTTGCTCTGGCCCCGCGCTCGGGCGCCGAGACCCGCGCCATGGCTGCCGATATCGCCAACGACGCCTGGGACAATATGCGCGACACCTACGAGCACGGCGCCGAGGAGGCCCGTGCTGCGGTGAATGACTTTGGCCCGATGGTCGACGCCAAGACTGACGACCTACGCGCCAAGGTCGACCTGGCCCGCGAGCGCATGGACCAGCTGCGCGAGCAGCTCAACGACGCCATTTCGGGTGGCAACGTGACGCCTGCCGCCGACGTCGTGGTCGAGAACGCCGTCGAGGCTGATGCCGAGGCTGCGGAGCCCTCGACCGAGGCATAATGCGCGCTGGGGATTTTGTCGGCGCCAAGATCTATCGCAAGCCTACCGAGGACAAGCGCACCAAAAAGGACGGCACGCCGCGCAGCCCCAAAAAGCTCGGCAAGATTCACTTTCCCGTCTTTACCCCGGGCGGTACGCGTGTGGTGGGCTTTATGGTCCGCCAGTCCGATATCGCGGGCATGATTGAGCGCCCCGACCGGTTTGTGGCGCTCGATGCCATCGGCGTCTATGAGGGCGCTGTCGCGGTCGACGACGTCAAGGGCACCTACGATGCCGCCGCGGCCAAGCGCCTCGATATCAACCTGGACGATTGCATCATCTGGGTTGGCATGGACGTGCGCACGGAATCGGGCGATGTCGTGGGCTACTGCTCGGACGTTGAGTTCAAGCCGCGCTCGGGCATTGTGCAGACGTTCTATGTGACCGCCAGCGCCGCATCGAGCATGTTGGTGGGCGACACGCAGGTGCCGCCGACGATGCTGCGCGGCTACGAGAACGGCGCGATGATTGTCTCGGACGAGGTCAAGACGCTCGGGTATTCGGGCGGCGCGGCCGCTAAGGCTGCCGAGGCCAGCGTCGTGGTGGGCGATAAGGTCAAGAAAGGCGCCAAGGTGCTCGATGACAAGGGATCGGTCGCCGTGGACAAGGGCAGCCGCGCGCTGGGCAAGCAGCTCGGCAAGACGCGCGGTATGTTCAAGGCCTTTAAGGACGAATATCAAAAGGCGAGCGGGGGCTCGTCAAAAGCTAGCAAATAGCGACGTACCAAATGATGGGAGGCGAGCCGGAGACATGTTGCTCCGGCTCGCTGTGTTTATGGGGGAGGGCACATGCGCCAAAACGGATCTAACTTAAACGGGCGCTCGGGTGCGCGTCCGACGGCGCGCCGCGACTTGGGGCAGCTGCCCAGCGGTCAGCGTCGACGTCGCCGTAAGCCCGGCGCGATGTACCTCAACCATAGCCGTGGGTTTAGCGATCGCAGCGCGCGCATCGGCAACGGGCGCTCGCCGCGCCGACCGTCCCGCCTGCCCTATGCGCTCATCGCCGTGGGTTGCGCGCTCGTGCTGTTTATCGCTGCCGTCGTGGGCTACGTCAACCGCAGCGTGGACGTGGAGCTCAACGGGCAAAAGACCGCGGTGCGCGTGGGCTCTACGTTGCAGAATCTTATCGACGATCAAAGCCTGACCGAAACGTACGACGCCGGCGATCTGCTGGCAGTCGACGACAGCGTGCTCAAGCGCCATGGCGGCGAAAAGCTGTCGGTGAAGGTCGACGGCAAGCGCGTGAAGCAAGGCAAATGGGATAGTCGCGAGCTTACGGGTGGCGAGAAGGTGACGGTCAAGGACGGCCGCAACGTGTACGAAAAGCACGAGGTCCAGGCCACGACTATCGAGCCAAGGCTTAAGGTCGAGGGCACGGGTGCCATTGAGTATGTCAAAACCTGGGGCGTTCAGGGCCGCTCCGAGGTATGGGTCGGCGAGCAGTCGGGCAAGACGCAGGACCGCGGCGAGGTCGTGCCCGCCACCGACTGCGTAGTCGAGTGCGCAAGCGTAGCGCCCAAGGGCAACGAAAAGTACGTGGCCCTGACATTTGACGAGGGTCCGAGCGGCGCGACCAAGCAGATCTTGCAGGTGCTCAAGGAAAAGGGCGTCACGGCGACGTTCTTCCTTTCGGGCGATGCCGCGGAAGCCTCGCCCGCTACTGCCAAAGCGATTGTCGATGCCGGGTGCGAGATCGGCTCCAACAGCTACAGCGATGATTCGCTCAAGGGTGAGGATCGCGAGACGGTGCGCAAACAGATCACGAAGGGCACCGAGGCGATTAAGTCGGCGACCGGCGTCGAGACGATGTTGCTTCGTGCCCCCTACGCCGCGTTTGACGAGCAAAACTGGATCGACTCGATGGACCTGGTGTCCGCCGTGGTTTCGTGGAATATCGATTCGGGCGACTGGCTGCTCAACGGCGCCGACGAGCAAGTATCGACCGTGCTCGACTCGATGACGCCGGGCAATATTGTGCTGCTCACCGATAGCGATGAGTGCGCCGAGCAGACGCTCGAGGCGCTGCCGCAGATTATCGATGGCCTTGTCGCCGACGGCTACAAGATCGTGACGCTCAGCGACCTGGTCAAGACGGACACGGCGTTGAGCAAAAAGCTCACCTCGCTCACCAAGGTCTCCATGCCCAAAAACGCCGTGTTCCCCCAACTCCCCGAGGACGACGACACCACAGAGTAGTCATCGGAGACGTGCTTAAACGACTGGTCGTTTAGGGCGGTTTTAATCGCTTTGTCCCACCGTGCTCACCCGGCTCTCTGTCACGGATGCGTCAGCGTTTGGTATGCCTGCAATGTGCAGGGCATAAATTCGGTGCCGCAGCGCGATGCTGATGCTATAGTTACTGCGGTTAATGAGGGTCAAGAGAAAGGTTACAGGTGAAATCCAAACCTCGACCATACAGTCGATGACCCCATGCAGGTGCTTTCTGCGCGTGCACGGGGTGTGAGCGCTGAGCGGCGTGCCGCCCGCGCATGCGTATACATATCAAAAAGTCCACGGATTGCGCGCCGGCATGGTCGCGCGGTCCGCAGGAATAATGATGGGGAGCACCATTGAATTATCTGAGTGAGATGCTCAAATTGCCGGTCTTGGACGTCGATGGCGAAAAGCTCGGCGTGGTCAACGATTTTGGTATTGCTACCGGCGAAGTTTTTCCACACGTGACGTCGCTCGCGTTCCGCGGTCCCGGCAAGACGCCGTTTATGATCAGCTGGCGCAAATGGGTCGACCGTATCGACGAGACGGGTGTACACCTTAAGACGTCGGCCACCGAAATCCGTTTTTCGTACCTGCAGCCGACCGAACTCTTGCTTGCCCGCGACGTGCTCAACAAGCAGATTGTCGACACGCAGGGCATGAAGGTCGTGCGCGTAAACGACATCAAGTTTTCCATGTCGGGCGAAAACCAGCTGCGCCTGCTGGGCGCCGAGGTTGGTGCTCGCGGTCTGCTACGCGCCATCAGCCCCGCGCTCGAGCATATCGTCGAAGGCTTTATGAAGCACCTGGGCAAGCCGCTCAGTGAGGACATCATCGCTTGGTCCTACATGGACCTGCTCGACCGCTCGACCAAGAACATTCAACTCTCGGTGTCGCACAAGACGCTCGGCGAGCTGCACCCTGCCGACATCGCCGACATTATCGAGCAGCTCGACCCGCGCCTGCGTGCGCAGGTGTTTGCGCAGCTCGATACGGCACAGGCCGCCGAGGCCATCTCGGAGTTCGATGACGACGAGCTCATGACCGAGATGCTCGAGGGCCTGTCCGATACCGACGCATCGTCGATGCTGGCCATGATGGACCCGGACGACGCTGCCGACCTGATCGACGAGCTCGATTATGAGAAGGCTGAGAAGCTCCTGCGCCTGATGGGCGTCAAGGAGGAGAAGGCGATTCGTAATCTGTTGGGCTACGAGGACAACACCGCCGGCCGCATCATGACCTCGGAGTTTGTCTCGCTGCCCGCCACGGCGACGGTCGGTGATGCCATCGAGGCGATTCGCAAACTCGACGAGGACTTTGAGAGTGTCTATTACGTCTATACCGAGGATCCGAGCGGCATGCTGACCGGCGTGCTTTCGCTGCGCACGCTGATCGTGGCCGACCGCGACGCCACGCTGGGCCAGCTCGCCTATCGCGATCTGGTCTACGTGTCGCCCGACGAGGACCAGGAAGACGTGACGGACGAGATGACCAAGTACGACCTGGTTGCCATCCCTGTCTGCGACGAGAACCGTCATATCCTGGGTATCGTGACCTTCGACGACGCCATGGACGTTATCGCCGAGGAGCATCAGGAGGACCTGCAGATCGCCGGTGTCGGCTCGGGCGATAGCGCGTCGGACGACTCGACGAACGTGCTCAGCTGGTTCGTGCATCGTCAGTACTGGGTCGTCGTGTGGGGCATCGCCTCGTGCCTTATGGCGACCGTGCTGGGGACGGCGCTGGGCTCCGCGCATCTGGTGGTGTTCCCCATGTGCGCCATGCCGCTCGTGCTGCTGGCTGCCTCGCGCATGGTGTCGTTCGTCAAGAACTATTTCCTCGAGTACGACGGTCACGACGACGAGCCCAAACCGTACCTGGGATTCTTCTTCCAGAGCACGGGTATGGGCCTGATCCTTTCGCTCGTGACCTACCTGTGCGCGCAGCTGGTGCGCACCGCCGCGTTCCCCGATGCCCCTATGTTTGAGGAGCAGCTCTTTACCGGTTGCTTTAATATCGCTGCCGTCATTTGCCTGGTTGGCAACATGAGCGCTGTGATTTATCTGATGGTGCTGTTCTGGCGCGACGAGCACGACCTTAACACGTCGGGCACCGCCATGAACGTCATCGCCGTCATGATCTCGTGTGTGGCGTACTGCATCGCCGCGGTGCTGCTCACCATGTCGGTCATGGGGTAGGTGGTCGCGTGCAAAATACGAAGCAAAAGCCGAGCACCAAGCAAAAGCTGACCATCGCGGCCATCTTTGGCGCCATGGGCCCCGGTCTTCTGGCGGCGCTTTCGGGCAATGACGCCGGCGGCATCGCCACGTATTCCAGCGCGGGCGCCAGCTATGGCTATAAGATGCTCTGGATGCTTCCCGTCATGACCGTGCTGCTCATCGTGACGCAAGAGACCGCGGCGCGCTGCGGTTGCGTCACGGGCAAGGGCTTGGCCTCGCTCATCCGTGAGCGCTTTGGCGTGCGCAGGAGCGTGCTGGCCATGGCGGCGCTGCTGATCGCCAACACGGCCGTTACCATTTCGGAGTTCGCGGGCATCGCGAGTGGCCTTGCCCTCTTTGGCGTGCCGGCGAGCATCTCGGTGCCGCTCGTGGCGTTGCTGGTGTGGATGCTTACCATGTCGGGCAGTTTCCAGCGTATCGAGAAGATTTTGCTGCTGGTAAGCTGCGTGTTCGTGACCTATATTGTCGCCGCGTTTATGGCCGGCCCCAACTGGGGCGAGGTCGCGGTCGACTTGGTTGTCCCCAATATTCAGAACGATCCCAGCTACGTGTCGCTTGTGGTCGCAACGATCGGTACCACCATCGCACCGTGGATGATCTTCTTGGCTCAGAACAACGTGGTCGATAAGAATGCGGGCGAGGACGACATCGTGCTGCAGCGTATTGATACCGTGAGCGGCTCGATCGCTGCTGATATCATTGCGGGCTTCATTATCATCACGACCGGCACGGTACTGTTCCCGGCGGGTATTCAGATTAGCGATGCCGCCGATGCCGCCCGCGCGCTGGAGCCCATTGCGGGTCAGTGGTCCACGGTGCTGTTTGCCTCGGGCCTGGTCGCAGCGAGCTTTTTGGCTGCCTGCGTGCTGCCGGGCGTTACGTCGAGTGCTATCTGCGAGGCTTTTGGTTGGGAGCGCGGCGCCGATCGCAGCTGGGACGAGGCCCCGGTTTACCGCGGCATCATTACGGCTATCATCGGCATTTCTGCCGTGTTGGTGCTCATGCCTGGCGTCGATTTGTTCCAGATTATGATGACCTCGCAGGTCATCAACGGCGTGCTGCTGCCCGTAGTCCTGGTATTTCAGGTAGTTATCGCGGCGGATCGCCACATTATGGGCGCCAACCGCAACGGCCGAGTATGGAACGTGCTCACGTGGGCGACTATCGGCGTGATTACGGTGCTGACGGTCGTCATGTTTGTGCTGCAAGCGATGGGCTACAGCGCTTAGCGCCTCTTTTGGACTCTAAACAGGCCGCAGCCATGAGCTGCGGCCTTTGTTTTGCCTGCTGCAGGAGTGTCCCTATGTGCCGGCCTAAAAGGAACGTCCCTAACTGCCGGAAGGGGCGCTACTTATCGGCGCCCAGCTTGTGTGGCTTGTAGGCAAGCGCGTTAACGAGCGCGTCGGTGGCTGCCTTAACGGCTGCCGGCTGCGGATCGTTGACGTGGTCTTCGGGGTGCACGGGCAGGTCTTTCTTGACCGCATCGTGGATCAGGTTGAGGTACTCGGTCACGCCGGTAGTCGACAGGTGCGTGCCGTCG
Organism: Collinsella sp.; assembly: GCA_052364855.1. GTDB lineage: Bacteria > Actinomycetota > Coriobacteriia > Coriobacteriales > Coriobacteriaceae > Collinsella. Next base: position 9,768 of record DAWEIC010000051.1, read on the forward strand.
CCGTCGAACAGGTCGTTGCGGTTGGCGCTGTGCCCGTACCAGTCGATAACGCGTACATTCTTGTAGCGCGTGGCGGCGTTGGCGATGGCCTGGTTCGTGGACCCGACCCACGGCTGCGGGCTACGTGTGTTTACAAACACGACGATACGCTGCTCGCCGGCGTCGGCCATAATCGCGTCAACCTGGGCGTCCGTTACCAAACCGTTGGTGCCCAGGGCAAAGACCACGATCTTGCCGGCAAGGTTCTGCTGGATAT
>DAWEIC010000052.1:0-9851 GCA_052364855.1 Collinsella sp.
GAGCGGTTTTGAACTCATCCAGGATACGGTGAGCCCACTTTTGGGTCAGGCGCCCGATCCTAAGCTGGTCAAGCACATTCGAGACAAGATCATGAGCTACCCCGGCGTTTTGGGCGTTCACGATCTGATGGTTCACGATTACGGTCCGGGCAGGAAGTTTGCAAGTGCGCACGCCGAGATGGCGGCCGAGGCCAGCCCGCTGGAAAGTCACGACACGCTCGATAACATCGAGCAGTCGTTTAGGGACGAGGACGGCATGATCGTCACGCTCCATTACGATCCCATCGTGACCGACGATTCAAATGTGGCGAGCATGCGTCTGCGCATCAACGCTATGGCCCAGGAGATCGATAGACGCCTTTCGATTCACGATTTGCGTTGCGTGCCGGGCCCCACGCACACCAATGTGATATTTGACTGTGTGCGACCCTCGGATTTGGACATGGATGCCGATGAGCTCAAACACGCGCTGGCACAACGGGTCGAATCGGAATATCCCAAGTCGATTGCAAAGATTACGATCGACGAAGACTACGTAGGGCATACCCACGAGTAGGGCTGTGCCGGCAAAGCAAGTTATACAGAAGGGGAGACTATGAAGAAGCTGTATCTGCTCCGCCACGGCCAGACGGAATTCAACGTCAAAAAGCTCGTCCAGGGTCGCTGCGATTCACCGCTCACCAATTTGGGTCGTCAACAGGCGCAGACAGCCGCCGCATGGCTCAAGGTCCATGGCGTCGTCCCCGACAAAGTGGTCTCATCGCCCTTAGGCCGAGCCATGGACACGGCAAGTCTCGTCGCATGCGAACTCCTCGGTCCGGATGCAGCAGTCGAGCCCTGCGAAGGCATCATCGAGCGCAGCTACGGCACCTTCGAAGAAGGCCCCCACGACGCCCTGCCCACCGACGTCTGGGACCCCGGCGAGGACCTGATTCCATTTGGCGGAGAAGGAAGCCATGCCCTGCAGGAGCGCATGGTAGACGCCCTCACCAATATCATGGGCGCCGAGGATATCGAAACTCTCCTAGCAGTAAGCCACGGCAGTGCCAGCCGCCAATTCATCAAGGCTGCAGCCCCAGAGGGCTTCGAGCTCCCAGCAAAACTCCCCAACTGCGCCATCATGATCTTCGATTTTGACGAGGAAAAGCCGCAAGCAGAAGGCGAGCCAATGCAGTGTAAGTTCACCCTTCAGCAAATAGTGGACCCCCAACAAAGTAATTAGCTGAGCGAGCAGAGTTAAGCAGACATCAACGTGTCGTCTCCCGAGCTTGGCAGAGGGGCGGCGAAATATATTAAGTTTGTCGCGAGTTCCGCACGCAAAGGAAAGCACTTAATGTGCTTTCCGTCTTGCGCAGGACTGTAGAGCAGCAAACTTAATATATTTCGCCGCCCCTCTGCCAAGCCCAGGCGACTCCACGCACTTTACCTGCGTAAACAATGTGAGTGAAATATGAATCTCGATGGATACGCCCGCAGCCGTGTATACTAAACAGCTGTGTGAAACCAGGGGAGTATTCTGGCTGGACAAAATGCCTGCTTAATAGGGTTGTCAGGTAGTCTGGACGCAATACAAGGCTGGGGAGCACGTCGTGTAAGTAGTGGTCCTCTAGGGGCGTACGCTCGGTGGTGTACGCATTGTCCCAAGACCACGCGAGAGTTGGGATCATATCTTGATCAGCATGATTCTCGGCCGCAAGATTGGCATGACCCAGGTTTGGGACGAGGACGACAACGTCGTTCCCGTCACGGTCATCCAGGCTGGCCCCTGCGCTGTCTCGCAGGTTAAAACTCAGGCAACCGACGGCTATGACGCCGTCCAGATCGGTTTCGGCGATATCAAGGCCAAGAACGTGAACAAGCCCATGGCTGGTCACTTCGCCAAGGCTGGCGTCGAGCCTGTCCGCTTCCTTCGTGAGGTCCGCGTCGAGAACGGCGAGGAGCACAAGGTCGGCGAGGTCGTCACCGTCGCTGATTTCGCTGATGTCGAGAAGGTCGACGTCATCGGTACCTCCAAGGGTAAGGGCTTCCAGGGTCGCATCAAGCGCTGGGGTCAGCGCCGCGGTCCTATGACGCATGGTTCTCACTTCCAGCGTCACCCCGGTTCTATCGGTCAGTGCGCCTATCCTGCGCGCGTCCTCAAGGGCGTCAAGATGGCCGGTCACATGGGTAACGAGCGCGTTACCGTCAAGAACCTTTCCGTTGTCCGCATCGATGCCGAGCAGAACCTCATCTTGGTCAAGGGCGCTGTCCCGGGTGCCAAGAATGGTCTCGTCGCCATCCGTATGGCCTAAGGGCCCAGCCCATTTAGCCCAGCGTCATACCAAGGAGAACACTTAAATGGCAAAGTTTGAAGTAAAGAACAGCGAGGGCAAGAAGGTCGCCGAGGCCGAGCTCGCCGCTGAGGTGTACGGCATCGAGCCGAACATCCACGTTATGCACCACATCGTCAAGTGCCAGATGGCCTCTTGGCGTCAGGGCACCCAGTCCGCTAAGGGCCGCTCTGAGGTTTCCGGTGGCGGCAAGAAGCCTTGGCGTCAGAAGGGCACCGGCCGTGCCCGCCAGGGTTCCATCCGTGCTGCCCAGTGGCGTCACGGTGGCGTTGTCTTCGCCCCCAAGCCCCGTTCCTACGCTAAGCGTATGAACAACAAGGAGGTCAAGCTGGCTATGCGCTCTGCGCTGTCCGCCAAGCTGGCCGATGGCGAGCTTGTGCTCGTCGACGACTACGGCTTCGAGAAGCCTTCCACCAAGGCTGCCGTTGCCATGCTCAAGGCTCTCGGCCTTGAGGGCAAGCGTCTGACCATCATCGTTCGCGATGAGGACGTCAACGCCTACCTGTCGTTCCGCAACATTCCCAAGACGTTCATCATCACCGCCGACGAGGCCAACACCTACGATCTCGTCAACAACAACGCTGTGCTGATGCCCGCCGACATCGCCGCTCACTTCGGGGAGGTGCTTGCATAAATGACCGCCCACGAGATCATCATCCGTCCGATCGTGTCCGAGCGTTCCTTCTCCGGCATGGAGCTGAACAAGTACACGTTCGAGGTCGCCAAGGATGCTAACAAGTATCAGATCAAGGACGCTGTCGAGGAGATCTTCGGCGTCAAGGTCGTTCGCGTGAACACCCTGACGGTCAAGCCCAAGACCAAGCGCGTGCGCTATGTCGCCGGCAAGACCCGTTCTTGGAAGAAGGCCATCGTCACGCTGGCCGAGGGCGACACCATCGAGGTCTTTGGCAACCAGGCCTAAGACTCGCTGCTGTTGAGTGAGCTCATGCCTCCCAAATAGGGGAGGCGGGAGCTCAAGGTTTTGGGCGTATAAAATGGACACGCCCGGAACCGTGTATACGTCCGGTGTCATCGCACCCGAGGCAGAACCTCGAATCCCTGTCTGCGATGGCTAACGGATTCCTATTGAAAGGGATTGTAATGGCTGTAAAGCACCTTAAGCCGACCTCCGCTGGTAGGCGTTGGCAGACGATCTCCGACTTCTCCGAGATCACCTGCACCAAGCCCGAGAAGTCTCTTCTCGAGCCCCTGCCCAAGAAGGCCGGTCGTAACAACAACGGCCGCATCACCACCCGCCATCAGGGCGGCGGCGTGAAGCGTCGTTACCGCGTGATCGACTTCAAGCGCAACAAGGACGGCGTGCCCGCCAAGGTTGCCACGATCGAGTACGATCCGAACCGTTCCGCTCGCATCGCTCTGCTGCACTACGCTGACGGTGAGAAGCGCTACATCCTGGCCCCCAAGGGCCTCGAGGTCGGTCAGACCATCATGTCCGGTTCTGACGCCGACATCAAGCCGGGCAACGCTCTGCCCCTCGCCGACATCCCCGTCGGTACGCTCATCCACGCCGTCGAGTTCCAGCCGGGCAAGGGCGCTGCTATCGCCCGTTCCGCCGGTAACTCCTGCCAGCTGATGGGTAAGGAGGGCAAGTACGCCATCGTCCGTATGCCTTCCTCCGAGATGCGCCGCATCCTCGTTACCTGCCGCGCCACCGTCGGTGAGGTCGGCAACGCCGATCACTCCAACATCGTCATCGGCAAGGCCGGCCGTAAGCGTCACATGAACGTGCGCCCGACCGTCCGCGGTACCGTCATGAACCCTGTCGATCACCCGCACGGCGGTGGCGAGGGCAAGAACCACACCTCTGGTCGTCCCTCCGTTACCCCCTGGGGTAAGCCGACGAAGGGCCTTCGTACGCGCAAGAAGAAGAAGGTCTCGAACCAGCACATCATTCGTCGCCGTAAGAAGTAATTTCGGATACCGAGTTTTAGGAGAAAGCACTTATGAGCAGAAGTCTCAAAAAGGGCCCGTTCGTGGAGACTCGCCTTCTCTCGCGTATCACCGCGATGAACGAGGCTGGCAAGAAGGACGTCGTGAAGACCTGGTCCCGCGCGTCCACCATCTTCCCCGAGATGGTTGGTCACACCATCGCCGTCCACGACGGCCGCAAGCATGTGCCCGTGTATGTTACCGAGTCCATGGTTGGTCACAAGCTCGGCGAGTTCGCGCCGACTCGTACGTTCCGTGGCCACAAGGCCAAATAGGGGGTTAACCGTAAATGGCAACTAAGTCTATTGAAACTGAGGCCACCGAGGTTCGCGCCGTCGCTAAGTACGTGCGTGTTTCCCCCAGCAAGGCCCGCCTGGTGGTCGATCTGATCCGCCGCAAGCCTGTCGCTCAGGCCTTCGACATCCTCCACTTCTGCGACCGCGCCGTCGCCGTGGATGTCGAGAAGGTTCTCCGTTCTGCCGTTGCGAACGCCGAGAACAACAACGGTCTGCGTGCCGACAACCTGGTTGTCGCCGCTGCCTATGTTGACGAGGGTCCGACGCTTAAGCGCATCCGTCCCCGCGCCAAGGGTTCCGCTTCTCGCATTCTGAAGCGTACTTCCCACATCACCGTCGTCGTTGCTCCTCGAAAGGAGGCGTAAAGCTGTATGGGTCAGAAAGTCTACCCCACCGGCTTCCGTCTTGGCATCACCGAGAACTGGCGCTCCCGCTGGTTCGCAGAGAAGGATTACGCTAAGACCCTCGGTAACGATCTCGAGATCCGCAAGTACCTCGAGAAGCGTCTTTCCCGCGCAGCTGTCTCCCGCGTCGAGATCGAGCGCGCTGGCGACAAGGTGAAGGTCATCATCCTCACCGCTCGCCCCGGCGTTGTCATCGGTAAGAAGGGTGCCGAGATCGATACCCTCCGCACCGAGCTCGAGAAGGTCGCTGGCGTCTCCAAGGGCCAGCTCTCCGTCGACGTTGTCGAGATCAAGCGCCCCGAGCTCGACGCCAACCTCGTTGCTCAGTCCATTGCCGAGCAGCTCGAGGGCCGCGTTGCCTTCCGTCGCGCTATGCGCAAGGCTGTCCAGTCCGCCCGCAAGGCCGGCGCTAAGGGCATCCGTATCCAGTGCTCCGGTCGTCTCGGTGGTGCCGAGATGGGCCGTCGTGAGTGGTACCGCGAGGGTCGCGTGCCTCTGCACACCCTCCGTGCCAAGATCGACTACGGCACGGCTGTCGCCAGCACCACCATGGGCGCTTGCGGCGTGAAGGTCTGGATCTACCTGGGCGAGAAGCTCCCGGGCCAGCCTGTTCCCAACCCTGCACTCGAGGGCTCTTCCCGTCCTCGTCGTCGTAACTCCGAGAGGAGGGGTCAGTAGTGCTTGCCCCTAAGCGTATTCTTCACCGCAAGGTGCAGCGTGGCTCCATGAAGGGCCAGGCCAAGGGTAATACCGAGCTGCATTTCGGCGAGTTTGGTATCCAGGCTCTCGAGGCCCATTGGATCACCAACCGTCAGATCGAGGCCGCTCGTATTGCCATGACCCGCTACATGAAGCGTGGCGGTCGTGTCTACATCACGATCTTCCCCGATAAGCCCATCACCAAGAAGCCTGCCGAGACTCGCATGGGTTCTGGTAAGGGTAACCCCGAGGAGTGGGTGGCCGTCGTCAAGCCCGGCCGCATCATGTTCGAGGTCAAGGGCGTGCCCGAGGAGGTCGCTCGCGAGGCTCTGCGTCTTGCACAGCACAAGCTTCCCATCAAGACCAAGATTGTTGCTGCCAAGAACGCTGAGCAGCGCATCGAGAAGGAGATGGCTGAGGAGGCCGCTCTCGAGGCCAAGTGGGCTGCTGAGGACGCCGCCGCCGCCAAGGAGGAGAACTAATGAAGCCCGCAGAGATTCGTGAGCTCTCGGACGCTCAGCTCGTTGAGAAGCTGAAGGAAATGCGCGCCGAGCTCTTTAACCTTCGTTTCCAGATGGCCACCAGCCAGCTGGACAACACCGCTCGCGTCAACACCGTGAAGAAGGACATCGCTCGCGTCCTCACGGAGCAGCGCGCCCGCGAGATCGCAGCGGAGAAGTCCGCTGTCGCCGAGTAGGACCTAAGGAGAGAACATGACTGATTCGCGTAACTCGCGTAAGGTCCGTACGGGTGTCGTTACCTCCGTCTCCGGTGCCAAGACCATTGTTGTCACCATCACCGAGCGCAAGCGTCACCCCAAGTACGGCAAGATGATGACCAGCTCCAAGAAGCTGCACGCTCACGACGAGGAGTGCACGGCTGGCGTGGGCGATACCGTCCGCGTTATGGAGACCCGTCCTATGTCCAAGATGAAGCGTTGGCGCCTCATCGAGGTCGTCGAGCGCGCTAAATAAGCAGTCGCTCTTACGACTTGTACGTTTCCGAAGATGTGCGTATGCCTGGCTTGCATACCACGGGCCGTATAAAGGCTGCGCACCTCTCTTCGGTTCTTAGTTCGGAGGAACATCTACCATGATTCAGATGCAAACCATGCTGAACGTCGCCGACAACTCCGGCGCTCGCAAGATTCGCTGCATCAAGGTGCTTGGCGGTTCCAAGCGTCGTTATGCAGGCATCGGCGATGTGTTCATCGGTGCTGTCCAGGAGGCTACCCCTGGCGCCAACGTCAAGAAGAAGGACGTTGTCCGTTGCGTCGTCGTTCGCACCGTTAAGGAGATCCGCCGCAAGGATGGCTCCTACATTCGCTTTGATGAGAACGCCTGCGTTGTCATCAACAACGATGGTTCGCCCGTCGGCACCCGTATCTTCGGGCCCGTCGCTCGCGAGCTTCGTGACAAGAAGTACATGAAGATCGTCTCGCTCGCTCCCGAGACCCTGTAGTTAGGGGAGATATATGTATATCAAGAAGGGCGATAAGGTCCAGGTTCTCTCTGGTAAGGATCGCGGCAAGCAGGGCGTTATCCTGCGTGCTCTCCCCGCCGAGAACAAGGTCGTTGTCGAGGGCGTTTCGGTCGTCAAGAAGGCCGTCAAGCCCAACGCTGCCAACCAGCAGGGCGGCATCGTTTCGCAGGAGGCTCCCATCGACGCCTCCAACGTCAATCTCGTCTGCCCCGAGTGCGGTAAGGTTACCCGCGTCGGTCACGAGAAGGACGGCAAGAACAAGCTGCGCGTCTGCAAGAAGTGCGGCCACAAGTTCTAAGCTGCCCGCAACATCAAGTTGCTAGCAAAGGCCCGGATGCCCCACGGCACCCGGGCCTTTTTCTATCCCCACTCGATGGCTTCGGTTCTGCCGTCCTGTCATTCCGGTTGCATCAAATACTCATTGGGGACAGACTTACATGAGTGATTGTGCTCATTGGGGACAGACTTAAATGAGTAGTCCCGGCAGTTGGGGACAGTCCCCATGTGTCGGCAGTTTGGGACGGTCCATTGATGCCTGATGCCCCTAGAGGGGAAGAGTAAGACAGCCTGCTCTGCCTTTTTGGGCTTTGGTGTTCCGCTTCTTTATCCTTTACAAGGATCTTCGCATGCGCATTATCGCGCATAGCATTGCGTGTTAATGCGTATGACCGCGTAAAAATGTGCAAAATATGGCTAAATAATGACCGATAAACAAATAAATACGCAAACACGAGCAGATACGCGCGCAATTGTGCGACTATAGGGTTGTTAGAAATGAAGGACTTCCGATGACTCAGGAGGCACATCATGGCAGATTCCAAACAGGCTCCGCTCGACGCCGAGGCAGCCGCAAAGGCGGCGTTTGCCTCGGTCCAGAATCAGCCGTTCCCAAACGACATCTTTACGGCTCCCGAGCTTCGTTGGGCAGTGATCGGGTGCGGTGTTATCGCCAACCAAATGGCCCAGTCCCTCGCGCTGGCCGGCCGCAAGCTCGCGGGTGTCGCCAACCGTACGCTTTCCAAAGCCCAGGCTTTTGCCGAGCAGTATGGCGTCGAGAAGGTGTACGAGACGGTCGAGGACCTCTACGCCGATCCGGACATCGACGCCGTCTATATCACCACGCCGCACAACACGCATATCACCTATCTGCGTGCTGCGCTGGCCGCCGGCAAGCACGTGCTCTGCGAGAAGGCCATTACCCTCAATTCCGCCGAGCTTGACGAGGCCCGTGCCATCGCCGACGAGCACAACGTGGTTCTTATGGATGCCACCACGGTGCTCCACATGCCGCTGTATCAGGAGCTGCGCCGTCGCATGGATGCGGGCGACTTTGGCCGTATGAACCTTGCTCAGCTCAACTTTGGTAGCTATAAGGAGTACGGCGATCTGACCAATCGCTTCTACAACCGCAACCTTGCTGGCGGTGCCATGCTCGATATTGGCGTGTATGCCCTGTCCGTCATGCGTCTCTTTATGGCAAGCCAGCCCGCTGAGGTCGTTTCGCTGGGCAACACCTGCGAGACCGGTGTTGACGTTGCAGGCGGCATCGTCTGCCGTAATGCCGAACAGCAGCTGGGCGTGGTGAGCCTCACGCTCCACTCCAAGCAGCCCAAGCGTTCGGTCATTAGCTTCGACAAGTGCTATATCGAGGTCAACGAGTATCCGCGCGCCGACCATGCGACCATCGTGTGGACTGCGGACGGTCGCCGTGAGGAGGTCCACGCTGGCACCGAGGCTTATGCCCTGTGCTACGAGATGGCTGACCTCGAGCAGGCCGTCGCCGGCGACGATTCCAAGCGTGAGCTTCTGGATTATGCTTCTGATGTGATGGAGCTCATGACCAAGCTCCGCGCCGATTGGGGAGTCGTCTACCCCGAGGAGGAGTAAGCGATGCTTGCGGAAGATAGGCTCAATGCGATCGTGTCGATGGTGCAGCAGGCCGGCTCGGTTACCGTGCCGGAACTTGCCGAGGCCCTGGGCGTGACACCGTCCACCATTCGCCGTGACTTGCAAACGCTCGACCGCGCGCACCGTATCGCCAAGGTGCACGGAGGTGCGACGAGTCTGGAGCGCGCGCACGTGACGCGCGACTTGACGATCAGCGAACGCAGTGATCTCCATAACGATGACAAGGAGCGCATCTGTGCTCGTGCCGCGGCCCTGGTGGAGCCCGATAGCTTTGTGTATATCGATTCGGGCTCAACGACCCTCAAGCTCATCGAGCATCTTCCGCGTCTCGACGGCGTCACCTATGTGACCGATTCCGTGCTCCATGCTCAGCACCTTGCTTTGCGCGGCATGCGTACCGTGGTGCTGGGCGGCGAGCTCAAACCCGAGACCGAGGCGCTCGTTGGCCCCGATGCCTTGGCAACCCTGGACCGCTATAACTTCAACTGCGGCTTTTGGGGATCCAACGGCATCGCGGCCGAGCAAGGTCTCACCACACCGGATATCGAGGAAGCACAGGTCAAGCGCATCTCGATGCGTCATACCGCCAAACGCTTCGTAATCTCGGACGCCAGTAAATTTGGCATGGTGGCGCCCGTCAAGTTCGCGGACTTCCGCGACGCAACGATTATTACCGCAGGCGAGGTCCCCGCCAAGTACCGGGCAATGGACAACGTCATCACGGTCTAACAGCAGGGGACGGGCTAAGGCCAAAACCACCACAAAGGTGCCTGTCCCCATTG
>DAWEIC010000053.1:0-9596 GCA_052364855.1 Collinsella sp.
GTTGAAGGTCTTTTCGGCAAGGGCAACACCCTCGGGTACCGAAATTGTCACAGCAATATCTCCAGAAAAGCCGTGCACGGCGCACACCTCGCGCACCGCCGAAGTGATCATCGCGCGCGGCGTCGCGTTGATGGCGGCCGCCCCCACCGGCTGCTCGAGCCCGGGCAACGTCACGCGCCCCACGCCCACGCCGCCATCGACGGAAACTTCCGATTCGTGCGCGGGCACATCCTTGCTGCCCGCAGCACCCGTGCCCGACCCCGCATGTTCCACGCGCGCGTACACGAGCACGCCGTCGGTCACATCGGCATCGTCGCCTGCGTCCTTTCGCACGGCGCACTGGGCGCACCCCTCGCCGATGCATGCGTCGACCACGTCCACCTCGACGGGCAGCCCGCCGGGGGTGACGATCGACACGCGGCCGACGGGCTTTCGCGACAAGAGCATCTCGCAGGCCGCCTTCGCCGCGAGCGCGGCGCAGCTCCCCGTGGTGTAGCCGCAGCGCAGGCGGGTCGTCCCGGTATATATGTAGTGCTCGAAGGCCACGCTAGCTGCTCGCCTTCCGATACCCCGTGGCAAACGAAGGGTCATAAAGCTTGCTGCGCTCGTAGGACTCCGCTTGCGCGCCGTCGTGCGCAAGTCCGCCGCGAGCTCCGAGCACGCGGCCCACCACCACGAGCGCCGTGCGGTCGATGCCCTCTCGCGCGCCCGCATCGGCGAGCGTGCCCACTGTGCATCGCACCACGCGCTCCTCAGGCCAGGTCGCCTTGTACACGAGCGCCGCCGGCTCATCGGAGCTGCGGCCCGCGGCCAAAAGCTCGGCGGAAAGCTCGGCGAGCATACCCGAGCTCAGGAAGATGACCATAGTCGAGCCGCTTTCCGCCATGGTGCGCATGCCCTCGCCCGCGGGCATGGGGGTGCGTCCGGAAAGCCGCGTGATCACGACCGACTGGCTGATTCCCGGCAGCGTGTATTCCTGGCGAAGCGCCGCCGCGGCACCGCAAAAGCTCGACACGCCGGGAACCACCTCGTAGTCCACGCCGCGCGCGTCGAGCGCGTCCATCTGCTCCTGGATGGCGCCGTACAGGCACGGGTCGCCCGTGTGCAGGCGCACCACTTCCTCGCCCCGTGCATCCGCCGCGCACATCACGTCGAGCACTTCCTCCAAGGTCATGTGCGCGCTGTCGTAGACGACGCAGGATTCCTTGCACTCGGCGAGCAGCTCGGGGTTCACAAGGCTCCCCGCCCAAACGACCACGTCGGCCGCGCGCAGAAGGCGCGCCCCGCGCAGCGTGATAAGGTCGGCGGCGCCCGAGCCTGCGCCAACGATATGAATCATCCGAGCCTTCCCTTCCCGTTTCTCATCGCAACCGTTTACGCCGCCATTCGCGCAGCGGACAAAACACGGCGCCTGCGGCGGCAATCGGCGCAAATACGCAGGCAGGAGGCGCAATGCCGCCCGCCCTGGCTTTGACACGTTCACAAGTGCCCACTATCATAGTAAAAGATTCGGCAACGAGCATATGACAATCGGATAAAAGGAAATGACCGGCGCGGCGCCCGCACAGCCCGCGCTGGCTTGCGGAGGGAACCAGGTGGGAATCCTGGGCAAGGGACATTACTGTATAGGACGCGCGGGCGAACCGCCTCGCGCCCCAAGCCAGACTGCTTCGCCTTTTCCTCACGGCATCGCCGTGGCGTTAGCTCCTTGTGAACCCCGAGGGGTGCGCTTTTCTTTCGCTTGTGCCGACAAGCAACTGTCGCCGGGGGACCGGCAAACCGAGGAAAGGAAAAACCATGTCCGACCAGATGTCACGCCGCGGCTTCATGGGCGCCGCAGCAACCGGAGCCTTCGCGCTCGCCGGAGTCGCGCTCGCGGGCTGCTCCAGCACCTCCGCGAGTTCCGAGAAATCGAGCGAAAAGGAGAAGGCCGTGAAGCCGGTCATCCTCGTCACGAGCTTCGGCACGAGCTACAACGACTCGCGCCACATCACCATCGGCGCCATCGAAGACGCTATCCGCGAGAAGTACTGGCAGGACTACGACATCCGCCGCGCCTTCACCGCGCAGATCATCATCGACAAGCTGAAGAAGCGCGACGGCATCACGATCGACAACATGACCGAGGCGCTCGACCGCTGCGTGGAAGACGGCGTGAAGGAAATTGTCGTGCAGCCGACGCATCTCATGGCTGGCCTGGAATACGCCGACGTGAAAGACGAGCTCGACAAGTACGCCGACAAGTTCGACAAGATCTCGCTCGGCGACCCGCTGCTCACCTCCGACGACGACTACAAGAAGGTGGCCGCAGCCATTAAGGAGAACATGGCGTCATTCGACGACGGCAAGACGGCGCTGTGCCTCATGGGCCACGGCACCGAAGCCGATTCCAACGCCGACTATGCCAAGATGCAGGAAGTGTTCAAGAACGAGGGCTTGACGCAGTTCTTCGTCGGCACCGTCGAGGCTGAGCCGACCTGTGAGGATGTTATCGCCGCCGCGAGCGCCGCAGGCTACAAGAAGGCCGTGCTCGCGCCGTTCATGGTGGTCGCGGGCGACCATGCGAACAACGACATGGCAGACGAGACCGACCCCGACAGCTGGGCTGCAAAGTTCGTGGCCGCCGGCTTCGAAGTGACGTGCCTGCTCCAGGGTCTGGGACAGAACGCCGCGGTCGACGACATCTACGTCTCGCACGTGGACGACGCCATCGCCAAGCTGTAAACTCGCCGCGCACGGGGGCGCCGGTCGCGTCCCCGTGCAACGGGCATGCGCCTTCCCCGACTGACGGCGCATGCCCGTTGCATTCGCATCCCGCCCACCCACAGCACGGCGCGGGCGGTCGAAGCGATTGAAAGGAACCCCTCCATGTTGAAGAAAACCCTCGCCTTCGCCCTGTCGACGGCGCTTTTCGCGTTCTCGCTCGCCGGCTGCGGCGGAAATTCAATCGACAGCGCAAAGGCAAGCGATGCCGATTCCCAGGAAAAGACCGAACAGGCGGCCGATGCGCCCGAGGGCGCAAGCGCTGCCCCCATCACCGCCGACAAGGTGGCCGACGGCACCTATCCGATCACCGTAGATTCCAGCTCGAACATGTTCAGGATTGTGGACGCCCAGCTCATCGTGGAAAACGGCTCCATGCACTGCGTGATGACACTTTCCGGCACGGGCTACGGCAAGCTCTTCATGGGCACGAGTGACGAGGCTGCCGCCGCGAGCGAGGCCGACTTCATCCCCTATGTGGAAAACGCGGAAGGCAAGTACACCTACGACGTGCCCGTTGAAGCGCTCGACGAGGACACCGCCTGCGCCGCGTGGAGTATTAGAAAAGAGCAGTGGTACGACCGCACGCTCGTGTTCGAATCCGCCGGCGTCGATCTGCGCGCCGACGCACTGAAGTAACGCCATGCGGTCGATTCTTCCCAAGGGGGAAAACAGAAAGCGCCACAGCATCGCGGCGCGCGCGATCGCCTGCGTTCTCGTCGCCCTGCTCGCGCTTCCCTTCGCGGGGTGCAGTGCGAGCCCGAACGCGACCGGTGCCACGACGGCCTCTCAGGAATACACTGTGAGCGTCTCGCTTTCCGGCGGGTCAGGGCGCGCAAGCATCGCCTCACCAACCACAATTGTGAAGGATGGCGACACCTACACCGCGACCATCACCTGGTCGAGTTCGAACTACGACAAGATGACCGTCGACGGCGTGGACTACGCGCCCATAAACGACGGCGGCAACTCCACGTTCGAGATACCCGTCACGCTCGACGAGGACATCGCCGTGTCGGCCGAGACCGTCGCCATGTCGACGCCGCACACCATCGACTACACGATCCACTTCGACTCATCCACCATGAAGGAGAAATCGGGCGACGAAGCAAGCGGCGGCTCCCCTGCGGGAACGGCCTCAAGCGCCGCGGCCGACTTCCACAACGCCGATTTGGGCTGCGGCTGGAAGCCGACGGGGACGCTTCAGCTTGAATACGCCGAGCACTTCACTGTCGACGAGTTCGAAGGCGGCCTGCGGCTTATCTGCATTTCGAACGGGGAGCGCTTCCTCGTGGTGCCGCAAGATGCGAAGGTACCTGATGGGTTGAGCTCCGACATCGCGGTCATAAGGCGCCCCGCCGACAAGGTGTACCTCGTGTCGTCGGCGACGATGTGCCTGGTCGACGCGCTCGATGCGAACGACAATATCCTCATGTCGGGCACGAAGGCCGACGATTGCTCGGTCGCGGGCTTCAAAAGCGCGCTCGAAAGCGGGGCGATCGCCTACGGCGGCAAGTACAGCGCGCCCGACTACGAGCGAATATCGGCCTCGGGCTGCACGCTCGCCATCGAAAACACCATGATCAACCACACACCCGATGTGAAGGAAAAGCTGCAGAAACTCGGGCTCGTCGTGCTCACCGAACAGTCGTCGAGCGAGCCCGAAGCACTCGGGCGCGTCGAGTGGATTAAGCTTTTCGGCGTCCTGTTCAACAAGGAAGACGAGGCCGCGCACCTGTTCAACGAGCAGAAGGCCCGCGTCGAGCAAACGTCGGGGCTCGCGTCGTCAGGTAAAACCGTGGCGTATTTCTACATTAACTCGAACGGGGCCGCCGTCACGCGGCGGGCGGGCGACTACGTGGCGCAGATGATCGAGCTTGCAGGCGGCAACTACGCGCTCGATGACGCGCAGACGGCGTCGACGTCAGGTTCGTCAGTAACGCTCGAAATGGAGCGCTTCTACGCGACGGCGAAGGATGCCGACATCATCGTCTACAACGGCACCATCGACGAATCGGTTGCCACCTTGAACGACTTCGTAGGCAAAAACGCGCTATTGTCGCAGTTCAAAGCCGTGAAGAACGGCAACGTCTGGGTCACAAGCGCCGACATGTACCAGCAGATGACTTCTACCGCCGACATTATCGACGAACTGCACGGGGCGTTCACCGGCGATGACGCGAGCGACTTCCATTATCTGAGGAAGCTCGGCTAGCACCATGAAAAGCCGACTTTCCATGACATACGACGAATCGGGGCGCGCCGCGCGGTGTCGCGTCGTGACGGCGCTGCTCGCTGTTGCCCTCATCGTGCTCGTCGGGGCCAACCTGTGCATCGGGAGCGTGCTCGTGCCCGCAGACCACATCCCTGGCATCCTTTCGGGCGGCGCGGCCAATTCCATGGAAAGCCAAGTCATCTGGGAGATTCGCCTGCCGCGCGTGCTTTCAGCCGTGCTTCTCGGCGGGGCACTTTCGCTCTCCGGGTTCCTGCTGCAGACGTTTTTCAACAATCCCATCGCCGACCCGTTCATCTTGGGCGTCTCCTCGGGCGCAAAGTTCGTCGTCGCGCTTACGATGATCGTACTTCTGGGCGCGAACCAGGCCATGTCCTCGCCGGCCATGGTGGCCGCAGCGTTTCTGGGCTCGCTTATCACCATCGGCTTCGTGCTCCTCATCGCACGGCGCATAAGTTCCATGGCCATACTCATCGTGGCGGGCGTCATGGTGGGATACATCTGCTCGGCGGCGACGAACTTCCTCATCGCCTTCGCCGACGACCAGTCCATCGTGAACCTGCACAACTGGTCTTTGGGTAGCTTCTCGGGTTCGAGCTGGGACGACATCGCGGTCATCGCGGTCGTGGTGATCACCGTGAGCGCATGCGTATTCGCGATATCGAAGCCCCTTTCCGCCTTCCAGCTGGGAGAAGCCTACGCGAAAAGCGTCGGCGTGAACGTCGCACGCTTCCGCGTGGTGCTCGTCCTTCTAGCGAGCATGCTCTCCGCCTGCGTGACCGCGTTCGCTGGTCCGGTGTCGTTCGTAGGCATCGCGGTTCCGCATCTCGTTAAGTCGGCGCTGAAGTCGTCGAAGCCTATCCGCGTGATTCCTGCGTGCTTCTTGGGAGGCGCCATCTTTTGCGCGGGCTGCGATTTGATCGCGCGCACGCTGTTCTCTCCCGTCGAGCTTTCCATCAGCGCCGTCACCGCCATCTTCGGCGCACCGGTGGTTATCGCGCTCATGTTGAAGAAGCGGGTGAGGTAGATGGGGGAATTCGTGCCGCGGCCCAAAACGCTCGGAGGGGAGTCGAACCTCGAAACCCCGGTAAAAACGCAGGCTGACGGAGCGCCGCTTTTCCGCATAAGCGACCTGTCGGCGGGCTACGACAAGAAGGTCGTAGTCGAAGGCGTCGATCTGGAGGTTCGCGCGGGCGACGTCGTGGCACTCATCGGGCCGAACGGCTCGGGCAAGTCGACCATCTTGAAAACCATCACACGCCATCTGGCACCGCTTGCCGGCGCGGTCGAGCTCGACGGGCGGGAGATTTCCCGATGGAAGACGGCGGAGTTCGCAAGGAACCTTGCCGTTATGCTGACAGATCGCCCCCGGACCGAGCTCCTCACCTGCCGCGATATCGTAGAGGCGGGAAGGCATCCCTACACCGGGCGAATGGGCACACTCACGCCCGACGACCATAATCGGGTCGACGAGGCCATGAAAACCGCACATGTGGAAAAGCTTGCCGAGCGCGACTTCATGCAGATAAGCGACGGGCAACGCCAGCGCGTCATGCTCGCACGCGCCATCGCGCAGGATCCGCGTGTGCTCGTGCTCGACGAGCCCACGTCGTATCTCGATATCCGCTACCAGATCGACCTGCTGCGAATACTTCGCCACCTTGCGAAATCGCGGAATGTTGCTGTCATCATGTCCATCCACGAACTCGAGCTCGCGCAGAAAAGCGCCGACAAGGTGATTTGCGTGAAGGACGGCCGGGTCTTCCGCGCCGGCGCACCCGAGGACATATTCACGCGCGAGACGATTGGCGAGCTCTACGGCCTGCAACATGGCACCTTCAACGAGCGCTTCGGCAGCGTGGAAATTGGGCGCCCGCACGGCGATGCGCACACGTTCGTCATCGCCGGCGCAGGTACGGGGTCGGCTGTGTTTCGCCAGCTCATCCGGCAGGGCAAGGCGTTCTACGCGGGCGTTCTGCACGAAGGGGACATCGACTGCGAGCTCGCGCGCGATCTGGCGACGGAATGCGTGGCCGAGCGCGCCTTCGAGCCGATCGGGGATAAAACCATAGCCCGCGCCAAAGAGCTCCTCGTCCACTGCACGCGCCTTATCGTGTGCCCCGCCGCCTTCGGCACCATAAACGCCCGCAACGCAGAGCTCGTCGCCTTCGCACGCTCGCATGGTATCGAGGTCATGCGAGCGTGCGAAGGCGCATCGGAGGATTCCCAATTGGAGTGGGAAGGATAAACTGGACTTTTTTTTAAGGATCCTCAGGCTACAGCTCCTACGCCGGCGAGGTCTCCAAGGCGCCGGAGAACCTCGTGAACAGGAATTTCCACGCCGACGAGCCCAACTAGGCCTAATCCAAGCGAGATTCCAGACTCGAAAGGCCGTTGAGCGTGAGGTCGTTGGCAACCTCCGAGACACGCTCGATAGGAACCGAGCCGTCAGACAGCGCCCACGTGCGATAGATACCGATAATACCCGACAGCAAAAACGCCAGATAGTAGTCGAACATTTCGTCCTTGAGACCTTGGGGCAGCAGATCGCGCTCGGCAATCTCGTGCTCGAGCGGCGCACGAAGACGAGCCATAAAATCATCGAGCGGAATGTTCTCGATCAGCTGACGATTGAGCACCAAGTTGTTGCACAGTGCCTCGTTAACGGTTTTAAAGAAGGTCGCCGCCGCGCCAAGAGCGCGCTCGTTGGTGTCGCCGTCCATTGAAGCAAGCGTTTTCTCGACCGAGTCGACAATCATCTCCACCACATCGACGGCAATGGCATCGAGCAGGCCGTCAACCGTGCCAAAGTGCACGTAGAAGGTTTTGCGGTCGACATTGGCCTCGCGCGCGATGGCACTCACCGTAATGTCTGCCAGCGGCTTTTCCATGAGCAGGCGCTCGAAAGCGGAAAGGATGGCATTACGGCTGCGAACGATGCGACGATCAAGACGCGGTTTGCTGGTTGCCATGGGCGTGTCCCTTCGATATGCGAGCATTCATCAACAGATGAGAGATAATCTACGTAAGATGATTATCCCCCATACAGCACAAATATGCCCCGCATCATGAAGAACGCACGACTGTCCTACTGCAACTTAGGGTGCTTCTTCTTATTGAGTGCCGACGGAGATACGCGAATACCGTCTCCTGTCTGACGCACATAGGCCTTATGAGCCGGCTTTGCGGTCCCAGAAGCCTTCTGAGCGTGCTTCTTGGGATCAACGGTAACAGCATTCGTGGGGTGCGGCTTAGTGGGCGCAGAGGGCGTCTGAGGCGTGCGGCCGAGCTTGCGCATCACGCGATCCCAGCGCGCATGGATGCTCTCGTTGTGGGCGCTCTTAAGTCCCAGCAGGGGCGCAGCCAAAATGGTAGGCGCAATAAACGTAATGAGACGCCACAGCAGATAGCCGGCGGTCGAAGCCGAACCGAAGAAATGACCCAAGAACAATGCAAAGCCGCCCTCAGCGCCACCAGTTCCACCGGGCAAGGGAACCGCAGAGCTTAACAGCTGGACAAAGGCGCTCGCGGCCATGACCGAGAAAAAGTCGACCTCGTGGTGGCCAAAGGCAAGCATCAGGAAATACGGAACCAGATAGAAAAACGCGAGCTGCAGCATGGTGATAAACACGGTGAGCAGCATGGAAGAAAAATGTCCGGCCGAAAGCTTGAACTTCTCGGAGAAGGAGTAGATCTCGCCATCGACAAACGTGCGCCAACTCTCGATCTTAGTGGCCGAGACACCAATGCGCTCGAGCCAATTGATGATGCAATGGGCGACGCGCGTGACGGTCTTAGGCATGAGCGCGACGGCGAAGATGCCAAGCAAGATGCAGCAGTGTCCACCAAAGCTAAAGACGCACAGCAGCGTCATGTCGCCGTAGCGTTCGGCAAAAAACGGCATACGGGCGAGCAGCAGGATAGCGCCCCAGGCGACCAGGCCAAACTGGTACACGATAAAGCGCGTGAATTGCGTGGCGCCGGCCTCGCCCACGTTTTGGCCGGCCTTGGTCAGGCGATAGATCTGAGCCGGGGTGGAGCCCATCATCATGGGCGTCAGGTTGCCAAAGAAGATGCCACTCGCCTCGACCGAGATCAGGTCGCGGATGCCGACGGGCGAATTGGGATCGAGCCAGACGGCGATCGCATAGGCCACAATGCCAAAGAACAGGTACATGAACATGCAAAGACACGCGACAACGAGCCATGACGCCTGGACGCTCGACATAGCGGCCCAGAACTGCCCCATCTGCCCGGTTACCACCAGATAGACGATATAACCTACCAGCACGACGCCGATAAAGATGGCGCCGCGGCGTGCGCTCTTATTGTCATCTCCGCCCGAGGCCTCAACCTCGACCTGGGGCTTAGACGTATGCTGAGAGGACTCCGTCATGAGACTCCTTCTAACAGTCAAAATATCTTGGATATTGTACCCGTAAGGGCCATAGGCAGAACGCAAAGCTCTGGTTCAAACGGGAATTGCAGACGGTTGTTTGAAAATAAAAAACCCGGCCTTCCATAGGAAGTCCGGGTATCAGATGCGTGGTAGCCCGTACCAGATTCGAACTGGTGATCTCCGCCTTGAGAGGGCGGCGTC
>DAWEIC010000054.1:0-9564 GCA_052364855.1 Collinsella sp.
GGCTGCAGATCGTAGGTAGCGACCTTGGGGGAAGCGACGAGCACGCGCTCCTCGCCCTCCTTGGGCTCCTCGATGCCGCCGTTGAGGAAGAACGTCACGTGGGCGTACTTCTCGGTCTCGGCAGTGTGCAGCTGCTTCAGGCCATTGGCGGCGATGACGTCGGCTAGGACGTTCTCCGGGAACGTCTTGGGGAAGGCGACCTCGACGTCAAACGTCGGATCGTACTCGGTCATCGTCACAAAGTGCGAGAGCTTGATCTGCTCGCGCTCAAAGCCGTCGAACTCCTTGTCCGTGAACACGCGGGTCATCTGACGGGCGCGGTCGGGACGGAAGTTGAAGAAGATGGCCGCGTCGCCCTCGTGGATGCCCTCATTGTGGGCAGCGAAGGGCTCGACGAACTCGTCGCCGCGCGGATCCTTCTCGTAGTAGGCCTTGATGCCGGCAACGGGGTCGGTATCGGCATCGGACGCATTGACCATGACGTCGTAGGCACGCTGGATGCGCTCCCAACGGTTGTCGCGGTCCATGGCCCAATAGCGGCCCGAGACGGTGGCGACGCGAGCGTCGCAACCGGTCTCCTCGGAGATCTTAGCCAGGAAGGCGCAGAACTCGCTCATGTAGCCAGCACCGGACTGCGGGTCGACGTCGCGGCCGTCCATAAAGGCGTGGACACGAACGGTCTTGACGCCATGCTGGGCAGCCATCTTGACCAGAGCCTCGACGTGGTTCATATGGGAATGAACACCGCCAGGGCTCATAAGGCCCATAAGGTGAAGGGTCTTGCCGTCAGCCTTGACATCGTCCATAGCCTTGACGAAAACCTCGTTCTTGGCGATGGAGCCGTCCTTGATGGCATTGTTGATGCGCGAAAGCTCCTGGAACACGATGCGGCCGGCACCGATGTTGAGGTGACCCACCTCGGAGTTACCCATCTGGCCGTCGGGAAGGCCCACGTCCTCGCCCGAAGCACCGAGCGTGGTGTGGGGGTACTTCTCGTACAGGCCATCAAGGAAGGGCGTCTTGGCAGCGGCGACGGCGTTCTCGCCATCGGCCGGAGCAAGGCCGCAGCCATCCATGATAATCAGGAGTGCAGGAAGATGACGTTGTGCCATATGTCCTACTCGCCTGCCTTGACGACCATAGAGGCGAAGTCGGCAGCCTTGAGCGAAGCGCCGCCCACGAGGGCGCCGTCAACGTCGGGCTTGGCGACGAGCTCGGCGATGTTGCCGGGCTTGGCGGAACCGCCATACAGCACGCGGATGCCGTTAGCGAGCTCCTCGCCGAACATCTCTTTGAGGGTCTCACGGATAGCACCGCAGACCTCCTGAGCGTCCTCGGCGGTAGCGGTCTTGCCGGTGCCGATGGCCCAGATGGGCTCATAGGCGACAACGACCTGCTTGGGGCAGGTGATCTCAAGACCAGCAAGGCCAGCCTTGACCTGGTTCACGACGTGCTCGACATAGGTGCCGGCCTCGCGGACCTCGAGGGACTCGCCGCAGCAGAAGACGGGAACAAGGCCGGCGGCAACGAGAGCCTTGGCCTTCTTGTTCTGGTCCTCGTCGGTCTCGTGGAAGTAGTCGCGACGCTCGGAGTGACCGATGATGCAGTAGGTGCAGCCAGCGGACTTGAGCATGTCGCAAGAGGACTCACCGGTGAAGGCACCCTTGGCCTCCCAGTACACGTTCTGTGCACCGAGGGCGATGGGGGCAGCCTGAATGCGGTCATGAACCGTGGTGATGTCGATGGTCGGAGGGCAGACGAGCACCTCGACGCCAGCCGGAACCTCGGGCAGAGCCTGAGCCAGCTCGTCGGCGAGCTTGGCAGCCTCGGCGACGTCGTTGTTCATCTTCCAGTTACCAGCGATAAGAAAGGTGCGATTAGGCATCGAGAAGCGCCTCCACTCCGGGCAGGGCCTTACCCTCGACGAGCTCCATGGAAGCGCCGCCACCGGTGGAGATCCAGCTCATCTTGTCGGCCAGGTTGAACTTGTTGACAGCTGCGACAGAGTCGCCACCGCCGATGATCGAGGTGCAGTCGGCCTCGGCAACAGCCTCGGCGATAGCCTGGGTGCCGTGAGCGAAGTTGTCGAACTCGAAGACGCCCATGGGGCCGTTCCAGACGACAGTCTTGGCGCCCTTGACGGCCTCGGCGTAGAGCTCCTCGGTCTTGGGGCCGATGTCCATGCCCTCACGATCGTCGGGGATAGCGTCGGAAGCGACAACCTCGGGGACAGCGTCCTCGCCAAAGTGATCGGCAACGCGGTTGTCGATGGGGAGCAGGATCTTGACGCCCTTCTCCTCGGCCTTCTTGAGCATCTCGCCGGCGCGCTCGACCCAGTCCTCTTCCTTGAGGGACTGACCAACGGACAGGCCCTGAGCCAGGAAGAAGGTGTAGGCCATGCCGCCACCTATGATCAGGGTGTCAGCGGAGTCGATGAGGTGATCGAGAACGCCGATCTTGGAGGAAACCTTGGAACCGCCGACGATGGCGACGAAGGGGCGCTCGGGCTCGGCGAAGATGCCGGTCAGCGTGTCGACCTCCTTCTCGAGCAAGAAGCCGGCGACGGCAGGCAGGTAAGCGGCGGGGCCCACGACGGAACCCTGGGCGCGGTGAGCGGTGCCGAAGGCATCGAGAACGAAGACGTCACCATAGGAAGCGAGCTTCTTGGCGATCTCGGGATCGTTCTTCTTCTCACGCTTGTCAAAACGGACGTTCTCGAGAACGAGGACCTTACCCGGCTCGACGGCGGCGACAGCCTCAGCAGCCTTCTCGCCGTAGGTGTCGGCGACAAAGGCAACGTCGAGACCAGAGAGCTCAGCGAGCTTCTTGGCGACGGGCTCGAGGGACAGCTCGGGCTGGAAGCCGGTGCCCTCGGGACGACCGAGGTGGCTCATGAGGATGACGCGAGCATTGTGCTCAACGAGGTAGTTGATGGTGGGCAGGGCAGCCTTGATACGGGTGGTGTCGCCAACGACGCCATCCTTGATAGGCACGTTAAAGTCAACGCGGACGAGAACGCGCTTTCCGTCGACATCGATGTCGCGGACGGTCTTCTTGGTAAAGGCCATGTTTGCTTCTACCTTTCGTACGTGTCTGCCTCCCATTACGGCAGACGATTTCTTATAAAAAGGGCGCGACCCTAGGGTGTAAGCCCTATAAGGCCGCGCCCTTCTTTAGACGCTCAACGAGCTATTCGCTAAAAGCTAAATTAAGCAACGAACTTCTCGAAGTACTTGATGGTGCGGACCATCTGAGAGGTGTAGGAGTTCTCGTTGTCGTACCAAGAGGTGACCTGAACGAGGGTCTGGCCGTTGCCGAGGTCAGAGCACATGGTCTGAGTGGCGTCGAAGATGGAGCCGTGGGTCTCGCCGACGATGTCGCGGGAGACGATCTGGTCCTCGTTGTAGGCGAAGGTCTCGGAGATGGTCTCGGCGTAGGCCTTCATGGCAGCGTTGACCTCGTCGACGGTGACCTTCTTGTCAACGACGGCGTAGAGGTTGGTCAGCGAGCCGGTCGGCGTCGGGACGCGCTGGGCGGCACCGATGAGCTTGCCGTTGAGCTCGGGGAGAACCAGGCCGATGGCCTTGGCAGCGCCCGTGGTGTTCGGGACGATGTTCTCGGAGCAGGCGCGGGAGCGACGGAAGTTGCCCTTGCGCTGCGGGCCGTCGAGCGGCATCTGGTCGCCGGTGAAGGCGTGGATGGTGGTCATGATGCCGGACACGATGGGAGCGAAGTCGTTCAGACCCTTGGCCATCGGGGCGAGGCAGTTGGTGGTGCAGGAAGCAGCGGAGATGATGTTGTCCTCAGCGGTCAGCGTCTCATGGTTGACGTTGTACACGATGGTGGGCAGATCGCTGCCGGCCGGAGCGGAGATGACGACCTTCTTGGCGCCAGCGTTGATGTGGGCCTGAGCCTTAGCCTTGCTGGTGTAGAAGCCGGTGCACTCGAGAACGACGTCGACGTCAAGGTCGCCCCAAGGCAGGTTGTTAGCGTCGGCCTCCTTGTAGATCTTGATCTCCTTGCCGTCAACGGTGATGGAATCCTCGCCAGCAACGACCTCGTGATCGCGAGCGTAGTTGCCCTGCGTGGAGTCGTACTTCAGCAGGTAAGCGAGCATATCGGGAGAGGTGAGGTCGTTGATAGCGACGATCTCGGAGCCCTCATGACCGAACATCTGACGGAAAGCCAGACGACCGATGCGACCGAAGCCGTTAATAGCAACCTTTACTGCCATTGTGTCTCCTTTCGTAAGGCCCCCGCGAGCTACAGCGCCCGCCGTTGAGGCCCACAAACTAACCACTCGCCTAATATACCTTTTTTTTGACTTGAATTTCACGAGAATGCTCGAAATTGAAAATCAAATTTACGTTAAAACGTTTTAAAGAGTAAAACAGCAGTTAAATCCGTATAGTAGCAGTTTCGCTCAACTACCTGTTTGCTTCAATGAGCTTTTCAAGCCTCAAAACACGATGGTAGAGGGCCGACTTCGACAAGGGAGGGTCGGCCATCTCGCCCAGATCGCGCAGCGACAGATCGGGATAGCGCTCGCGCAGGTCGCAAAAGACCGCCAAGGCGTCCGGAAGCGTGTCGCGCAAACCTCGCTGTTCGAGCTCATCGATCAACGCAAGCTGATGCTGGGCGGCACCCGCACTTCTGGTCTGATTGGCCAGCTCGGCATTCACGCGACGGTTCACATCGTTCTTAACCAACTTGACCGCGCGCGCCTCCTCGATCTCGGCAACGCTGCGCTTGGCACCAATCAGCTTTAAAAGATGCTCAATCTCCTCGGCACTCTTAATGTAGACAGCAAAGGACCCGCGCCGCGCGTTAACGCGCGCATGGACCCCAATCTGCTCCAATAGATCGCAAAGGCCCCGTGCATACTGCTCGCCCTGCACCGCGATCTCCAAATGAAAGTCGCCGCGGGGATCGGCCACGAAACCGCCGGCGATGAGCGCGCCGCGAATGTAGGCAAGCCTGCAGCAGGGACGGGCAACGATGTGCCGGGGAACACCAGCGACGAGCCCTCCCCTACGGTCGAGAATGCCCAGCAGCACCAGAGCCTTATCCAAATCGGGCTGATCAGGCAAGGTGATGAGGTAGTTTCGAACCTTATGCAATACAGATTTACGGACGGTGAACTCCGTTTTGAGCTTAAGGATACGATGCGTCAGCGTGATCATCGTGCGCGCGACGGCTCCCGTCTCAGTCGCAACCGTCAAACGATACCGCCCAGAGCCGGTAAGCGAGAGCGTACCGCTCACGCGCGTGAGGGCGGCAAGCGTCGACAAGTCGCAGTATTCACATTCGGGTTCGCAGCGCGCGAGCTCGTCACGCACCTCGGCGGTAAACGACATGCAGGCCTATGCTTTCGTGTTGGCGCGCGACAGGTCGCGGTGGGAAATGCTCACGTGATATTGGGCACCTTCCAAATAACGTGCCGTGGCCTCGGCGATGGCAACGCTGCGGTGTTGACCGCCCGTGCAACCGATGGCGATAGAAAGCTGCGGCTTGCCCTCCGCGATATAGCCGGGCATGACCGTATCGAGCAGCTGCGTCCAGGCCTTCCAGAACTCCTGGGTCTTGGGATGGTCCAGAACAAAGTCGGAGACTTTCTTATCGAGGCCGGTCATGGTGCGCATCTCGGGATCGTAGAACGGATTGGGCAGGAAGCGGACGTCGATCATAATGTCCGCCTCGACGGGCATACCGTGCTTAAAGCCAAACGAGAACACGTGAACGTCCATGAGCTGCTGGTCGGACAACTCGGAAAATGCCATACGCAGCTTGTTGCGCAGCGCAGAGGTACGCAGGCGGCTCGTGTCGATGATCATATCGGCTCGGTCGCGCACACCCTGCAGCTGCAGGCGCTCGCGCTGAATCGCATCGGCCGTAGTCTCCCCCGGCTTGGCAATGGGATGGCGGCGGCGGTTTTCGCTATAACGACGGATCAGCACCTCGTCAGAGGCCTCGAGAAACACGATGTCACAGCTCATCTCGCGCTCCTCGAGTGCGGCAACGGCATCGAGCAGCTCATCGAACAAGCCCTGGCTGCGCAGGTCACAGGTGACGGCGAGATGCCTGCCCACGCCCGTATTGATGCCGACGAGCTCGGCAAGCTGGGCGATGAGACGCGGAGGCAGGTTATCGATGCAAAAATAGCCCATGTCCTCGAACACGTGCATGGCCTGTGTGCGGCCCGATCCGGACATTCCGGTGATGATGACGATATCGGGGATGCGCTCCGAGCGCTCCGCCGCATCCATGGCATCTCCCTTTTGCATGTGCTGCCTCCCGAAAACAAGCGCGGGACCCAGCAACCCGGATCCCGCGCGGTCAATTGCCTATATTGAGTATACCGCCCCGAGCGGATACGAGGCCTGTCTTACGCCTCAAGTGCAGCCTTGAACCAACTCGTAATACTCGTGGGGTGCGTGATGGCGGTGCCGACGACAACGGCCCAGGCGCCAGCATCGATCGCGGCGCGAGCCTCCTCGGGCGTGTGCACGCGGCCCTCGCAGATGATGGGAAGACCGGGGAATTCCTCGGTCGCCTGACGCAGGAGCGGCAGATCGGGGCCATCGGCCATGGTGCAGTCGATGGCAGCGACACCGTGAGAAAGCGTGGTAGATACAAGGTCGAAGCCCATATCAACCGCACGGCGAATGTCCTCGATGGTGGCACAATCCGCCATCAGGAGCACACCCTCCTCGTGCAGCGGGCGGAAGGTATCCTCGACCGACTTGCCGTCGGGACGCGGACGATCGGTGGCGTCGATCGCCACGATATCGGCACCCGCAGCAACGCAGGCGCGAGCGTGACGCAGCGTCGGCGTGATGTAAACGCCCTCGTGCCCATCCTTCCACAGGCCGATAACGGGGACCTCACAGCGACCCTTAATGGCGGCAATGTCGGCAAGGCCCTGGCAGCGAATGGCGGCGGCGCCGCCGAGCTCGCAAGCACGAGACATTTGAGCCATGGTCTCGGGCGTACGAAGCGGCTCGCCCATATACGCCTGAACGCTCACGACGAGCTTGCCCTTCAGGGACTGGATCAAAGGATCAACGGTCATGTTCGACTCAACCTTTCTCAAAAACAGCCTTCTGAGACACCGCACCTTGACGTTCAAACCGTCGCTCGCGTACCGAAGTACGCTTCGCTCCTCTTTCACGTCAATCTGCGGCACCTCAGAAGGCGCACTTGGTAGCTATGTTTATTTCAACGACGCAAGAAGGTGTTCGGCGGCACCGATGAGCGGAGCATCGCCCTCCAGAGAACCGATGAGGATCGGCGTGTCCTGAAGCGGATCGAGCGCCTGGCTGGCATAGCCCTCGTGCACCGAATCCTTCCACGTCTGCGAACGCCAATCGGGACCTTGGTGAATCACGCCGCCCGAAAGCACGATGACCTCAGGGTCCAGGATGTTAGCGAGCGAGCCCAAGCTGGCCCCCAGCGCAAAGCCGGCGTCATGGATGACCTCGGTCGCCTTTGCGTCGCCCGCACGGCACAGGTCGTTCACATCGCGACCGACCGAAGGACGGCTGGGGTCGACGCGACCAAAGCGCTCATCGTACATACGACCAATGGAAGTGCCCGAAGCAACCGACTCCAGATGGCCGGAACGCCCGCAGGCGCAGGGAATACCGGCGGCAGCCGAGCACTCGATGTGGCCCATATGACCGGCAGCACCATGGAAGCCCTGCATCACGCGGCCGTTCTCGACATATGCGCCGCCGATGCCCGTACCGATGCCAAGACACAAGACGGAGAACTTGCCCTTGCCGACGCCCCAGTGGGCCTCGCCCAGAGCATGAGCCTGCACGTCGCCTACAACGGCAACGGGAAGACCGAGGTCCTCGCGCAGGCGCGGCCCCAACTGAACGCCGGACCAGCCGGGCATGATCTCGTTGGCATACGCGATGGCGCCCGTCTTGGGATCGACAACGCCGGCGGCACCGATACCGACACCGAGGACCTCGACATCGGGATTCGCCTCAAGAGCGGCCTTGACGGACGCCTCGATACGCTGGAAGACAGCCTCGCCGCCCTCCTGGGCCTCAGTAGGAACCTCGGCCTCAAATACGGGATGGGGCACGCTGCCGTCAGCCGGATACTCCATAATGGCAGTCGCAATCTTGGTGCCGCCGATATCGACGGAGCAAACGTACTTGTTCTCCATGTCGCTCTCCTTAGGAGATAAAAACAACTACAGGAAATGCGCCGTCAGGCTAGCCGCCACAGCGCGGTAAAGGTTTTCCAGGTGCCCGGGGTTGGGGTGAAAGTGGTCGGGCGTTGACCTAATGGGTCACGCCCGACCACTTGAGCCCCAAGATCGGGTGCCTGGGGAAGCTTTACAGGAGACCGTTGTCCTGGAGGACCTTCTTAATAGCCTCGACGTTCTCGCCGGTCATGGCCTTCACCGGGCGCGGCATGGTCGGGCTGTCGAAGATGCCCATGAGGTTCATAGCGGTCTTGAAGGCACCGACGCCACCGGCATAGCCCTGGACGCCCGAGGTGACATCCCAGATGTGGGAAATCTCGTTGAGGCGATCCTGCTCGGCCTTGACGGTAGCCCAGTCACCAGCCTGAGCGGCCTTCCACTGACGCACGTAGCCCTCGGGCTCAACGTTGGCGAGACCCGGGACGGAACCGTCGGCGCCACCGAGGTAAGCGCCGTCGACAACAACCTCGTGACCGGTGAGGATGCTCATCGGATGGCCGTTCTTCTCGTTCTCCTGAACGAGGTAGCGGAACGAGATGTCATCACCCGAGGAATCCTTGACGCCGGCCAGAACGCCCTCGGCACCGAGCTTGGCAAGGAGCTTCCAGGGGAGCTTGGTGTGGACACACACGGGGATGTCGTAGGCGAAGATGGGCAGGTCGAGTTCCTCATGCAGGATGCGGAAGTGCTCCTCGACCTCGGTCATGCCCTGCAGGGCATAGAACGGGCAGGTGGCGACGAGAGCATCGGCGCCCAGCTCCTGAGCGACCTTACCGTGCTCGATCATGCGCTCGGTCTCGGTGTCGATGATGCCGACCAGAACGGGAACGCGGTGGTCGACGATACGGACGGCCTCGGCGATGATCTGACGGCGACGCTCGTCGGTGGAGAAGACGACCTCGCCCGAGGAGCCCAGGAAGAACAAGCCATCGACGCCGGCATCGATCATGCGGTTGATGCTGCGCTCAAAGGAGGCAACGTCGAGCTGGTGATCTTCGGTATCGGGAACAACGACGGGAGGGATAACGCCGGTGAATTTCTGAGTTGCCACAAGAATCTCCTTAGTTGTCTGGCGGGCAGCCCTATGCCGCCCACTCTTGTTGGCAGTGTCCAGGCCGCCTAGGCCAAAGAACACGGGTAGAACGTTTGGTTAAAGAAGTCGACGACTTCGTTTTCGAACGCATTGATGCGCTCGTGAGCGTATTTGGCATAGACGATATGCCTCCGGTCACACTCAAGACCGTTGAATACGGCAAACTGGCCCTTGGGGTCGCTCGCGGCATCCATGAGCGATGTGCCCATGAGCACCGATCCGCGCACCCGAGACGACAGCGCCTCGAGAC